>JAYVIQ010000201.1:0-15182 GCA_043770215.1 Cytophagales bacterium | reverse complement strand
AAAGGATCGAAGCGGAGCTCTTTGTTGCTTTTTCAGCAACAAAAGCGAGAGCGTAGAGCCTGACCCGATAGGGTTTCGCCCAAAATCACTAATCAATTCTACTACTGGTACAATAACGGATATTCACAATCTTTATTAAAGAAATACAAAGACACCAGATGTGTAGATTATATTTTATACAGGAGTTGTTGGTAATGAATAACCAACGAAAGATTCAATAATTTAATTTGTCCATTTCTTTCATGTATAATCCGTTTCTTCAATGCTTTTTTTTCAAGTTCTGTTCGGCACAGGTAAGCTAGTTTTTTACAAACTTTAAGTGTTGAATAATGAATGTGGCTATTTCTTTTTTTGAACTGTGTAGAAAGGCTATTATTGGCCATGTGTTTTTTTACTAATACCTGCTTGTCATAAACAATTGCACTAGTATGCATAGCTCTGCAAATAAAATCAAAATCTTCATAGCTTAGTTGCTCATCATACCCACCTAAGGAGTTAAAAAGTTTTTTGGAACACACCATAGAAGGAGACGCTATACAGTGCTTTTCTAGAGCACTTGTAAAATAATTTCCTTTACCTTGGTAATCAAACGGATATAATTTTGAATGTAAGCCTATTGTTTTTCCTTGCATGTCTATAAGTTCGCAATCGGAAAAAAGTAATTCGCTATTTGTTTTTTCTAACAATTCAAAATTTTTCTGAAGTTTATCTTCTCTAAACTCATCGTCTGGTGCTAGATCTATTAAATATTTTCCTATTGCCATTTTTGCACCTTGGTTAAATGCTTTGCAAATGCCAACATTTTGTTTGTTTAGAAAAATGGTGGTTTTTATATCTTTTAAACTAAAAGTATTCCAAGATTCGGCAGAGCCATCTGTGCTAAAGTTGTCTATAACTATGATTTCAAAATTTCTAAAAGTTTGACTATCAAGACTTTTTTTTACTTGTTCTATAAATTTTCCATGATTGTAAGCGGTGATAATAATGCTAAACATCGTTTTCATACAGTGAAAATACTAGAAAATATCAGTTTTAATTCTACTTTTGTACTATTGTTTTAAATAGTGCTTAAAAGTATTTTCAATACCGCCACTCTAAAATTACTGTCAAATTTTATCATGTTGGCCGTTCTGTGGCTTACTGTTCATTTTTTGGGCGATGATGGAAGGGGAGAGGTAGCAATTTTTAATGCGAACTTGACATTGGTAATTCTCATAAATGGTTTTATGGGTAGTTCAGTTATTGTATACCTTACCCCAAGAACAAATTTTTATAATTTGCTGATACCTGCTTATGTATGGGCTTTAATTTCAAGTTTCTTATCTCCATTGGTTTTGCAAATAGGGTTTAGTTTCTTGGCAGATACTTACCAATTAAATATTAAGGAATTGAAACTACAGAACACTAGCTATTATTATATGTTAGTGATTTGTTCCTTTTTGGGTTCTTTGTTTGAATATCATTTTATGGTATTGTTGGGCAAACAAAAGGTAAATAAAGCCAATGGGCTAAATTTTATTAGATACATCATTTTATTGTTTTTGCTTGTCTACTTCTTTTATTTTTCTGGTTTTGAAGATGATGTGTATGGGTTTTTCTTGGCAATGATAATTGCTTATTTACTAGGACTAATCTATAGTTTTGTATTTATATTAAAAGAACCTGAGTCAATTTTTGATCTTCAAGGGTTTAAGGCTACATTTTTTAAGATTGTAAGATTAGGGTTTATAGACCAGCTTTCTAATGTATTACAGTTTTTAAATAAAAGAATCCCAATGTACACTTTGTTTATGCTTTATGGTAGAAGCATAACCGGTGTATTGTCCGTTGCCATTACTTTGGCAGAAGCTTTTTTATTTTTAACACAAAGTATTTCTACCGTTCAGTATGCGCATATTTCTAACAACACAAACTTTTTAAAAAATGCCCAAGTTACTATCAAAATGTTTAGATTAAGTTTGGTTTTATTAAGCTTAGCTATGATGTTTTTGTTGCTTTTTCCAGATCAGTTGTATGTATTTTTATTTAAAGAGGAGTTCTTAGATGTAAGACGACTCATAGGTATTTTGGCAGTAGGCATTATTTCTTTTGGATGCAGTAATATTTTAAATCATTATTTTTCTGGTGTTGGAAAATTTGAGCAAAACGTATTTAGTAATTTACTTGCCTTATTGGTTACAGTGTTTTTTGGGGCTTGTTATTTGGTGCCGGTATATGGTATTTGGGGGGCAGCACTTACACCTACACTGTCAAATTTAGTGCTCATGTTTTATTTAATAATTGTTTTTAAAATAAAGACAAACAGTAGATTCAGAGATTTTGTACCCAAAGTATTAGATGTTGCAGAGTTTTTGTCTCTTTTAAAAAAAAAGTAATTTCATCTGTATAACAATGACATTGAGTAAATTATGGTATTAATAAAACCTAGTAATTATTTTTTTTGTACTCAAAATCTTAAGAACCTTGTTTGAAACGCTAAGCACTGTTTGGGTAATGTGAAAGAAATGATGTTCGCCTAATTTTATCTGCTGTTTAATCAGTACAACTCTAAGTGAATTCTAAAAAAAGTAGAAATAGTATTTCTGTTTTTTCAATGATTTCTGAGATTTTTTGAAAAAATTTAGAGGTAAAATTTGTTAGATATTGGGAATTTAGATACAATTAAATCCTTATTTCCCAATATCTAACAAAAAAGATCTATAAATCAAAATGTGTTAATGAAACAAAGGATTGTAATCTATCTTGTACTTCAGTTTGTGATAAGTTTACCAATTTTTCTGTACCAAATTTCTCTACACAAAAAGAAGCCATTGCAGAAGCATACACCAAAGCAATTTTCATGTTAGCAAAAGACAAATCATCTGTTTTAGCTAAATAACCTATAAAACCGCCTGCAAAAGTGTCTCCTGCACCAGTAGGGTCCATTACTTCTTCTAACGGAAGCGCTGGGCTAAAGAAAGTACCTTCTTCATGAAAGAGAAAAGCACCATGCTCACCTTTTTTAATGATTACGTGCTTGGGTCCCATTTTTTGAATGGCTTTTGCTGCTTTAGATAAGTGGTATTCTCCTGTAAGTTGGCGAGCCTCTTCATCATTCACAGTCAAAACATCTACCATAGAAATGGTTTTTTTTAAATCTTCTAGTGCTATATCCATCCAAAAATTCATTGTGTCCATAACAATTAATTTTGGTCTGTTTTTGAGTCTAGAAATTACAGTACTTTGTAGAGCAGGCACAAGATTGCCAAGCATCAAATAGTTGCAATCTTGGTATGATTCTGGTATGATAGGGTCAAAATCTGCCAATACATTTAGTTCTGTAATTAAAGTATCTCTTTTATTCATGTTGTCGTGGTATTTACCACTCCAAAAAAAACTTTTTTCATTTTCTTTAATCTGCAACCCATCGGTATCCACACCATGTTTCTTGAAATTTTCAATGTATGATTTAGGAAAATCTCCGCCAACAACAGCTACTAGATTTACGTTAGTGCACAAATAAGAGCTACATAATGCAATGTAAGAAGCTGCGCCCCCAACAATTTTGTCTGCTTTGCCAAAAGGCGTTTCTATAGCGTCAAAAGCTACTGATCCTACAACTAAAAGGCTCATTTTGTGTTATTTATAATTTTTTTAAATTTCCCTCTTTGTCTTACTGCCTTCCAGATTTCTAGTGCAGAGCCATAAGGCACACCATTTTGGTGATTTTCTATGCTAATTTCATACAATCTTTGCCAATGTGCAAACAAATGAACATAAGCTTTTGATAATTGCATATTGGGGTCATATATGTGTGCGGGTTCAGAAGCAGAACCATTTAATTCCATTATTTTTATGTTTTTTCCTTTATATAAATCTTCTATGGAGGGTACTCTTAAATCAAATCTGCCAAAATGATATCCTACAATTGGTTTAGATATTGTGTCAAAAACACGGATTAAATTGTTGTTTATTAAATGGTTATAATCTAAAAACATGGTGCCCCTGCAATGATTTCCTATGGCTACTAATTCTTTAGTTTCATTTTTTTCTAAAACTACTTCTAGTTCTTGAGCGTATATTTTTAGCAAAGAATCTAGGTAAAACTTGCTTCTGTTGTCTCTTGATATTAATACTTCTAAACTTGATACTCCATCACCAGTTATAGATAAAAATTGTTTTGAAACAACAGAAGATATTTGCCCAGATATTTCGCTGTTTTTTTTGCTGTACATTATCCCCAATTCTATGGGGTAGGAGATAAATTCTTGCAAAATGATTTCGCCAATATTTTTTTTAGTCTCAAAATAGTTTGTTAATGCTTTTAATGAATCAATTTTTTCTACACCAAAACCTCTTTCTCCAATATCAGGTTTTAATATGATTGGAAAATCAATTTCTGAGGCCCTCATTTGTTCTAATGTTTTGTTTTCTGTAGGATTAGATAACAAAATAGTTTTAGGTAAAAAGTCTGAGTGTATGTGTTTTAGTACATTATATTTAGAATAATCTGTAAACCCCCCTTGTTCCATTAGTGGATTTGCTGCTGTAAAAAAAGCCATAGACCTTGCTTTAGCACTTAGAATTAAAAACTTTACATATACAGGCATATAAAAAAACCAAAATGGCCAAAACTCCCATTTTAGCCACTTTAACATTTGTATCTGAAATTTTTCTAGCATTATTTTTCTAATAAATCCGTATAAAATAGTTTCCCCTCGCCATTTTCTAAAATAACTTGGCTTATGCTTATGGTTTGTAGTCCATCCTCACGTTGCATCAAAAAATCATTTCTTTTGTCTCCAAATCCTCCGTTTAAATGAAATCCTTTGATTAGTTCTGGTTCAAATTTTGATGTTTTGCACCAATGAGCAAAAAGTTCTTCCCGTTTTTTGCAAACATCTTTTGGGTATAGCGTTACAGAAGACCAAATGGCTGGCAATAAAACACTCATTTTTTTTATGTGTTTTTTATCACCATCCCACCGCAATTCGTGTAGATTTAAGTTATGTCCAAACTCTATCATAATTAGGGTGTGTGGCTCCAAATCTGAAAAATCATAGTTTGTTCTAAATTGTTCAAAGCTTTCTGAATCAAATGCATCTAAGACTACTTTTCCTCTACTGTGCCTGTACAAAGGGTTTGGAGTGTGCTTTTCAAATCCACCATTTAATAGGCAAATCATTTTGTTAGGGGCTAGAGATATCCAAGTGCCGCCTGCCTGCCCATCTTTTGGGTATGTAAGTGTACCTGAAGTAGATTCTTTATAGCTAGGAAAAATTGCTTTAGAGCGAAAGTTTTTTTCGTCTCGGTTGGATGTTAAAATAAAACCAGTTTTGGTTGGTAAAAAACTTACTGTGCACATACGTCTCTATAAGCAATGGTAGACTCTGCAACTCCAAAATTAGCTTTTAATTTTATATGAGGAAAATGCAGCATTAGTCCCATTTTTATTATTGCCATGTGGTGTACCGCATGCTCTACAACATAAAGCAATTCTCTTAGCAAAGATGATTGTACAGTGTGGGATTTGCTCCCCAAAGAAGCCGTTAGGAGTAAATGAGTGTCGTTGCTAAGTGAATCTAAAGCATTAGAAATGGAGGCTATTTTTTCTTGAGCTATATGAATGTTTTGTTCTATGCTTAGATCTCGTTTTCTTACATCAAAATTTATATTTTGTTTGTCTGAATCTATCACACACAAATAAAATTCTAAAATATGACGTACATGTTGAGAGGTACTTGCGCCCGAAAAAATGTCTAAAGGCTTGGTATATTCTTCATTGTTTAGAGATTCTAAAGCGGAAGATAGTTGAGTTAAAATGTTTTTTGAGACTCCAACCATAAATTTATAATCTAATAAATGTAAGCATTTTTTATTAAAACTAGAGAAAAAACACTGTAAATGTATCAAGGATATTTTTTACATATTTTTGTTTCTAAAGTTAATTTTTATGGTGTTTTACTTATGTCTTTTTCTAGACTAAAGCCTACTTTTTTTTTGTTGTTAGTAGTGCGTTTATAAAACAATATATTTAAACATAATTAAAAAATGATTTCTTAATTTCAACCAATCTCCAGATGTATGGCAGTGTTGTTACGTTTTCTAAATGACTATGTTTAAGATTATTTATTTCTCCAAAAGATACCTTTATTATTTCTTAAAACTAAATCAGTTGTAAAAAATAAAAGGAAATACTTGATTGTTAGTATCCTCATATCAAAATTTGTTCATAACAATCAAGTAGCACTAGGTAAGTAAAATAGCGTAGCTAACTACTTTATTCTTTATTCTTTTACAATTAGCTTGCCTTCATTTTTACTTTTTTCAGAATATCTTGCATCATGGAGTTGAATTTCTGATCAGTATCCATCATGTCATTTACTGTTTTTATGGCATGTATAACTGTACTGTGGTCTCTATTGCCAAAATGATATCCTATTGCTTTTAAAGACATATTTGTATATTCTTTTGTAAGATACATAGAAACCTGGCGAGGGACTACAATTTCTCTTTTACGAGTTTTGCCTTTCATGTCTTCTATGGATGCATCAAAATAATTAGATACAAATTTTTGGATGTAATCTATATTTACTTCTACATCTATGTTTTTAACAATTCTATGCAGGGCTTGTTTTGCAAGCTCTAAATCTATTTCTCTTTTGTTTAGAGATGCTTGTGCAATTAAAGATACAATTACACCTTCTAACTCACGTACATTAGTTTCTACACTATAGGCTAAATATTCTACTACGTCGCTAGACATAAGTACACCATCTGCCTCTAGTTTTTTGTATATGATGGCCATTCTGGTTTCGAAATCTGGCAAAGTCATTTCAGCAGATAGCCCCCATTTGAATCTAGAAATTAGTCTTTCTTCTAAACCATTTAGTGCATTTGGAGCAACATCGCTAGTAAGAACTATTTGTTTTCCGTTTTGGTGTAAATGGTTGAATATATGAAAAAACAATTCTTGCGTTCTAGATTTACCCATCAAAAACTGAACATCGTCTAAAATAAGTACGTCTACCTGCAAATAATAATTGGCAAATTCTTGTACGCTATTATTTTTAAATGCCTCAATTGCTTGATTGGCAAATTTTTCAGACTGCACATATAATACAGACTTATTAGGATTGTTTTCTATGACTCTGTTTCCAATGGCTTGGGCCAAGTGTGTTTTTCCTCTGCCACAATGACTAAAGATAAACAAAGGGTTAAATGATGTTAAGCCAGGCTTGTTGGCAATAGCAATACCTGCAGATCTTGCTAATCTATTGCACTCTCCTTCTACCAAATTCTCAAAATTAAATCTTGGGTTTAATTGAGATCTAAAACCAACAGAATCAAAGGGCTGAATATCAAACGGATTCATAGTTGCCGTAATTGCTCTTTGATCAGAAGGTTTTGAAAAAGATTGATTTCCACCTTGATAGTTTACAACATATGGCTTACTTACTTTATCTCCTTTGTCTATAACTATAGAGTATTCTAGTTTTCCTGTTACGCCTAATACAGTAGTTATTGCTTCTTTTAAAACACTAACGTAATGTTCTTCCAACCACTCATAAAAGAATTGACTTGGTACTTGTATTATAAGAGAATTGCCTTTTACATCCATGGGTATAATTGGCTTAAACCAAGTATTAAACCCTTTTTCTCCAACCCTAGTTTTGACAATAGTCAAACATTCTTCCCACACAATTTTACAATTCTTCACAGTACCACTTAACATCTTCAATTCTTTATTAAATCACCTAAAAAACTTCTATCGGTCTTCAAATATCAATAAAATATTTTCTTAAAAAAACAGTCGAAAAATTTGACTTTTACATACCAAGCCTCTAGGCGCTTTCCTGCTTGATTTTTATTTCATAATCTTGTATTATTACAATTTATTATTTGAATAATACTAAAATAGCCATATCTTCAGTATTTAGCAACTAAAAAACGCAACTTATTCACACACAAAAAATTAACAAAAAAATACAATTTTTGTGTAAAATATATTGTTCTAAATTTTAAAAATGATTTAAAAAAGAATACGAAATTGTAAAAAAGGCTATCTTTACTAAATCATAAAATAAGTTGTTTAATTTTCAATAAAAAACAATGAGGAATTTTACAAAAAATCAATTTTTACCCTTTGTCATAACTTGTTTTTTAACTTATTTTTCTTTTTCTCAAACTATTTATGATAATAAAATTTTCAGGATAGAGGCTAATCTAAGAAACGGAAGCTACAACAAATCTTTGGCATTTTGCAACCAAATAATTGCAAAAAGAAAACAAGATAGCAAATTCAATAAACTAATTTATACAGATGCTATTTTGTATAAAATAAAAAATCTTTTTGTTTTAAAGGGTCAGTTAGAATTTATTAATGAGGTAGAAATTCTTTACCTAGAGGAGTTATTGGCTTTAGATCCAGAAACAATGAGTTATTATGCCCTAGGCCTAAGTAAATTAGCAAAAGAATACGCTGTACACGGTTTTGAGGGATTGGCTTTAGAAAAAATAGAGAAAGCTAAATCAATAGCATTTAAAAATAAGTTAGAACCTATAAAAAATGACATTACTAGAAACGAAATTGATGTGCTTTTGGCTAATGGATATTACAAAGAGGCCTACAACTTATTTTTAGATCAAAGTGAATACCAGCAATCTTTAATTAAAGAAGCGTATTCTGTATTTGTACCCAATACAAAAGATAGTCTTGTTGGTACGTATTCACCCAAACAATTTGTTGCTATAAAAAGGAATTATGCAGATTTTTTAAACTTATCCGCACGCATCAAACATAAAGAGGGAGATTATATTTTTGCAGACTCTCTTTTAACCAAAAGTTACCAATGGATACTACAAAATATAGATAGAAAAGCAAGGGATGTTTCTGCTTTTGACAATAGATTACTACTTGTGAATAATTATGAGAAACTAAATCAAGATAAGTTTGCTTACGCCCTTACATACAACAATAAAGTAGACACCAAAGAAGGTTTAAAACCCAGCCTAGATAAAACATTTAAAGGCTTTACTTACCTGCCAGAATCTGAACCGTATTTGTCTTATGAAGAATATTTGGCTAGACATTTTTGGAGTTTAGGTTGGGCTAAAATAAGTTTTAAAGCCACAGCAGATGGGTATTATGCTAAGCACCATAGCATTTATGAACGAAGGGGTAAAAACAGAGACAATATAAATATCATAAAATCTGAAATGATGTTGGTAGATAAATATATGCTTTCTGATGATTTAGAGGGTGCCAAAGTGCATATAGATTCTTTATTTTTGAAAAAAAGAAGTTATAACAATCAAAGTTTTATGCAAAAAGACCATCCTTTAACACGGTTGTTGCTTTTGAAATCTATAGAAATAAACACAAAACTTGAGTTAAAAAATGAGCTAGAGAAAAGGGTTTTGGCTTTGGAAGAAATAGATAATCAAGTTTTAGCCGTTTCTTCTCCAAATTACATAAATGACCAGCTTCTAATAGCAACTGCTAGAAACAAACTATCAGGTAATTTTAAAGTGCCATTAGAAATTTATACCAAATTTTATGTAAACAATTTTGATTCTAGGCTTCATCCATTGCACAAAGATAAAAATTTGTATGCCAATACTTATTCAGAACTATTAGCAGAGTCTGGTCAGTTTGATAAAGCCAATGAAGTGCTGGATAAAGAGGTAAAAGCACTATATCCTTATCAGTTACAAAACAGTACTTTATTTGCCAATCAGTTAATTTATCAGGCAAATGCTTTTCTAAAATCTGGTAACCATAAAGAAGCATCTGCTTTATTGCAAGAATCTAAAACAGAGGGTAAAATTTATAAACTATCTCTAGGCACAAAAGACAATACTACATTAGACAATTACTTTAGGGCGCTTACACGTAAAAACATTGCTTACGGAGATGTATCTGCAGCTAAAAAAAACATTGACAAAATACAGTTGAAGCAAGATAATGATTTTGTAGAATTTGCATCTGTGTTTATTTCCTCTGGAAAAGCCGAGTATATAAGTGATAAGTTAGACAAAATAGAAGCGCAGTTTTTAGATAAATATGGTGTAGAAAGCCCTCTTTTATTGCCATTGTTAAGTAATATTGCCAATATAGAAGCTCAAAAAGGAGAATTTAGTAAAGCATCAAAAAAAGGTTTGCAGAGTATTTCTATTTCTGAAAAAGCATTTGGAAAAAACTCATTTCAATACGCTAATGCTAGTTTTATAAATGGTACTGTTGCTTCTTATTTTGGAGATTATAAACATGCAGTACTCGAGTTTAAAAAAGCAAAAGATATATATAAACTTGTTTTTGGAGAGAATAATCTAAATTATGCCAAAGGCTTGTCAGAAATGAGTTTAGCTAGGCTCTATAAGCATGATACATCTACAGACCTAGAGTTTGATTTTATAACCGCCAGCAATATTGTAAAAAATGCTTTGGGTTATACAAGCTTTCAAAATGCAACTATACTAAAAAATAAAGCCTTTTATTACTTAGAAACTGGGAAAATAGCTTTAGCAGAAAGAGATATAGAACAGTCTATCCAGATTCTAACAGACTTAGGAGAAAAAGAAAACAAGCAAATTCTGGCAGAAAACTATAGCATTAATGCTAAAATACAGCAATACAACAAGGAGTACAAAAAAAGTGAAGCTTCTTACAAAAAATCATTGTCCTATTATTATGATATTTTTGAGAATAAGAATCATTTAGACATCACGCTTACAAGAAGCAACTTAGCCCAGTTGTATTACTTACAAGGAGATAGAAAAGACTCCAAAGAAGAACTAAGTAATACCACCTCTTTATACTTAGAGTATATAGGCAAGTATTTTAGTTATCTTACAGAAAGAGAGAAAAAAGAGTTTTGGAAAAAAATAAACCAAGATTTTGAGTTTTATAAAACTATTGCTTTTGAATACAACAATAAAAAAGAGGTAGAAACCGTATATAACAATAGCCTTATTACCAAAGGATTGTTGCTAAATTCTACCAAACAACTAAGAGAATCTATAGTAAACAGCAACAATGAATCCCTTAAAAATGATTTTGAACGCTGGAGTTTCAAAAATTCAGAACTTACCAGAGCTATTTCTATGAGCAATGATGAGTTAAACCAAGGGAATATAGACTTAGAGCAATTACAAAAAGACATTGACAAATTAGAAAAATCACTTTCAGAAAAATCTTCAGAATTTGCTAGTCAAACCAAAAAACAGACTACTTGGCAGGATGTAAGGGATGCATTAAAAGTAAATGAGTATGCTGTAGAAATTATAAAATACAATAAGTTTAATACCGTTTTTACAGACACAGTAGTATATAAAGCTTTAATTATAGGTAAAGATTACAACACGCCTAAAGTAATAGATTTTACAGATGGCAACAAAATTGATAGTAAGTACCTTGCCTATTACAGAAATACCACAAAGTTTAAAAAATCTGATTATATTTCTTACAAAATTTTCTATGAACCCATTTATAAAGTTGTTGGAGATAATGCAAGGGTATATGTAAGTTTAGATGGAGCTTTTAATCTAATAAACTTAGAGACAATGCGGATGTCTGATTCTCTTTATGTTATGGATAAAAACCAAATTGTTATTGTATCCTCTACAAAAGATATTCTAAACAGATATCAAACACTGAGTTTAAATAAAAACAAAAAATCACTGATAATAGCCAATCCTATGTTTTATGAGGTAAACCAAACAGGTAAAACACATTCTACTCTTGTGGCCGATGTAAAATGGAGGCAATTACCTGGTGCTGAGCAAGAAGGTGATATTGTGGATTCTATGTTTAAGAAAGCCAACTGGCAATCTACCCTAATTAAATGGGATAAAGCGTATGAAAATATTGTTAAGAATATAGGTAAAAATGAGTATGAAGACATTTCTTACTTACACATATCTACCCATGGTTTTTTTGAAAATGCTACAGAAGAAACAAATAGCTTAGCCGCTTCATTAGACAACAGAAGAAACATAGATGACCCTTACCTTAGGTCTGGTCTTATTTTTAAAAATGGTGGGGATGTAATGAAAAACAATGAGTTATTGAATTACAACATTACTGATGGTGTACTTACTGCCAAAGAAATTTCTACGTTAAATTTAAAAGGTGTAGACATTGTGGTTTTGAGTGCTTGCGAAACAGGTTTAGGAGACATAGCCTCTGGTGAAGGTGTTTATGGCTTACAAAGAGCCTTTCTATCAGCTGGAGTAAAAATGGTAGTGATAAGCTTGTTTAAGGTAGATGATGTTGTAACAACCAAATTTATGACTAAAATGGTTGAGAAATTTTTAGAGACAAATAATCCAAGATTTGCCATGGAGTTTGCAAAAAAGGAGATACAAAAAGAGTATCCAGAGCCTATTTATTGGGGGTCTTTTTTATTGGTAGACTAGTATACTTCTAAACAAAAAATAGTTCAATGCTTAGCCTTTGTTGCTTTAAATACATGTAAAAAGCCTACTTCGTTTCTTGAAGAAGCCTAGGGTTTTCCCTAATAGTTTCAATATATGCTTGAGCCCTTTTTTAAACTGTTTGCTTAGAGAATAGATAAGTTAATAATACATGCTTTATTTCCCAACAGGCTGAGCTCTAAAAATAAGTTGTTCTAGAAAATAAATATGTAATGAAAGGTCTTAGAATAAATACCAAATTATATTTAAAAATTCTACCCAGAGCAATAGGTTTTACCCTTACTCCAAGAACTTGCTCTAGGCTGTACAGAAATTAGCTTAAGCCTACAATTTAATTATACGGTAGCTCTATATTTTCTACGTATAGCAGCCAAAACCAAACCAAACGCAGTAAGAAGCGTGCCTACCCAGAGGATATTTATAAGTGGTTTTCTTTCTGCGTGTAAAATAACATAATCTACAGCAGAGGTATTTATACCAAGTACATATTTATCGCTAACTTTTGGTTTTGGCCAATCTTTTACAAAGATTGATGCCCCTAAATCATCACTTACCTCAAAGAAACTTGCTCCATCGTACATATTCCTAAGCATAAAGGCTGGAGTAACTACAAATTCTTTCCCATCTTTTCCAAAGAACCGAATGAATAATTTGAAAGCAACCGCTTCTGGATTTTGTTTTGAAATATCTACACCGCTTACTTTGGTTACTTGGGCTATGCTGTCTATTTTACCTATATAATCATTTACAATTATGGTATCTCCTTTTCCTATTGTTTGGTAAGTAGTGTCAGACCATTCATCTCCTTTTTGTGGGGTAGAAGCTATATAACTGTAAATATCGCTATCTACATATCTCTTAATGTCTGGAGAAGGAAGTATGCCACCCATCTGTTCGTTTTTTTGAACTCTAGGGTAGATAGAAAACTGTTCTTTTGTGCTTTTATAATCTACTTTGTAAAATACATTTTCTTCTGCAAAAAATATAGTATCGCCTTCTTTATGTGTTTTTGTATTTCTTTTAATAATCCCTAATCCTACAGAATCTGTAAGCAGCACATCTTGTACATTTATGTAAGCGTTGCTGTTCCTTGGCTGATAAAATTGCCCAGAATAGGTTAGAGAATAGTCGCCCATTTGTAAGGGAGTGTGGCGCCATAAGACAACATTTTCTTTGTTTTGATCGTTTGTAAATTCTTTAGAGATAACACCTTGAGTGTTTATAGAGATTACTTTGGAGTATCCTGATGAAAACAATATTCCTAAAAGCATAAGTGCTACCCCAATGTGTGCTAAAGCTCCACCAGACAATTTCCAAAAAGACTTCCTAAGTTTAAACAATGAAAGCACAGCCATAAACAAACCAAAAAGAGAACATGCAAAAAGCAGGATATAAGAGATTACACGCAGCATATATGCGTTTATACGTTTGTCTTCGTTCTCGAAAATCGCTTTTTGATATATTCCATCCTTTTCATCCATCAAAAATATAATTACATATCCTAATGCAATGAAAATAATTAAGATAGATGCGCCCCAGAGGACTTTGGTAAAGACAGTCTTAAGTTCTATTTTATTCCACCAAATGTATTGGCCTATACCCGCTACAAACGTGAGTAATACACCTGTCCAGACTTGAAAATTAGCATAAAATTGTATTTGATTGGAAGGAGGAGCAAGATTTAGGTTAAATCCAAACGCACTGGCTATGCTATTGAATACAGGGAAAGAGGTGGCAAGTAAAACCTGAAATGCACAAAAAGCAAAGACCAATAATCCTGCATAAATCCAAAATTCCCTTGTGTATGCGTTGGTTTCTTGTTCTGATTTTGGAATTGTCTTCCACTTATAAAAAAGTAATCCAAGAGACCCTAAAAAGAAAAACAATAGAAAAATAAGTAATTGAGCACTTAAACCTAAATCAGTAAACGAGTGTACAGATGCAGAGCCTAAAACTCCACTACGTGTAAGAAATGTAGAGTATAGAATAAGTACAAATGTACAAATGGCCAAAATATAACTTAGTGCATGTGCAGAATTTTTTCGTTCATTTAGAGTAAGGCTATGAGAAAGAGCAATTAAAGAAATCCAAGGTACAAAAACAGCATTTTCTACTGGGTCCCAATTCCAATAACCACCAAAATTTAAAGTTTCGTAAGCCCAAAATGCACCCATCATAATGCCTATGCCCAATACTGCAGCCCCAACCAATACCCAAGAAAATGATTTTCTCACCCATTCATGGTGTTTTCCTTGCAATAAGCCTGCTATGGCGTAAGCAAATGGTATTTGAGTCAAAGCAAATCCTAAAAATAATGTAGGCGGGTGTATAACCATCCAATAATTTTGTAACAGTGCATTTAAACCCGTACCGTTCAGTGGTATGTGATTTGGATTTGAGATAAAAATAGGGGCGTCATAAAAGAAGTCTTTTAGTAATATGAATGGAGAACTACCAAATTTGAAATCGCCAATGGCTAATCCTAGAACCATAGAAGATAAAGCAATCTGAATGGCCATCATAACGGCCATAAGATGAGATTCCCAAGCGTCTTTTTTAAACAGTAATATTCCACACAATACAATATTCCAGAAAGTCCATAATAAAAAACTACCTTCTTGCCCTTCCCAGAAACAAGAAATCATGTAATGTACAGCAAGCTCATTGCTTGAATGAGACCAAGCATAATGGTATTGGTACTGGTGTGTGTATATGATGTAAAATAAACTGCCTAAAACGGTAAGGACTCCTAAAGCGTGTATAGA
>JAYVIQ010000200.1:0-3861 GCA_043770215.1 Cytophagales bacterium | reverse complement strand
CAAAGCGCACCCTAACTGACCCGGTCGTAGCCAATAAGCTTCTTTACTTATCCTTGTATCATTTTCTTTAACAATTAAATTACCTACAACAGCATCAACAAATTCAAAATCGACTAAGCCAGTGAGTTGTTTTTCTACATTTCCCCTTCTTTTAGTGTTATTTTCTAATAAAGAAATTACAAATATTTTATACTTCATTGCGTCTAAGTTATTCTTGAAAAGCACGAAATTTTTGATTTGAGTAATACACACTATCAATAAAATCTCAAATCTAATTAGATTTTACTTAAATTTACGCAAAAAAATATAGCTCATCATTAAATTTTTAGATACTTTTTATAATAGAGTTTAAAAGAAAGAAAAATTAAAACTTTTTTGTTTACAAAAACAACCTCGAAATTAGATCATAAAGAATATAATTAAGTTTTTCGAATGATGTAATGTCTAATTTAGTAAATAATAGTGAATCATATTTAGGCAAATACTATAATACTTTTAAGATATATCTAAGATCTAGAAAAAGAAAATTAGAGAATAATTCTAAAAATAAAAGTTGCCATTTAATAGATTTAACATAAACCTTTACCCAACTCGTTTCTAATTACTTTTAGTAATTGTACTTAATATTGGGGTTTAAACGTCTAGATTCAGACAGGATAAGTATGTTTTTCTCCAAAAAAGAACTAGTCATTTGTATAAATTTTTCTCATAATATCTCTGGCAATATGAGGCCTATAATGACTGCTTTCGTAATAATTTGCAATAGAGGAAGTATAAGAATTTACTCCAGAAAAATCATGTACTTTGTCTTTTCCAAAAATAGAATTTAATAAATCTAATTGATTTTTCTCTAAAGGTATTTGATCATACAAAGGGCTAATTACAATTTGATAATTGGTATTTAAATCTTTGAATTCTTTTTTGATTCTGTTTAAGATTTCAACTTCTTTTGTAGAAATAGCACAATGTTCTTTTTTTTTGCCTGTTCTTGCATAAAACACTCCTTTATCTACAAGAGATTTGTAATACCCTAAAGAATCCTTTGCAATGTGAGTGTCATACCCATAATAAAAATCTGCTGTAACTGCATCTATTCTTGGTGAGAATTCAGATTTAGAAATAAAATCTCCCATGTAATCTTTGTATTGATGGGTAACCTTATAATCTATGAATGACCTTAAAAAATCAAAATTGAGAGATGCTTTTAAAAACATATAGTAAAACTTAAAATAAGATTCTCCTGAAACTTCAGGCGGTGAAACGTACACATGGCCTTGCCTATTGGATAGCACTGTTAATGACTTTCTATCCAAGACCAACAATGCTTGGTTTACTACTTTGCCTGTTTTATGTATGTATTCTAATTTTTTAAGCACACCATAGATCCCCTCTCCGTTTGCATCAAAATGAAATGGGCTTGCTTTTGGTGGTAAATACGGTTTCCAATCTGTAGTTTTAAATGCCAAAGACCTTGAATTCCCTAAAATAAAGGCATCATATTTTTTTGCTGGTACATTGCTGGTGTACATCTTAAAACATACATTTTCTCTGTTTAAGGTGATAAAAGTGTTGGTTTTGTAATAGTCTTTGTAACTAAAAAAAACTTTAAAAAAATCTAAATACACTATATAAGCCAATGCAAAGATGCATGGTAGACCAAAGATAAAGCATGTTTTTAAAAAATACCTCATACTAAAACTGAAAATAAATAAACTGCTCTTCTTCTCCTGACATACAAATAATAGAAATACAAAGTACGTAATAGAACAACCACCTAAATACTCTATTCCAACGCAATCCAAAAACTTCTAAGGCAAACTTTTGTTCTCTGCCTGCCCATTCAATCACAAAAAACAAGAGCAATACAATAAAATATTTTTTTGGTAGTACCTCTGGTGCAGAAAAAATAGACGCATTTGCTATGCTAGAAATATATTGTAGAGCATGAGAAATGTTTTCTGCCCTAAAAAAAATCCATGCAAAACAAGTAAGTGAAAAAGTAATTACCATATACATAAGCTCTTTTGGCGTAGGAAAAATTTTACCCTGTGCTACCACATTTAAGTTGTTTCTATTGGTTTTTAGTAAAATAGATGGCATAATAAACAGGGCGTTCAATGCTCCCCAGGCTACAAATGTCCAATTGGCACCATGCCAAAAACCACTTACCAAAAACACTACAAATGTATTCCTTACTTTAGACCATGTATTTCCTTTGCTGCCTCCTAAAGGAATGTACAAATAATCTTTAAACCATGTAGACAAAGAGATGTGCCACCTACGCCAAAATTCTGCAATATCTCTAGAAAAATAAGGGTAAGAAAAGTTTTGCAAAAGCTCTATACCAAACAAACGTGCTGTACCCAATGCCATGTCTGAATATCCAGAGAAATCTCCATAAATCTGAATGGCAAAAAAGAATGCACCCATAACCAAGGTACTGCCACTAAAATTGGCGCTATTATTAAAAATATCATTGGCATATATAGCGCATTGGTCTGCTATTACCACTTTTTTAACTAGCCCCCATAAGATTTGTCTTAATCCGTCTATGGCTTTGGTGTAATCAAAAGATCGTCTGACTTTAATCTGTGGTAATAAATGTGTAGCACGTTCAATAGGCCCAGCTACAAGCAAAGGGAAAAAACTAACAAATAAAGAATAGTCTACAAAGTTACTTTCTGGCTCTATCCTACGCTTGTATACATCTATGACGTACGATAGACCATGAAAAGTATAAAAAGAGATTCCCACCGGAAGTATCACTTTCAGAGACCATAAACTTACTTTAAATCCTAAATTAGACAATGCCAAAGCCATAGAATCTGCAAAGAAATTATAGTATTTAAAAACAGCTAAAAATCCTAAATTAATGACAATACTGCTCCAAAACCACAGTTTCCGAGTATTTTCATTTTTATTGCTTTGTAACTGTAACCCAGAGTAATAATCTAAAAGGGTAGAAAACATAAGCAAAAACAAAAAGCGCCAATCCCATGAAGCATAAAAATAATAGCTTGCCCCCAACAACAATAAATTCTGAAACTTAGGAGATTTTTTGTTTAGCACCCAATAAAGAACAAAAACTATTGGAAGAAAAATAGCAAAATTTAAGGAATTAAAGAGCATTTCAATTTATTAACACAAAGATTATTTTAAGTAAAATTAATGAAAAAAAAAGTTCTTACATTTAATTAAGAGAATATTATTAAATTTACTTTGTAATAAAAAGTAATGTTCCAATTAACAAAAAAAGTCTTCCTTTTTAATATAATCTTAAGCGTACTACTTTTATGTCTGTATCTTTCTGCAAAATCAGTAGCGAAATTCGACCTCAACAGCAATACTAAAACTATAATTCTTGGTCACTCTCATTCAGAATGCTCATTAAATGATTCTTTGCTAAGTAATACAAAAAACCTTTCACAATCTGGCGAATCATATTTCTACACCTATATAAAAACCAAGGCAATTGTTGATCAAAATCCTCAAATAGAGAATGTTATAATTGAGTTCTCTAACAATCAAATATGCAAAGAAATGGATAACTGGATTTGGGACGACAAACATTTGTCTTATAGATTACCCATGTACAACATATTTATGACTTTTGACGAAACTTTTCTTTTATTTAAAAACAACCCAAAATCTTTTATTATGTGTGTAAAAAAATGTGTTAGAACATGTATGGAATACTTGATATCTTCTAACAACTTAAGCAAAATAGGTGGCTATATGAAGCTAAGCCACAAAATGACATCGTCAGAGAAAATGAACCAAATTCAAATATCTAGTAGCCAAGATTATTCTGAAACAAATATTTTATACCTTGAAAAAATCATTAAAAAGTGCTCTTCCAAA
>JAYVIQ010000199.1:0-9480 GCA_043770215.1 Cytophagales bacterium | reverse complement strand
TTTAGAAGAGATGTCTATGTATGAAGATAGTCCAGAAGATGCTATTTTTGATGAATTTGACGCTTTGCTTTATCCTAACCATGCATTGGGTATGAATATCTTGGGGACAAGAGAATCTGTAAAAAGCTTTTCTAAAACAGATTTTGAGCAGTTCTTAAGTGCCAATATGGGACAAGAGCAAATAGTATTTTGTTCTGTTTCTAGTTTCCCTTTTTCTAAAGTACTAAAATCTGCAGAAAAGTTTTTAGAGCCTGTAAGTAGATGTAGTATTGCACGCACCAGAAATGCTCCATTGATAGTGCCAAAATCAGATGTTTTACGTAAAAAAACAATCCAACAGGCACATGTTGTTATGGGTGGATATGCTCCAGAGATTCTTAGTCCAGATAGAATTCCGTTTTTTATGCTTTCTTATTTGCTTGGTGGTCCTCAGATGGGGTCTAGATTAAATTTAAATTTGAGAGAAAAACATGGTTTGGTATATTCTGTAGAGAGCAACTTTAACTCATATACAGATACAGGAAATTTTTCTGTTTACTTTGGCACTGACAAAAAAAATGTAAAAAAAGCGCAAGTGCTTATTTATAAAGAGCTTAAGAAAATGAAAACCGAAACGCTAGGCGTTATGCAACTAAGTAAGCTCAAAGACCAAATTTGTGGTAGCTTGGCCATGGCAGAGGAAAGTAATGCTAGTTTTATGCAAATGATGGGCAAAAGTATTTTGGATATTGGTAAAATAGAATCATTAACAGATGTTTTTGCACAAATAAATTCTGTAAATGCCATACAAATGCGAGACTTGGCAAATAAATATTTTAATGAAGAAGATTTCTGTACTCTAACGTATCTGCCCGACTAATAAACGAATAGTAACTAAAAAATAAAACCAACTTTTATTTACTTTATTTAGGAAAATAAATGTGGGTGAGGTTGAGGGTTTTTATTTTCAATTTCTTAGGTTAGTTTTTAGCTATAATCAAAAAAAGCAGAAATTACGTATCTGCTTTTTTTGATTTATTAGAAATAAAAAAGATTTAAGCACCTCTTTTAGCTGTTTTTACAGTAGCCGCACCACCACCTTTTTTAGAACTAGCTATTTTGGGAGTAGATGATTTAGCAGTTTTTTGGGCTGTAGCATCTTTTGTAGTTTTAGCTACTTTCTCTACTTTAGTTTCTATTTCTTCAGCGGTATCTTCGGCTTTTTCTACTAAAATTTCTGGTAAGAAAGTAACTAATGTGTTATACCAAATTACAATTTTTTTAATATCACTTGGGTATACTTTTTCAGTATCAAATTCTGGAATAATTTCTTCTAAAAAAGAAAAAAGCTCAGCATCAGTAGAAACACCCTCTATAATTGTTCCTTTTTTCTTATGAATCAAAGCAAAAACTTCTTCTAATAATACAGAACCTTTTTCTGAGGTAGTGTAAACAGAAATTTCTTTAAGCAAAGAAACTCTACTATTTGCATTTGCAATAGTTTTCTTTTTTTCTGCGTCTATTGTTTCAAGAATAATCCCTGTTCTAGTAGGTTTGAGCACTTTGTATAGGCCAGGTTTTCCGCTTACAGATGCAATTTCATTTAATGTCATAAGTTTTTTAGCTTTTTCAATTACAAAAATAAGAAAATAGACCTAATCTGCAAACTTATTTTGCATCTTGTAAAATACCCTCTATACAATCAAAGATATCTTCTTTTCCCATACCTGTATCAGAACTAGTGCATATAAATCTTGGGAGTACTTCCCAGATGCGTTTCATTACTTTTCTATAACTAGCTAAAGAAGAAAGCAACTGGTTATAAGAAAGTTTATCAGCTTTTGTAAAAACAACTACAAAAGGGATATCATTGCTAGCCAACCATTTCATAAACTCTAAATCATTGGTTTGTGGTTCATGTCTGGAATCTACCAAAATAAATACACAATGCAAATTCTCTCTGTGGATAAGGTAGTTATTGATGTCTTTTTCCCATTTTAGTTTTATCTTAACACTTACTCTGGCCCAACCGTAGCCAGGTAAATCTACCAAATACCAAGATTTATTTACTATAAAATGATTTATTAATTGCGTTTTTCCTGGGACAGAACTTACCTTGGCTAATCCTTTTTTATTGGCAAGCATATTTATCAAAGAAGATTTTCCTACGTTACTTCTACCTATAAATGCAAACTCAGGTTTATTAGGTTCAGGACATTGGCTTATGCTTTGACTGCTTGTTTCGAATAAGATTGTATCGATTTTCATACTACAAATATCGTGGAAAATTGATTTAAAGTGTGGAAAATTCAATAAAGTTTAGCAACTTTATAAATTAGGATAAAATCTTTATAGCAAGATATAGATATGAAAAAGTTTGAATTTATTGGTCTAGGTTTGTTATTACTATTTTTTGGTCAACTTTCATTTGCACAAGAAGATAGAGATAAAACTCTTTTAGCAAATGATATGTTCAAAGCAGGAGATTATACAGACGCACTTATCTTATACAAAAAAGCCTTAGAAATTAATCCAAACAATGTAGAAGCAAATTTTATGGCAGGCAAAACGCTATTACAAACCACCTGTTGTAAAAATCAAGCCATTGATAAATTCTTAAAAACGTATGAGTTAGACCCTACTTTTAACACCAAAATATATTATCATATTGGAGAATCTTATCATCAATCATATCAATTTGACAAAGCCATTGAGTTTTATAACAAATATAAACTAGAGTTAGAGGTAAACAGAAGAGATTACATAGGAATAGACGTAAATACAGAAATTTCTAACACAGAGAGAAAGATTTTTGAGTGCACAAACGGAAAAGAATTTATCTCCAAACCTCTTAGGGTTAAAATAGAAAATTTGGGTCCTTTAATAAATTCAAAGTATGAAGATTATGGACCAGCCATTTCAAGTGATAATAATGAAATTTATTTCACCTCCAAAAGAGATGGTGGTTTTAGTTCTGAAAAAAATGTAGATAATCAATTTTTCGAAGATATCTGGCATTCTACATTTGTGGATGGAGCTTGGACAGCACCCCTTAATTTGGGATCGCCAGTTGTGGATGCTGGACATAACTCTGCAATAAACCTCTCACCAGATGGGAAAAAATTATATGTATATTCTTCTGAAAATAACGGTGATATCTACTATTCTAACAAAAAAAATGAGGGTACTTGGGATGAACCAAAACCTATAGCCTTACTCAATACTGAATTTGTAGAGTCTTCACTTTCAATTACTTCTGATAGCAAAATGATGTTTTTTACATCTTCTATGCTAGGCGGTATGGGGGGGAAAGACATTTATTATTGCGATCTTGATGCAGATCTAAACTGTATAGAAACCCCAAAAAATTTAGGTGTAAATATTAACTCTTCATTTGATGAAGAAGCTCCTTTTTATGACATCAAAAACAACATTCTTTACTTTGCCTCTAAAGGCCATAAAGGTATGGGTGGATATGATCTTTTTGAATCCTCTTTTAATGAAAGCAACAATACTTGGAGTGAACCATTTAACTTAGGTATGCCAGTAAACTCTACAGATGACGATGTTTTTATGTCTCTTACAGCAGACGGAAAAACCGGATACTATGCCACATATAAAGAAGATAGCTACGGAGGAAATGATATTTACAAAATACTTTCATTAGACAAAATAATGGAAGAAGAAATGGCGTATGTACCTGAAGATACCTTGTCTAAAGAAGAATTAAGTGTTGTAAATAGCATATTGCCATCAGATACCTTAAAAGAAAACCTATCAAATACAACCAATACCTTAATGCCTGAAAACGTATTAGAAACTAAGCCCGAAGTAAAAAATTACTTTTGCAAAGTAGACATAAAACTTGTAGACGCCAAAGGTAAAATAATTAACGGTACCACAGAAGTAAAATTAAACAATCATTCCCAAATTATTTCTAATGGCAAAACAACAAATGGAATCTATACTTTTGATTTCGATTACACCAAAAATGAACAACTTTCCATAAGTTCTGAGGCTAGTGGTTATTTTTTCCAAAACACCATTCATACTATAAGCACCTCAACCAACAACGGAAAAGTAACTATTGTTGTTAAACTAACCCCTACTAAAATTATGGAAATTAGGCCATTGAAAAATATATACTTTGGATTTAATAAATGCACACTAACACCTTCTTCATTTGCAGAAATAGATAAACTTTTCAATATGCTAATAGCATCTCCAAAAATGCATATAGAAATTGCAGGACATACAGATTTTATAGGTGGTGACTCTTACAACAAAGAATTATCTCAAACTAGAGCAAATGCGGTAAGAAATGCCTTAATTGCCAAAGGAATAGATGCAAAAAGAGTAAAAGCCATTGGATATGGAGAAGACCATCCGTTGGCTACAAATGATGACGAAGCAGAAGGAAGAGAATTAAATAGACGTACAGAATTTATTATCATACCTCACTAGCTACATTTAATACAATTATACCTTATATTTGAGCAAAATTCTAGACAATCCTATCCTGTGAGTACAGTACTTCCTTATAAAAACAAAGAAACAGGCAAAAAAGAACAAGTTGCCGAAATGTTCAATAACATAAGCCCTAAATATGATTTTCTAAATCATTTTTTAAGCTTTGGTATAGATATTCTCTGGAGAAAAAAAGCGGTAAAAATACTCAAAAATTACCATCCAGCTACTATCCTTGACATAGCAACAGGTACAGCAGATTTTGCCATAGAAGCTTTAGCTGTAAAACCTAAAAAAATTATAGGAATAGATATTTCTCAGGGAATGCTTGATTTTGGAATTGCTAAATTAAAAAAAAGAGGGCTAGATAAAATTATAAGTCTAGAATTAGGAGATTCTGAAAACATGAGGTTTGATTCTAATAGTTTTGATGCAGTCATAGTGTCATTTGGTGTTAGAAATTTTGAGAACTTAAAAAAAGGGTTGGAAGAAATTTATAGAGTATTAAAAAAAGATGGTGTTTTAATTGTTTTAGAATTTTCTAAGCCAACTTCTTTTCCTTTCAAGCAATTTTATCAATTCTATTTTCGTTATATATTGCCAACACTTGGGAAGATTATTTCAAAAGATAACTCGGCATATACGTATTTGCCAGAGTCCGTAAATGCTTTTCCAAACGGCAAAGCATTTACAGATTTACTAGACGAATTGAACTATAAAAAGACAAAATGCAAAACACTTACATTAGGAGTAAGCTCAATATATATAGGAGAAAAATAGTTTTTTTTGGATGTGTATTTCTATTTTCTTCTCTTACTTCACAAATAGATCATAGGTATAACTTACCTGAGTACGATAAACAAAAAATACATTTTGGGTACCACTTAGGTTTAAATTATAGTACATTTAAATTAGTCCAATCAGATAACTTTGTCCAAAAAGATACTGTAAAAAATTTGTATGCAGTAGGTAAAACAGGATTTCAAGTGGGGTTTATTTTTAATCTTAGGCTCTCTGAATATTTGGATTTTAGAGCATTGCCTATGGTTTCTTTTTACGAAAGAGAAATAAAATTTGTATTTAAATCTCCAGCAAAACCAATTTCAGTAGATTTTCAAGCCTCTGTAATAGAATTACCTTTGCTTATAAAGTACAAGAGTCATAGGAGATTGAATAGTAGATTATACATGATAGGTGGTCTAAAACCTAGCTTTGAAGTTGGGGCTAAAAAAAGACAAAACAGAAGCAATCAATTGGGTACTAGCGTAGTAAATTTAGCCTTAGATTATGGTATTGGGTTTGACTCATACCAAGCACTTTTTAAATTTGCACCAGAATTAAGGTTTTCATTGGGGCTTACAGACATGCTAAAAAGACAAGATAATTTGCTTACCGAGTCTTTAAAGACTGTTAAGCCATTCAATGTATCTTTATCCATTTTATTTGAATAGTATTATCAAAAATAAGTTTTAATTTATATATGTCTGTAGTAGTAAAAGACTTAGTAAAAACATTCGGTGTACAAAATGCAGTAAACAATATAAGTTTTACAGCAGAAAAAGGTCAAATCACTGGTTTTTTAGGGCCTAACGGAGCAGGTAAATCTACTACAATGAAAATCATCACATGCTTTAATCCACAAACCAGTGGAGTTGTAGAGGTATGTGGTTTAAATGTAGAAACAAATCCTTTAGAAGTACGCCAAAAAATTGGATATCTTCCTGAGCACAATCCGTTGTATCATGATATGTACGTACACGAATATTTAGAAGTTGTAGCAGGATTACATAACTTAAAAGGTACAAACGCAAAGGCTCGTATAAAAGAAATGATTGCCCTTTGTGGTTTAACCTTAGAACAAAATAAGAAAATAGGTCAACTCTCTAAAGGATATAGACAAAGAGTTGGTTTGGCACAAGCCCTGGTCCATGACCCAGAAGTATTGATTCTTGATGAACCAACTACAGGTTTGGACCCTAATCAGCTACTAGAGATAAGAACTTTAATCAAAAACATCAGCAAAGACAAAACGGTTATTCTTTCTACCCACATTATGCAAGAGGTGCAAGCCCTGTGCGATAAAGTGATTATTATAAACAAAGGAGCACTTGTTGCAAATGATGATGTAGTAAATATTACCAAAGAAGAACAAAATGAAAAAAGAACATATTTGACATTTTCAAGTGCTATAGGATTAGAAAGCATTCAAAATTTAGACTTTGTTTTTAGAATAGTACTTGTAAAAGAAAATCAATATTGCGTCTATGCAAAGTCTGATTTAGACATACGCAATGCACTCATAAAACATTGTATTGGCTTAGATATGCCATTGTTAGAAGTGTATGAAGAAGAAAAAACATTAGAAGAAGTATTTAGAAACGTAACAAAATAAAGATGATTAGTATTTATCTTAAGGAATTGAAATCTCTATTCAACTCACTTATAGCGTATTTAGTTATTGGTATTTTCTTAACAGGAATAGGCCTTTATGTGTGGGTTTTTAGCCCAAATATTTTTGAGGTAGAGGAGGCAGATTTGAGTTTGGTGTTTCAAGTAACTCCTTATGTATTTATGTTTTTGATACCTGCGGTAACTATGCGTACTTTTTCAGAAGAGTTAAAAGAAGGTACTTTAGAATTACTTTTAACAAAACCTTTGAGCGAGTGGCAACTTGTTTTAGGTAAATATTTGGCAAGTGTAAGTTTGGTTTTGGTGGCACTGTTGCCTACCCTAATATATTTTTTCTCTGTTTATCATCTGGGTAATCCAGTTGGTAATATAGATGTTGCTAGGGCAGTTGGGTCTTATTGCGGGCTAATTTTATTGGCTTTTGCGTTTACAAGTATAGGTATTTGGACATCTAGCCTTACAGAAAATCAAATTGTTGCTTTTATACTCTCAGGGTTTATTTCTTTGATGCTTTATGAAGGCTTACAGTACTTAGGTAATTTATTGCCAGATGGTTATGTCGGATTTTTTATAGGTGAAATGAGTTTAGCAAACCATTACAATGGGTTAAGTATTGGTGTACTAGATACTAGAAATATATTATTTTTGATTTCTATTAGCATTTTTTTTCTTGCTCTTGCACGTGTAAAATTGCTGATGAGAAAGTGGTAAATTTAGGTAACGTATTGCATTTTTTATGAATTAATTTATTAAAATAAATGTCTGAAAATAAAACATCTAACCATCCTTATTTGCCACTAATTGTAGCTATAAGCGTATGCTTAGGTATTTTAATTGGTTTTAGTGTAAGTAAATACCAATTTGCTACAGATGATGTGCAGGTTGCCTCTAAGAAATTTAGAAACATACTTCAGCTTATAGACAAAGAGTATGCAGATTCTGTAGATATAAACAAACTGTTTGAAAAGGGCATTGCCAAAACATTAGGCGAGTTAGATCCACATTCTAGTTATATCCCTTTAAGAGATTTGATTACCAAAACAAAGTTAGATTCTGAAATAAGCGGTATAGGTGTACGCTACAGCTACATTAGAGACACTTTGTTTGTAACAGAAGTTATAAAAAATGGACCTGCCCATAAAAGCGGTATTATGGCAGGAGATCGAATTTTAGCTGTAAATGATGTTGGTTTGATTGCCATAGAAGACCAAACAGTTTTTGCCAATCTTATAAGAGGAGATAAAGGAAGTACAGCTAAAGTAAGCCTCTACAGAAAAGTAACTAATAAAGAAATAAACATAACAATAGTACGAGATATTGTGCCTGTAGACGCTGTAGACCTTGCATATATGATAGACCTTAATACAGGATATATAAAGCTTACTCGGTTTTCTGAAAATTCTGGGAATGAATTGCATAACCAATTGGTGACTTTAAAAAAGCAAGGTTTAAAGCAATTGATATTAGACTTAAGAGACAATGGAGGAGGCTATTATGAAGCAGCCGTACAAATTTGTGATGAATTTTTGCCACAAGGCAAAGATATAGTTTATACCCAAAGCAGAGGTATTGTAAGAGACAAAAAGAAAAGTGTTTTTGTAGGAGAGTTTGAATATCAAAAATTAATTGTTTTGATAAACGAAAATTCTGCATCTGCTTCCGAAATTGTTTCAGCTTGCTTGCAAGACAATGACAGAGCGGTCATTATAGGTAGAAGATCTTTTGGTAAAGGATTGGTTCAATCTCCTTTTGCTTTGTTTGATGGGTCTGAAGTTAGAGTTACCACAGCAAGGTATTTTAGTCCAAGTGGTAGGTGTTTACAAAAACCTTACTTGGCTTATGCTGATACAAAAAGTAGACTAAAAACGGGCGAGCTTTTCGATGAAGAAAAAGCATTTAAAAATGATTCTCTAAAATACCATACCGCAAACCAACGTACTGTTTATGGGGGTGGGGGAGTATATCCAGATGTTTTCATACCAAAAGACACTTCGTTAAACAATACCTTTATTGCTAAAATGCTTGAGCAACAGTTGTTCTTAGAATTTGGTGTTTTTTATTTTAGCATTCGCCCAGAACTTAAGAAAGACGGTTTGGATGAGTATACAAAAGCATTTAAAGTTAGTGACAAGATGTTAAAGGAGTATCTAGTATTCTGTAAGAACCATAAATTTAAAATCCCACCAATAGAAGTAACTAGACTCTCATTTTTGTTAAAAAGGGAGTTAAAAATTTATTTGGCAGAGGTGATTTGGGGTACAAACGGTATGTATAGACTCGTAAATATAAATGACATTTACATAACTAAAGCCATTAGAACTTTTAAGAAAAGCAAAGATATTCTTAACCCAAGTGCTAACAAAAAAAACTAATTTATTTATCCTAATTACTTTTAAGCATTTATTTTTGTTTAAATCAAGCTCTAGTATTTAAGGTACTTGCTCTAGAATTCAATGAATTAGGCCAAAAACTAATTTTTAAAGGTATTTGAACATAAATAGGATCTACTGAAAAAGTAAAGTAGTTTTGTGAATATCCGCAATGATACCAGTACCTATTATTTTTTTTGCGAAAAGGATCGAAGCGGAGCTCTTTGTTGCTTTTTCAGCAACAAAAGCGAGAGCG
>JAYVIQ010000198.1:0-14355 GCA_043770215.1 Cytophagales bacterium | reverse complement strand
GCTAGAGAATTTACTTAGCCGTTTACTAATTGATTTTAGATTATTGCTTTACAATTTTTTGTGATTTCCCCTCTGATTTTAAAAAGTACAATCCGTTCTTTACTTTAGACAAATCCAATTCCGTTTGCCGTAGGGAAATCCTTTTTTAGTTCTGTTTCTGTAAAACTAGGTCCTGGTCTCATGTGATCAAAACTAATATGATACACATCACCTAAATCTATAATAGGGTCTACTCCTAAAATTATTTTATTGGCTGTTGTAGATGTTATATTTAGTGCTTTCTTTGTTTCAAAGCCTAGTGCAGAAACAAATAATTTACTATTGACAGTACCAGCTATGGTAAAATTACCAGTGCTATTTGTTTTTGTAAATATAGCGTTGTTATTTTCTAACATAATTAGAGCATTTGCAATAGGCATATTGCAATTATTTACTACATTTCCACTTATGCTTTGAGCCCATGAGCCTAGACTTAGTATTGAAAGGTAAGAAATTGAAAGAAAAAATCTTTTTATCATAGGTGTTGTATTTTTGCTAGTTAATTTTAGTAAATATTTTATTAAAAAAGAGGTTTACTTTTGAATGCCAAATTTTTTAATTAACCCTTAAATCAAATTGATTTTATCTAGGTTTATAAATCTAATTTCAGTTCCTTCTTTGGTGATAGCTACCAACGAATCTTTTTTGATGTTTCCTGCAATTATTTCTTTAGACAACTCATTAAGCAATCTTTTTTGCATAACCCTCTTTAAAGGTCTTGCTCCAAAATGAGGGTCAAATCCTAACTCTCCTAAATAATCTAATACATCATCATTGCATTCTACAGTAATACCATTTTCTGCCAATCTATCTTTTATGATTTGAAATTGATAGTCTACAATTTTTCTAATTTCTTTTTTGCCCAAAGGTTTAAACATCACTAGCTCATCTATTCTATTAATAAATTCTGGCCTCATGGTGTGTTTTAGCAACTGTAGCACCTCTGCTTTGGCTTCTTCTGCTACTAAATCTAAATTTTTACCTCCTGCATGGCTAAAATGATCTTGTATAATTTGCGCTCCAGTATTAGAAGTCATGATAATAATGGTATTTTTGAAATTGGCTGTTCTACCTTTGTTGTCTGTAAGCCTACCATCATCCAAAACCTGAAGCAATATGTTAAAAACATCTGGGTGAGCTTTTTCTATTTCGTCTAACAATACTATAGAATAAGGTCTTCGTCTTATTGCCTCAGTTAATTGTCCGCCTTCATCATAACCAACATACCCTGGAGGAGCTCCTAGCAAACGGCTTACCGCATGTTTTTCTTGGAATTCAGACATGTCAATTCTTACCATAGCTTTTTCGTCATTAAATAGATGCTCTGCAAGAGCTTTGGCAAGTTCAGTTTTACCAACCCCTGTTGTTCCTAAGAAAATAAAGGAGCCTATTGGCCTGTTTGGATCTTGCAAACCTGCTCTACTACGTCTTACAGCATCTGATACAGCTTCTATTGCTTCATCCTGACCCGCTACCCGTTTACTAAGCTCACTTTCTAGATATAGTAATTTTTGTATATCACTCTCAAGCATTCGGTTTACAGGTATGCCAGTCCAACGAGCTACTACTTCTGCTATATCACTTGCATTTACTTCTTCTTTAAGCATGGTTTTTCCATTGGAGTTTTCCATTACTTTGGTTTGAAGTTCGTTTAGTTTACTTTCAGCTTCTTTTATTTTGCCATAACGAATTTCGGCTACTTTGCCGTAATCTCCGTTTCTTTCGGCTTGTTGGGCTTCTAATTTGTATTGCTCTATGTTTTGCTTTTCTGCTTTTATGCCGTCTATTAATGCTTTTTCACTCTGCCATTGGTTTCTAAACTCATCTCTCTTACCGCTAAGCTCTTGTATTTCTATTGTAAGCGTTTTTTCTTTGTCTAAGTCTCCTTCTCTCCTTATAGCTTCGCGCTCTATTTCTAGTTGCATTATTTTTCTTTCTACTTCGTCTAGTTCTTCGGGTACAGAAGCAATTTCTATTTTTAATTTAGATGCGGCTTCGTCCATTAAGTCTATGGCTTTGTCTGGCAAAAAACGATCCGATATATACCTTTGAGAAAGCTCTACAGCAGCAATCACAGCATCGTCTTTTATTCTTACGCCATGATGCACTTCATATTTGTCTTTTATACCTCTAAGAATAGAAATGGCATCTTCTGCAGAAGGTTCATCTACAACTACTGTCTGAAATCTACGTTCTAGAGCTTTGTCTTTTTCTATGTGTTTTTGATATTCGCTAAGGGTTGTTGCTCCTATAGCCAAAATTTCACCTCTTGCTAAAGCTGGTTTAAGTAAGTTGGCAGCATCCATAGCACCTTCACCTCCTCCCGCACCTATAAGCATGTGAATTTCATCTATAAACAAAATAATCTCACCATTAGAGTCTGTAACTTCTTTAATTACAGATTTTAGACGCTCTTCAAACTCACCTTTGTACTTTGCTCCCGCAACCAAAAGCCCCATGTCTAGGGAATATAAAATTTTATCTTTTATGTTTTCGGGCACATCTCCAGAAATTAATCGCTGAGCTAAACCCTCTATAATTGCTGTTTTTCCTACACCAGGCTCGCCTATTAAAATGGGATTGTTTTTAGTTCTTCTAGATAAAATTTGTAAAATCCTTCTTACTTCTTCATCTCTACCAATTACAGGATCTATTTTCCCTTTTTTTGCTCGATCATTTAAATTTATAGAGTAACGCTCTAGAGATTGGTAATTGCTTTCTGCATTCTGGTTTTTCACTTTTTTTCCTCCTCTTAATTCTTTTATAATGGGCAAAAGATCTTTCTTTTTAAAGCCTGCATCTTTTAATACTTCTGCTATAGAATCTTTTCCTTCTGCAAGGGCTAAAATAATGTGTTCTAAGGTTACAAACTCATCATCAAATTCTTTGATGGATTTCTCGGCTCTTAGTAGTGCATCGTTTGCATAATTGCCTAAACTTGGTTTAGCGTCTTGCGTTTTTGGGTACCTAGCCACTATGCTTTCAACAGCTAATTTTATGCTATCGGTATTTTTACCTAATTTTTGGCAAATAAAAGGAAGTATGTGTTGGTCTATGTTATAAATGGCCAATAAAAAATGACCCGTATCTATTACAGTTTGATTATTTAAAACGCCCATATTTGTGGCTTCTTGAATCATTTGCTGTGTCTTGATGCTGTAAATGTCTATGTTCATTTGTAGATAAAGTTTATTTTATAATAGCTTACAATATAACTACCAAAATGAATACAGCCTCAATAGTAACCATTTTTAGGACAAAATGACTTGTTTTAATGCATTTTAGCGTTTAGATAAATGACTTTTTGGCAGCTGTAACTTAACTTAAATTGATAAAATACACACAGCGAAAAACAAAAAAGAGCCTATACATAACATATAGGCTCTTTTAATATTTATGAGAAAGTGATATGCTAGTCTACATTATCATCAAAAAAACGGTTGTTGCCAACAATCTCATCGTCATCATTTAAGCTATAACGGCTAAGGTTAGAATCTGATGAATTAGTAGGATTTGCTATAACTTTATTTCTACGGGCAAATGCAGGCTCGTCAAAAAAAGCATTGAAACCATCTTCTCCACTTTCTCCTTTTAACCTAGTTACTTCAGCCATTCTTTTTATACGCTCTTTTATGTCACTCATCCTCATTTCTTGGGGATTAAGTTCTTTAGTCTCTTCTTTGCTAATGATTCTTTGATCTGTTATCTCAGATTCATCATCTAAATTATACCTTACAATTTCTTGGTTTAGATCCCATTCAATTTTATTTGAGGTTAGCGTTTGATGATCTGTGGTGTCTGGCTTATGGTGTATTATCTCCTGCTGAAAAGATTCTAAACTAACAACTTTTCTTTCTTCTACCACTTGTACTTGAGCAGTAGGTTCTACTACTACTTGAGCTAGGGTTTGAGCTTTGGAAGAAGTAAACCCAGAGATCTCTTCATTAAACCCAGTGGCAATAATGGTTACTCTAACTTCTCCAGATTGTAAAGATGTATCTATTCCTTCGCCCCAAATTACTTCTTCAGACTCCTCGCCTATCATATCTTCTATATAGGTGGTTATAGTGTCTAATTCATTTAATTTCATTCTAGCATCTTCTGCATAGGTTATAGAAAGCAATACTCGCTGAGCTCCTGTTATATCTCTATTATTTAATAACGGTGAATTTAAAGCGTTTTCTACAGCTTCTTGTGCTCTGTTAGGACCACTAGCTATGGCAGACCCCATGACTGTTTGTCCAGAATTTTTCATTACTGTACGAACATCTTCAAAATCTACATTTACTTTCGCCCTTAGCGTGATTATCTGAGCTATAGAACGAGCAGCATTGGTTAAAATATCATCTGCTTTAGAGAATGCTTGATCTATGTCATAATCTCCGTAAATTTCTTTCAATCGTTCATTTAAAATAACCAAAACAGTATCGCAGTGTTTTTTAAGTTCTGCCACACCCTCTTCTGCATATTTTCTTTTTCTTTTCCCTTCAAACCCAAACGGCATTGTAACTATACCTACCGTAAGGATTCCTAGATCTTTAGCAATTTCAGCAATAACGGGTGCAGCTCCTGTACCAGTTCCGCCCCCCATACCTGCTGTGATAAAGAGCATTTTGGTATCTTTACTTAATAGTTTGCGTATTTCTTCGCGACTCTCTTTTGCGGCATTGCTACCAACCTCTGGTCTAGCACCAGCACCTAAGCCCTCTGTTAAATGAGAACCAATTTGCAATTTTTCTTTTACAGGGTTGGTTTCTAAAGCTTGGTGATCTGTGTTACATACTACAAACTCCACATCTTCTATGCCTTGTGTGTACATGTACCCTACTGCGTTGCTTCCACCACCGCCTACTCCAATTACTTTAATAATTGATTTTCGGTGTGTAGGAACTTCGAATCTAAAATCTGTCATAAGGGCTATATTTTAGTATTTTGTATTGTCTATGTTTTCTTCGAAACCTAAGATTGAGCTCTTTATGGTTTCATTTAAATGTGTAAAAAAACTCAAACCTCTTTTTTTAGATTGCAGAGTTGGTATTTTAGCAACACCTTTATCATCTGCTTTTATGATTTCTGAGTATTTGTTTTCTCTATTGTCTACATTCATAAAGCCAGCCAAAACCAAGCCTACGGCTGTAGCGTATTTAGGTGACTTTACTTCTTCGTATTTTGTTTTACCTAAATGCTCATTAGGATATCCTATTTGAACATCTAAGCCAGTATGATATTCAAAAAATTGTTTTATGTAAGATAGTTGAGCCCCTCCACCTGTCAAAATCAAGCCTGCACCCAAGCGATCTGAAAAACCAGAATCTTCTATCTCTTTGTTTACTAAATCTACTATATCTTCTAATCTTGCTTCTATTACCTGCGCCAAAGATTTTACTGAAATTTCTTTTGGTGCTCGGTTTCTTAGCCCTTCTATAGAAACAACTACATTTTCTTTTGTTTCATCTGGGATGGCACAGCCGTATTTTACTTTAAGCTTTTCTGCCTGATTTGGCAAGATATTTAGTCCCTCTTTTATATCTTCAGAAATTCTTTTACCGCCTATTGGAATTACAGCGGTATGTCTAATGACTCCTTCATAAAAAATAGCTACATCTGTTGTACCGCCACCAATGTCTACTAAAACTACGCCAGCCTCTTTGTCTTCCTCTGTTAAAACAGATAAGCTAGAAGCAATAGGCTCTAACATCATAGATTGAATTTCTAACCCTTCTGGCAAATTTCCCGAGCGCTTTACGCATTTGTTTATATTATGAATAGCTCTTGTTTTGGCAGTAATTACATGAAACTCGCCTTTAAGTCTAGAACCAACATGTCCTACTGGCTCTTTTATACCATATAAATCATCTACTGAATATTCTTGAGGCATAACATGCAAAATATCTGTGCCTGGAGGTGTAACAGTTCTATAAATATCGTTTTCTAATTTTTTAACTTCGTTTATGCTTACTTCTCCTTCTGGGTTGTCTATTAAAATTGAATCTTGAATTTTTATACTTCTAATGTGCTGGCCTGCAATACCAACAATTACTTTACCAATTCTAATGTTTGCTTCTTGCTCTGCATCTGATATAGCTTTGTTGATAGAACTTACTGTTTTATCAATATTAGTTACTTCGCCTCTAATGACACCATCAGAAACAGCATTGCCCATGCCAAGTATTTCTAATTTGCCAAATTCATTTTTACGACCAATTATTGCACAGATTTTGGTTGTTCCAATGTCTAGACCCACTACTAATTTATCACTCATCATTCACAAATTATTTGATTCTTATATTCAACATTTACACTAGAATAGGCTGCCCATCCTTTTCTTGGTAAAATTTGACTGTAAAACAGCCTTACTTTTTCAAACTTATCCACATAATCTTCACATTTTCCAAAGTGGATTTTTTGATGCGTTATTTGTGGATAAATTACTATTTTTTCATTTTCTAATACCTCAATTGTTTCTACTTGAGCTTTTAAAAAAGGATTATTGTATATGTAGTTCATAAAGTCTAGAAACTCTTTTCTTCGTACTTTGTCAGATAAAGAGTCTGAACGCAAAATTTCATTAATTTTGTTTCCTAAAATGACTGTAACCCTAGAACTGTAGTTGTGAGACATAGGCATCAGTTTACCTGTTTGGGTCAAATAATAACTAGAATCTTTGGTAATTATTCTTGCCACTGGGCACTCTTGCTGAACATCTATTAAAACTCTGCCTTTATGATCTGACACCACTTGTGCCTGATAAACAAATTTATTGTTTTTTAATCTCTTTTCTATACGACTCAAGTCTTTGTGGATAAGTTTTCCACCACTAAGTGGATAACCTAGGTGACTTTCTATATCATCTAGAAGTTGAGCTTCTTCTACAAATCTATTGTTATCTGAACCTGATATATTAATAGTTACCTTACTTACTTTCTGAGATTTAGAAACTATATTACCAGCACTTACCATAAGCACAGGTATAATATACCAAAGAAGGTTTAATATTTTTGTAAGCTTAGTCAACTGAGGTATATGTTTTTTGTATGAAGGCTTTAATTGGCTTTACCAAAGTATCTATATCCCCTGCCCCTATAGTCAATACGATATCCAAAGACTTTTTAGATAATTCTTGCAAAACCTGACTTTTTTCTAAAACTATTTTTTTTTCTAAACCAATCATAGCTGCTAGTATTGTAGAACTAACTCCATCTATGGGCAGTTCTCTGGCTGGATAAATTTCCAAAAGCAACAAATCATCTACTCTAGAAAGTTGTTCTGCAAATCCGTCTATAAAATCTCTAGTTCTGGTAAATAAATGGGGCTGAAAAACAGCGGTTACTTTTCTACCAGGATAAATGGCGTGTACTGAATCTAACAGCGCTTTAATTTCTGACGGATGATGAGCGTAATCATCTATATATACACATTTTGGTGTTTCTAACACAAAATCAAATCTACGCTTTACTCCTCTGTAAGAAAGTAGTGCATTTGCAATTTGCAGATCAGAAATACCCAACAATCTACAAGCTGCAATGGCGCCCAAAGCATTATGACAATTATGAATACCGCTAATGCCTAAAACAAAACTAGAATTGTCTGACAAAGTAAAAAACTCTTTGTTTGCCTTTTGATCTGTAATTGTAAGACACAAATCACTTGTTTTTTCTTGACCATAAACCAAAGTAGAAACCCCTAAATCTTCGTAAATAGATGCATCTACACATTCATTTACAATAAGCTCACCACTTTCTTTTGGTAATTTTAACAAAAACTCTTTGAATCCTTGAACAAATGTTTCTTCATTGTTATAAATATCTAAATGGTCTGGATCTACGGTTGTAAGAACTACAATATCAGGACTTAACCTATGAAAAGACCTATCAAACTCATCTGCTTCTACTACAACTACTGGTTTTTCAGTGCTATTGGTGTCATTTAGCAATAAATTAGATTGGTAGTTTTGCAAAATACCTCCAATAAATGCCATTACGTTTTTACCACTAGATTTCAAAATATGCGAAACCATAGAAGATGTGGTTGTTTTACCATGCGTGCCTGCTACCGCTATAGTGTAGTAATCTTTGGTAATTAAGCCCAACACTTCTGATCGTTTATAAAAATCAAACCCTTGACTAAAAAAATGATTGTAAAGTACAGATGTTTTTGGAATTGCTGGCGTAAAAACAACCAAAATATTTTCTGATTTAATCTGAAAAACTTTTGGCAAAACATTTATGGAATCTTCATATACTATTTCAATGCCCTCAGAAACCAATTCTTTTGTTAATTCTGTTTCGGTTTTATCATACCCATATACTTTTTTATCATTGGCATTAAACCATCTTGCCAAGGCACTCATACCTATGCCTCCAGCACCCAAAAAATACACACTTTGTACATCTCCTAATTTCATATTTAAAACAATTTTTCTACTTGATCTACTATCTCTTGGCTTGCATTTGGCTTGGCAAATTTTTGAATGTTTGTGACCAATTGTTTTTGCAAATCTTCATTGGCTAAAAGTGAATTTAGTGATAAAACCAATTTATCCTTTGCCTCTATATCTCTTACAATCATTGCAGCGTTTTCTTCTACCAATGCCATTGCATTTTTGGTTTGGTGGTCTTCTGAAACATTTGGTGAAGGTACAAATATAGTTGGCTTTGCCGCTAAAGCAAGTTCAGAAACAGAAAGTGCACCGGCTCTAGAGATAACAACATCTGCAATGGCATATACCAAATCCATTTGATAAATAAAATCAGATACAAAGACATTTTTAGTCCCTTTTGTTTTTGATTTGGCTTGCTCAACAAACCATTTTCCAGTTTGCCACAAGAGATTGTATTTATCTAAATCTATAGATGAAATACCTTCTAAGATAGATTCATTAATTGTTCTTGCTCCTAAACTACCACCTATAACAAGTATTGTTTTTTTATTCAAATCTAATCCAAATACAGAAGCTGCATGTTCTTTTTTGTTGGCTAAATTCAAAATGTCTTGCCTTACAGGGTTGCCTGTCACAACTATTTTTGACTTAGGGAAATAATTTTCCATGCCTTCATAAGCCACACAAATAGAGGTTACTTTTTTGGCTAAAATTTTATTTGTAATTCCTGCAAAACTATTTTGTTCTTGTATAAGTGTGGGTACTTTTAAGCTATTTGCCATCCAAAGCAATGGACCGCTTGCGTATCCACCAACACCTATAGCTACATCCGCTTTGAATTCTTTAATGATTTTTCTTGCCATCAAAAGACTTTTAACAAGTTTAAAGGGCAATAATAGATTTTTGAATGACAAATTTCTTTGAATACCTGCTATTGGCAAGCCCACAATTTTATACCCTGCTTTTGGCACTTTTTCCATTTCCATACGCCCTAAAGCACCTACAAATAAAATTTCTGCTTTTGGATAGCGGAAAGTTATTTCGTTTGCAATGGCAATAGCTGGGTAGATATGACCACCTGTCCCTCCTCCGCTTATGATTACTTTTATATGTTCTAAGTTTTTCATTTACTTAAACTTGCGTTAGTTTCTTTGCTTACATTTAGCATTATACCAAAAGCTAAACCAGTGAAAAGTAAAGAAGTACCACCCGTGCTTACCCAAGGCAACGTAAGCCCGGTGACTGGAAATAACCCTGTAACTACAGCCATGTGTATAAGCGCCTGTAATACAATAAGTAAACTTATGCCTATGACCAACAAACCAGAAAAAGGATTGGTGGTTTTTTGTGTTATTTTCATGCCTCTATAAAAAATTGCTAAAAATAAGAATAAAATTAGTAAGCCTAGTTTAATACCATGCTCTTCTATAATGATGGCATAAATATAATCTGAAAACGCCATGGGCAAGAAATATTTTTGCTGACTATGTCCTAACCCAACTCCATTTATCCCACCTAAGGCAATAGCTATATTTGCTTGCTCTACCTGATAAGGCAAATCTGAAACTCCAATTTCACTTGAACTTGTACTGAAATAGTCTGAAACTCTACTTACAGCAGTTTGCACCCTTTTACTAGCTATATATATTACAGGCATTACCAAAAAAATAAAAATACCAAAAAAACTTAAAAAGACTTTTATGTGTACTCTGCCAATGAACATTATGATGGCAACAATAAGCGTTAGTAAAATAGCTGTAGAAATGTTGTTTAAGGCAATCAATACTATAATTGTAATAGGTAAAAAAACACACTTAAACAAAATATCCTTAAAGTTATCTATATTGTCCTGTAATTTAGAAAGTGAGGAAGCCATATAAATGACTATGGATATTTTAGCAAAATCTGATGGCTGAAAGGTAATTCCTGTTCCAGGAATACCAATCCATCTAGAAGCATCGTTTATTGTTACACCATAATTGGTAAAACTAACCAATGACATCAATACTATAGAAAAAACCATCATTGGCAATGCAAACACCCCAAACCATTTATAATTTATTTTGGCAGTGAATACCATAACCAAAAAGCCTAACAACAACATTGCTAAATGTCCAGCAAAAATTCTTTCGGTACTTAATCCAGTACTTACTGCCCTTGCACTTGCTGCACTATATACTATTAGTGAACCAAATCCAATTAGCAAAATAGTAAATGCAAGCAAAGACCAGTCTCCGCTAAAATTAATTGTAAAGCTTTTTTTTTCTTCTTCCATATTTGTTTAGAATGCTAAGAAACTTAACAAGGGCTTAGAACTTTTGATGGCAAAGACTTCTGATTTGAATTGATTGCCTCTGTCTTCATAATTTTTAAATAAATCGAAACTAGCACAGGCGGGACTTAGCAATACAACATCTCCTTTTTGGGCAATCTCTGCCAATATTCTAAATACTTTGGGCATACTATCTGCTTCAAAAAGTGTTATCTTGTCTCCAAACTTCTCTTTGAGCTTTGAATTATCTACTCCCAGACAAATGATTGCTTTGCTTTTTTCAAAAACTTGCTCTTCTATTAAGCTATAATCATTGCCTTTATCTACTCCGCCAGCTATCCAAATAATTGGTTTTTCAAAACTATCTAATGCATAGCGTACAGAATCTACATTTGTAGCTTTGGAATCATTGATGTACCTGATGCCATTTATAACAGAAACTTCTTCTAATCTATGAGAAGCATTCTGAAAACTACCTAAACTTTTTGCTAAACTAGATTCCTCTACCTCAGCAGCTAAAGCTGCCAAAACAGAACACATTGCATTAATAAAGTTATGCTTACCATTAATAGATAAATCATCTTGATGCAATGAAAACATATGCTTCATATGGTTATTTACTGTAAAAACCATTGACTCATCTTTAAAGTAAGCTCCGTTTAAAAGTCTATTTTCTAAACTAACTTTTAAATGAAAAGCACTACCGTGAACGTAATTCATATTGGCTTCTAAAATTGGGTCATCGGCAAAAGTGATTAAATAATCTTCTTCCTTTTGATTTTGTGTTATTCTAAATTTAGATTGTATGTAATTGTCTAATTTATACTCATATCTATCTAAATGATCTGGTGTTATATTGAGTAGTATAGCCACATTTGCTCTAAACGTAACCATTCCATCCAATTGGAAACTACTCAATTCTAACACATACCACTCTACACTCTCATTTATTACTTGCCTAGCCAAACTAAAACCCACATTACCAGCCAAACCCACTTTGCAACCTGCAGATTTTAACAAATGGTAGGTAAGCAAGGTTGTGGTCGTTTTGCCATTGCTACCGGTTATGGCAATAAACTTTGCTTTAGAATATCTATAGCCAAACTCTATTTCAGAGATAACCTCTATCCCTAGTTCAATACATTTTTTAACAATTGGATTTTTGTCTGGTATACCCGGACTTTTTATAACTAAAGATGCATTGAAAATCAACTCCTCTGTATGTTTTCCAGATTCAAAAGATATATTCTCTAATTTCAATTCTTTAGAAAATACTTCACCTATAGTTCCAAAATCTGAAACAAAAACATCAAATCCTTTTGCTTTTGCAAGCAATGCTGCCCCAACTCCACTTTCTCCAGCGCCTAAAATTACTGCTCTTTGCATCTTTATTATCTTAATTTAAGGGTTGCCAATGTCAATGCTGCCAATAAAATACCTACAATCCAAAATCTAGTAACAATCCTAGCTTCGTGCATGCCTTGTTTTTGGTAATGATGATGTAAGGGAGACATTAAAAAGACTCTTCTACCTTCGCCATATTTCTTTTTTGTATATTTAAAATAAGATACTTGGATAACTACACTTAAATTTTCTACCAAAAATATACCACACAAAATGGGTATAAGCAGCTCTTTTCTTACAGACAACGCCATTACTGCTATTAATCCTCCCAAGCACAAAGATCCAGTATCTCCCATAAATACTTTGGCTGGATAACTATTGTACCACAAAAATCCAACGCAAGCCCCTATGAAAGCAGAAGCAAAAACAACAATCTCTCCTGTGTGTGGTAAATACATTATATGTAGATAGTCTGCAAAAATTACGTTACCAGATACATAAGCAAATATGGCTAAAACTACGCCTATTATTGCAGAAGTTCCTGCTGCTAAGCCGTCTATACCATCTGTAATATTAGCACCATTAGATACGGCAGTTATAATAAAAATAACAACCAAAATATAAATGAATGGAGTGATGTCATAACCTACCCATGTGGATATTTTGCTGTAATCAAATTCATTCCCTTTTAGAAATGGAATGGTGGTAATAGTAGATTTCACATCTTCAAATGTTTCTACTGGCATATTAGAAGTATTTATCACAATTCCTTTTTCCATAGACTGCTCTACCAAAGCACTGTTATGGTTTGTGTATTCTCTAACCACCACATGCTGATTATAGTACAAGGTAAGCCCAACTATAAGTCCTAATCCTACCTGACCTACTATTTTTAATTTACCAGAAAGCCCCTCTTTGTTTTTTCTAAATACTTTTATGTAATCATCTAAAAAACCAATCATTCCTAGCCAAAGCGTAGAAATAAGGAGTAAAATAATGTACACATTTGTTAACCTAGTAAACAACAAAACAGGTATGAGTATGCACGTAATTAGTATTAGACCTCCCATAGTAGGTGTGCCAGATTTCTCTAATTGCCCTTGCAATCCTAAATCTCTTATAGATTCTCCTACTTGCAAAAATTGTAGTTTTTTAATAAATGTTTTGCCCCATACCATAGCAATGACAAGTGAAAAAACCAAAGCCAACACAGCTCTAAATGAAATAAACTTAAATACTCCCGCACCTACTAAATCATAGGTTTTGTCTAGGAACTCAAATAAATGATATAACATGTGACTACTTATTTAAATGTTTAAATGAATTTTCTAATTCTTCAAAATCGCTAAAATGATGCTTTATACCTTCTATTTCTTGGTAATCTTCGTGACCTTTGCCTGCCACTAATATAATATCACCAGAATTTGCTAATGTAATTGCTAATTTTATTGCTTCTCTTCTATCTGTCATGCGCAATACCTTCCTCTGAAAAGAAATAGATACACCGGCATACATTTGATCTAAAATATCTTCTGGTTTTTCGTTTCTGGGATTATCAGAAGTAAGGATGACTTGATCGCTAAACTTTGTTGCAATCTGAGCCATAATTGGTCTTTTTGCGTTGTCTCTATTTCCCCCACAGCCTACTACTGTTATTATTTTACCTGCTTTTTCTCTTAAAGAACCTATTGTTTGCAATACATTCTCTAAAGCATCTGGTGTGTGTGCATAATCTACAACCGAAATAATGCCTGAATTGGAGATGGCAGACTGAAAACGACCCTTGGCCGTTTCTAAGGTAGACATAGCAATCAAAAGCTCATCTATATCTTCTTCTAAGGCAAGGCCTATTCCATAAATACAAAGTAAATTGTATGCATTAAAATCACCTACTAATTTAAACCAAGCCTCTTTTCCGTTGATGTTCATTTCTAAACCTGCAAAAGAATTTGAAATCACTTTGCCTTTGTAATCAGACATGGTTTTTAAACCATAGGTTTGTTTTTTTGCTTTTGTATTTTGAAGCATAACCAAACCGTTTTTATCATCGCCATTGACTATTGCCACAGCTTCTTTAGACAAAGCGTCAAAAAACATTTTTTTGGCTTTTATGTATTCTGCAAAAGTTCCATGATAATCTAAATGGTCGTGAGTGATGTTTGTAAAAGCAGCTACATCAAAATCTAAACCTGCAATTCTATGTTGGTGTATAGCATGTGAACTCACTTCCATAAAACAATGTGTGCATCCTTCTGAGACCATTTTTGCTAGTAACTCATTTAAAGAAACAGCATCTGGAGTAGTATGAGTAGATGGAATT
>JAYVIQ010000197.1:0-7957 GCA_043770215.1 Cytophagales bacterium | reverse complement strand
GACAAAGTAGATACTGAAATTCCCTGTCCTTTTGCTGGAACGATAAAAGAACTACTTTGCAAAGAAGGTGACGTAGTACAAGTTGGTAAGCCAATAGCTAGAATAGAAACTTGCTCTGCAACACAAATTGTAGATGTACCTAATACTATTCCTGAACCAGAAGTTGCTGTAATTAACCAAATTGAACAACAATTAATTGCTCCAATTCTTTCACAAGCTGTGTTAGAGCAAACTTTTAGTGTCAGATTTTATAGTCCATTGGTACTAAACATAGCCAAAACAGAAGGAGTTTCTATGGCTGAGTTAGAAAAAATTGTTGGCCATGGCAAAGATGATAGAGTCACAAAAGATGATATTCTTTTGTACGTTAAAAATAGAACAAAAACACAAACCACAACTATAGAAAATACGCTTGGCGAATTGCAAAGCACAAATACAGGCATACAATCTGGTATAGAAACCCTAAAATCAAGTTTTGAGTTTACACTACCTACAACACAAAACCAAGAAATAGAAAGCACCGCACCAAAACTAGTGCATACTGGCAATGTAGAGGTAGTACCTATGGATAGGACTCGCAAAATAATTGCCAGTAGAATGATAGAATCTAGGCGTATATCTGCGCACGTAACCTCTATTGTAGAAGCAGACGTAAGCAACATTGTTTATTGGAGAAACCGTTGGAAAACACATTTCAAAGACAAAGAAAATGCTATGCTTACCTTCACTCCTATTTTTATAGAGGCTGTAATTAAAGCAATAAAAGATTACCCAAAAATAAATGCCTCAGTAGATGGCGACAATATCATTTACAAAAAAGACATAAATATTGGGATAGCTGTAGCTTTAGACAATGGCAATTTGTTGGTACCGGTGATAAAAAATGCAGATCAATTGAACATTGTTGGATTGGTAAAACAAGTGAATGACTTAGCCAAACGTGCTAAAAAAGGATTGTTAAAACCTAGTGATTTAGAAGGGGGTACCTACACTGTATCTAATGTTGGGTCATTTGGCAATTTAATTGGCACACCTATTTTGGTTCAGCCTCAGGTGGGTATATTGGCATTAGGAGCAGTTGTAAAAAAACCAGCCGTAATAGAAACTCCCTATGGAGATACCTTAGGAATTAGACACATGATGTTTCTTTCTCATAGCTATGACCATAGAATTATAGATGGGTCTTTAGGGGGTATGTTTGTAAGAAGAGTAGCGGATTACCTAGAAAAGTTTGATTTAGATAGAAAAATATAAGTACAAAACATTGTTCACAGAAAAAAAGGTAAAAAACATTAAAAAAAAATAAAAAACTATGGAAGAAGAAAACGACGAGTTTGTATTGTATGAATCATACAACAGCGAGATAAATAAATTAGTAATTATAGACAATGACGAACACAGCATTTGGGCTTTTTTAATGGATTCTGAAACTCAAGAAATAGAGTTTGATGGATTTGTTTGTGCACTAACAGCCCCTTTTGAAAATGAAGACGCAGTAGAGAAAATCATAGAAGAAGGCGGAGCCCCAGCCATTACTCAAGAATTTGCTTCTGAATTTGCGTTACAAGCAAATGCGCTTGAAAAAGAATTTACCACTGAATGGGGAGATGACGGCTACTTATTCATTTATATGGATGGCGAATTGGTAGTAGTTATGGATTTAGAAGACCAAGTGAGTTTCTCTAAAAGCGTAAAGCAAGACGGACCTTATGGTTTGGCCTTAACAGAAGAAGTATTAGAAGAACTAGGATTAGGAGCAGAGCAAGAGGATTTGGGAGAAGAAGAATAGTTTATCTTCTTTTACACTAGATTATAGCCCATAGACCAGTAGCAATGCGTAATAAACTGGAACTTTTGGCAAAAATAATATTCCAAACACTACATTAGTACATAAACATAAAAAAACGGGTTTGAAATTTCTAATAAAAACATTTGAAGGCTTAGAAACTATCTTAGCACAAGAAGTAGCTGATTTAGGTTTAAAGAATATACAACAAGGCAAACGAATTGTGAGCTGCGAGGGTGAAAAAAAAGATCTTTATAGACTAAACCTAGGACTTCATACTGGAGTTAGAGTTTTGGTACCCGTACTAAATTTTACAATTGCTAAAGAAGATGATTTTTATGACTCTTTGATGAAAATAAACTGGGAAGATTACTTAGACCTAGATTCTACTTTTGCCATAGATGCCGTAATAAATACAGAAATTTTTAACCATTCTAAATTTGTAGCTTATAGAATGAAAGATGCTATAGCTGACTGGTTTACAGCTAAATATGGCAAAAGACCTGATGTAGATGTTGAATTACCAGACGTTAGGTTTAATGTGCACATAAACAAAGATACCGTAACCATAAACCTAGATAGTAGCGGAGAAAGTTTGCACAAAAGAGGCTATAGACAAGAAATAAACGAGGCTCCAATGAATGAAGTTTTGGCTGCTGGAATTCTTAAAATGGCTGGCTTTGATGGCACTCAGAATATTTTTGATCCTATGTGTGGGTCTGGCACATTTTTAATAGAAGCCGCTTGTATAGCTGCCAAACGACCACCCTGCTTGTTTAGAGCCCATTTTGGGTTTATGCAGTGGAAAGATTTTAATGAAGAAGAGTTTGTAGCTCTTAAATATGAGTTTTTAGATTGCATACAACCCATAGCTGTAGACATTTACGGTGCTGATATTTCTATGCAAAATGTACGTAAGAGCGAGTCTAACATAAAGAAAGCAAAGTTTGATGATACAATTTCTGTAGAAAGAAGAGATTTCTTTAGAGAGAAACCTCCTATTTCTAGCGGTATTGTCATCATAAATCCGCCGTACGGAGAACGTATGGAACTAGAAAATGCACAAACATTTTATACAGAAATGGGCGATACTTTTAAAAGAAAGTATTCTGGTTTAAAAGCGTTTGTAATTACCTCCAACTTAGATTCCTTTAAGTTTTTGGGCTTAAGGCCAAACAGCAAAACGGTTTTGTACAATGGCCCATTAGAGTGCAGACTACATGGCTATGACCTTTATGATGGATCTAAAAAAGAAGCTAAAAGTAAATAATAGCTAAAAATAAAAGTCAAAAACAGTGATGATTATTTGTGATAAACATAAATAGTTTTGGTTTTTAGCTACTCTTAGTGAGGTATCCTTTTACGAAATTGATTATACAAGTTTCTAAAAACATATAGCAAATCATACCTCAAAACAGTTGACTTTGGAAATATAAAAAGTATTTAAATCTGGGATTACAAAAACTATAGCATAAATAAACTTTTAATGGCTCTCTAGCTTGCTAGTCTAAAAAAAAATAACAGTATACCAATCACGAAAATAAAATTGTCAGCAATAAAAATTGGCGAATTCAATCGGCAAATGCAACTTTTTTGTTAAACATATTTACAGGTGATTCAAAGTTATATCTTTTTCATTGGGCTGTATTACAAGTTCGTTTTCTCAATTCATTTATCGAAAGAAAAAAATAAGGAGTCAAAAAAAATACAAACATAGACAGCACATCATGTTGTATGTTTAAGTCTATAGCTATACTTTTAGTGAAATTATTAAATCATACCAAATGGCAACAGCATTAATTACAGGAGCATCTAACGGAATAGGACTAGAACTAGCAAAAATACACGCCTTAAACGGTGATGATTTAGTTTTAGTAGCAAGAAACAAATCGAAATTAGACGAACTAAAAACAACCTTAGAAAATCAGTATAAGGTAAAAGTATATACCATTGGCAAAGACCTTTCTACCAATAATTCTGCCCAAGAAGTATATGAAGAGACCATACAACAAAACATTCAAATTGATTATTTGATAAACAACGCAGGTTTTGGCGACTTTGGACTGTTTGTAGAAAATGATTGGAGCAAAGCAGAGCAAATGATACATTTGAACATTACAACCCTAACTCAATTTACCAAGCTCTATTTACAAGACATGGTAAAACGGAAAGATGGAAAAATAATGAATGTAGCTTCTACCGCAGCTTTCCAATCTGGACCATTGATGGCGGTATATTTTGCTACAAAAGCATATGTATTGAGTTTTTCGGAGGCTGTAAACAATGAAGTTAGCGACAAGGGCATAACAGTAACCACACTTTGTCCTGGAGCTACAGAAAGCGGTTTTCAGGCAGCTGCTGCCATGGAAGAAAGCAATTTGTCAAAAGTAAGTAAATTACCTACATCTAAAGAAGTGGCTGAATATGGCTATATAGCAATGATGAATGGAAAAACTGTTGCCATACACGGTGTTTTAAACTGGATAATGGCTGGCGCTATTCGTTTCACTCCAAGAGCTGCTGTGGTTAAATTGACCAGAAAAATTCTAAGCAAAACAAAATAACGATGAGGCAAATGTCTAGTTATGTTAGTACAAAAAAAGTCAAACGTGTATTTCTTGCTTTGCGTGAGTATTATTACCTCTATATTTTGGTGTAAAAAAAGTGAATATCCCCTTTTTATTGATGTCTTTTTCTTGTTGTAAGATGTTTCTGCTATTTACAAATTCCAAATGATAAAAATTAAAATCCAGATACTTTCAAAAGCATTCACCCTTTACTCCAAACGAGCAACTGCCTTATCTTATTTTAGGTTTATCTACAAATTTCTAAAAAGAAATTTTTACCTTTGTTTTAAATTTAAGAGTAAGATGAAATTATGTTGAAACAAGTGAAAGTATCAGTATTAATGACTGTTTATAACACCAATTTCTTATACTCAAAAAGAGCTATTGATTCGGTGTTGGCTCAAGATTTTCAAGATTTCGAGCTTATAATTATTGATGATGGTAGCAAAGAAAATAACCGAGAATCTTTACTGGCCTATGTAGAAAAACATGAAGACAAAATCAGCTACATTCGCCATAGCAATAGAGGCCAATCTCAATCTATAAACCGAGGTGTTTTGTATAGCTTTGGGGAATATGTAACCATTCTTGACAGCGACGACGAGTACAAACCCAATCATTTAAGCACTTGCTTAAGGGAAATAAAGGAGTTGGACTTAATTTGCTCAACTTCTGAAACAATAGTTGACAGTGATGACGATTATTATGTACCAGATAAATACGACCAAACAAAACTCATACATTTAGACGAAGTAATTTTATTTGGTACTTTATTTGGACTAAAAAAAGTATTTAACAGCATTAATTTTAAAACTGGATTTTCTGCAGATTCAGATTTTTACGAAAAAGCAAGCAACCTTTTTCAAGTAAAAAAACTAGACTTGCGTACTTATATATACCACAGAAATATTCCTGATAGTATTTGTGCAACAATCAAAAAAGCGAATTTAGTCAATGCTTAGTTATGGGTGTTGAACCGTTTTTAATTTCGCCTAATGACAATTTGGTAATGGCTTGCCACATTACAGGGGTACATGATGTAAACCGCAACACAACACTTGCCAATGATAATTACCAATTGGTAAAAGATTGGGCAGAATCTATATCAGCAGCAAATTTAAAGGGTATTATTTTTCATAATAATTTCTCGGAAGAAACCTGCAATTTGTTCAAAAATGAAAGCATTTCGTTTATAAAAATCATTTATGACCCCCAATTTAATCCCAATGTATTTAGATATTTTGTTTACTTAAATTTTTTAAAACATCACTACAAACACATAAACGGAATTTTTATTACAGACATTACAGATGTTGTACTTGTTAAAAATCCGTTTAAAGATCCGCTTTTTATTAAAAACACATCTTCACTTTTTTGTGGCGACGAACCCAAATTGCTAAACAATGAATGGATGATTGCTCATGCAGAACATTTAAGAAATAACATTGCAGATTATGCCGCATACGAAAGCAGCTTTGGAGATCAGACCTTGTTGAATTGTGGAATTATTGGAGGTCACGCCACCTTGTTTTTTGATTTTTTACAACAGCTTTGTGCAATTCACCAGAATGCAAATCGTGAAAATAAAACCGCCTACACAGGCGATATGGGTGCATTCAATTATCTGGCACGTACAAAATTTAATGCTCAACTAATTCATGGAGCGCCAGTAAATACAGTTTTTAAACAATATGAAAACGAACGAAAAAATTGCTGGTTCAGACATAAATAATTGTATTTAAGCAGCTTGGAGATATTAAATTTTGAACCAATACAAATGACATCTTTTAATACTTGAAAGATGCATAGAACCCGATTTAACGCTTAATTTCTATTTAGAAGAAAAGAAGTAAATATTTTTACAAATAAGAAAGTTTATAAATTGCAGAAATGATAGAAGAGTATTTGAATATATGTGAAGAATGCGATGGATTAGGTAAAAAAAAACGCAAGTTCAAGAAGCATACCATAATAAATATTCAACAAGAACTAGAACAATATAAACAATCTAAAATTGAAGGCAAAACAAGCATTAAACCAAATTTTCAGCTTACAACTTGCTTAAACTGCTCAGGATCAGGACTAGTATTTTTAAACAAAAAACCCAAAACAGATTCAGAAACCTACCCACACATGGCTATTGTAGGTGGAGGCATTGGGGGTGTTGCTTTGGCAGTTGCATGCATGCACAGAGGAATACCGTTTTCTTTGTTTGAAAGAGATCCAAATTTTGAAACCCGTTCTCAGGGTTATGGACTTACTCTACAACAAGCCAGCAATGCTATTTGTGGTTTGGGACTTTTTAACTTAGCAGCTGGGGTAAATTCAACCAAACACCTTGTACATACTAGCGATGGTAAGGTGATTGGAGAATGGGGCATGAGAAAAAATTTGAATGCCAACACCTATAAACCTCCCAAGCGTACAAATGTACATATTGCAAGACAGGATTTGCGATTGGCTTTATTAGAACAATTAATAAGCAATGAAAATGTTAAATGGGGACACCAATTAGTTGATTTTAAGAACATTAATAAAAATGAAATTGAAATTAGTTTTAATGTTGATGGAGAAATAATAAAACAAACAACAAACCTAATTGTAGGTGCAGATGGCATACGAAGTACAGTTAGAAAACTATTGTTAGGAGAAGACATTGCACCTCTACGGTATTTGGGGTGTATTGTCATATTGGGTATATGCCCATTGGCGGCATTAGAAAATACAGAAAGTCCATTGCTTGATTCTGCTACAGTTTTTCAAACAGCCAATGGCAATGAGCGAATCTACATGATGCCATTCACTAAAGACTCAATGATGTGGCAGCTTAGTTTCCCCATGACAGAACAGGAAGCTAAAGATTTGAGTGCCAAAGGTGCAAAAGCACTAAAAGAAGAAGCCTGCCTAAGAACCCAATGGCACTCCCCTATTCCTCAAATATTAAAAGCTACCTTAGAAACTCAAATTTCTGGTTACCCAGTTTATGACAGAGAATTACTCAGCTCAGAATTATTAGCCCAAAACGATAAAGTGACTTTAATTGGCGATGCCGCCCACCCAATGAGTCCGTTTAAAGGCCAAGGAGCAAACCAAGCATTGTTAGATGCATTGGCTCTGGCTAGAGAAATTTATAAAGGATGTAAACCTTCTTCAAATTGGAGAACAGAAGGAATCAGAAAAAAAGTATTGACGGAATTTGAATCAGAAATGCTAGAAAGAAGTGCTATTAAAGTAAAAACATCAGCCGAAGCTGCACAATTTTTACATTCTGAAATGGTGCTAGATGAAGGAAATGAGCCTAGAGGAAGAGATCTACGCAACAGAATACCTAATTAACAAGATTGAGCAAAATAATTTATGCGTTTTGACATTATTTACTAGATTATACTACTTTTTGATGTTCAATTAAGTATTATCCAGCAATAATTATCAGTATTTGTTATAAAGTATTGAAAGTAAGTTATTTGTAAAATGTTTAAATAGTGATAATTGCGTATATTTTTGAGTTAGCCGACAACTTTTCGCAAAATTTTGGGGGCAGAATTTAATCTGAATACAAGTTGACAAAAATTGTTTAAAAATACTGGAATTATGAAACATAAAG
>JAYVIQ010000196.1:0-25566 GCA_043770215.1 Cytophagales bacterium | reverse complement strand
CGGCCCCTTTTCTCAAACGGTCGGCTACTTTTGTTATTGATAAAGGGTCAATAAAAGGTTCATCTCCCTGTACATTAATTATAGCATCAAATGCATCATGTACCAAACTTAGGGCTTCAAAACAACGGTCTGTACCAGAAGGATGGTTTGGATTAGTAAAAACAACAAGAGCGCCAAATTTTGATGCACAATCTGCTATTTCTTGGTTGTCAGTAGCCACTACTATCTGCTCAAAAACTGAAGATTCTTTACACCTCAAATATACTTGCTCTACCATAGATTTTGCACCTATTAATGCCAAAGGCTTACCTGGAAAACGAGTTGAAGCAAATCTTGCTGGAATTACACCTAATATTTTCATTTCTTCTGTTACTTTTGTGTAAAAGTACAAAAAAGTAACATTGCAAAAAATTTCTTATTTCTGCCCCCTTCCCATTTGGAAAATTGATGTTGTAGACCAACACCACATTGTAGTAGAATTGCGTGATAATCAATTATTTAAAACAATTTGGAAGGTTTTTAATCTTAATGAAGAACATTGTGTTTTTAGTTATGAAAACGCTAAAAATAGTTGGTGGAAAAGCATTGTGGGTGCAACTAAAGATTATTTAGTGTTGCATGAATTAAAACAAGGGAAAAATCCAGAAATAAGTGCAACAGCTTTGGTACATATACCAACCGCAGTTGTTCAAAATTTCCCTCTATTTCAATTTGATGGATTAAAGCAAAATAAAATCATCCTTTCAAATCCCAAAGGAGAAAAAAATGAAGTGATTTTACCTGAGAGTCATTTTACTTTTATTATTGAAGAAGCAACAGTATACATAGAATCTAATGAGCATTTTATTGGGTTTATAGATATTATCAAGCATCATACAGGTGATATTCCTTGTTTAGAATGCGAGTATTTAGAAGCTAAAAACTATATAATCATAGCATATTATTCTAAAGTAGAAGAACAGAATTATACCTCTAAACTATTAATTATAAATAAATTAAATGAAAAAGTATTATTAGAAATGTGTTATGAAAAACTAACTGGTGCTATTTATGGAATGTTTTTTGTACTCAACAATAAGCTTATCTATTCAAATGGTAAGAATGTAGTTACTATTCTACAATTATTAAATAAATAACCCAGATCGTGCAACTTTATCTTCAAAATTCAAGTCTTCTTTTAAATTGATAAAAATTGTATTAATTTAAAGTTCATTTCTAACTAAATTAAAATTAATTGAAAATAACCCTTCTTTTAGTATCATTGCTTTTGGCTTCCTATTGTAATTACACTGCTTATATTCATGTAAGAAAATATAAATACTATAAACAAGTCTCTAGATTACCCATTCAACAGAGGATTTTAGGCTTATTTATAGGCTTTCCTTACATTTTTATGCCTTTTGTAATTTCAGAAAGAGACAGGGGATTTTTGAAATACAACCTTATTTATAATGCAATATTTTTGGCTAGAGTAACTCTTATGCTTTTTGTATTATTAATCATATTTTGTGCCCTCAATTTCTTATTCCTACGATGGATTTAATAGATACCAAAGATATTTTAGAGCAATATTATCAGAAATATCATATTTCAAATTTTGCAGAGGAAGATCCTATTCAAATACCACTAGCATATACCTTAAAACAAGACCAAGAAATAGCTGGTTTGTTTGCAGCCGTTTTTGCATGGGGGCAAAGAAAAACCATAATAGCTAAATCTAAAGATCTAATGCATAGAATGGACAATAAACCATTTGATTTTATTTGTGAAGCAACTTCATCTGACTTAAAACAGCTTATTGGTTTTAGGCATAGAACATTTAACGATACTGACTTGCTTTATTTTGTAGAATTTTTGCATCAAGTGTATAAAAAATATAACTCCTTAGAAGATCTGCTTTTTGAAAACAAAAAAAATGTATATGCTTCTTTAGTAGATTTTAAAGTACTTTTTGAATCTAGCGAAAACTACGCCAAAAGATCTGGTAAACACCTCTCATCTCCATTGAACGGATCTGCTTGTAAACGATTAAATATGTATTATAGGTGGATGGTAAGAGATACAGGTATAGATTTAGGTATTTGGAAAAAAATAAAACCAAAGGACTTAATTATACCACTAGATGTACATGTAACCAGAGTTGCCAAAGAACTAGGACTTATTAAAACAGAGAAAGCAGACTGGAAAACAGCCGTAGAACTCACAAGCATACTAGCTAAGTTTGATTCAAATGATCCTGTAAAATATGATTTTGCTCTTTTTGGACTTGGTGTTTACAAAGGGGAAGAAATGTAAGATTTATTCTATGTAGATATAACCAGGTATGACTCCTAATTCTACTGTTTCACGCTGGCTAGAGTTTTTTCTGTTATACCTAATCAAATTTCCATTTCTAACATAGTCTTTTGCATCAGTTACAAAAAGATAACTATCATTGGCTGCAAAACCATAAAAATTATTCTCTCTTCCGCTAATTACCTCTTTTATGTTTTGATTTTCAATAGAATATATATTTTTTGCTAGAACAAAGACCTCATTATTCACAATTAGTAATCTGCTTGGTACCCCATCTAAAATACTTAAATTTACACTGTCTTTTTTTTGTTTGGTAGAAGCATTTATTTGGTACAAATATGGGGTTTCTCTTTCATTTAAACCGCCATTACAAAGTACGTATACAATGTTTTTTTCATCTTTTTTAATTGCAAATGGCTCACGTGCAATAGGTATAGTATCCAAGAATTCAAATGTGTTCATATCCATAATCAACACACTACGAGCAGAGGTTTGCGGTATCCACAACTGATTATTAAGGGCTAACAATTCTTCGTTCCATGCGCCAGTGTATACTTTCTTTATAACAGAAAATGTGGCTTTATCTATGACAGAAATTTGGTTAGAATATAAATCGGAAACAAACACATATTTAGCATTTTGTGCAATGAACCTGGGTGAATTCAAGCCTTTTATTTCATTTATTTTTATAAGGTCTGATGTACAACGAACAATTTTTTGGGAATTATTTATGACCAACCACAATTCATTGCCAACTTTGGTAATAGACTGTGCTACATTTCCTAAATATTCTTTATTAACATTGAAATAAGCATCATTTTCTACTTTAATTAAGGAATCTCCTGTCCAATTTAATTTGGATAATGTAGCTACTCCGTTACCAAAGTTACCTTCGTTCAAAACCAATAATTTATACTTATTTAGTGTATTATTATTTTTCTCTAACTCCACGGGCTGTATCTCTTCTGGTGTATTGCAAGAGATGAAAAACAAATAGAAGAATAAAAAAAGAGAGTATTTTTTTAATAATTTTGAAAACAGTAAGTAGGTACTTAAATAACTTTGCTTGCGTATTTTTTTTAATAAGTTACTCATATACTAATAAGTTAGTTCTAAGCCAATACCAACATATCTTCTTGGCATTGGTCTAAAGGGAATGTTGTAGTATGTATACCCAAATATATTTTTACATTCTGCGTGTAATTTACACAATGTTTTATTTTTAATTTCCCAGGTTTTTGAAATGGATGCATCAGAGACGGTAAAACTTGGCAAAGAAGCACTATAATCTCTTGTTACATACCTTTTATCAACCCACTGAAAACCATAATTTAAGATTATTTTTTTTGAAAAAAGAAAAGCAGCCCAATACTTAACAGTATTTATGGGCGTAAAAATGAGTTGTTTATTGGTGCTAGATTCTACGGAGTGCGTGTAAGTATAAATTGCTCCCATTTCTACTATAACTTGCTTAAAATTTAAATGATAATTAGCCTCTAAAGTAGTTCCAAAACGTTTTACCGCAAAGACATTTAAAGGCGTCCATAATCCATTTTCTGAATTGGGTAGCCAAATTATCATATTACTTATATTTCCCAAAAATCCTTCTGCACTAAACCCAAAAACACCACTCTTTTTTATTCCTAAATATGCTGTTTTAGACAATTCACTTTTTAAATTTTTGTTGCCTCCATTTTCCCAAAACAAATCATTTAAAGTAGGTATTCTGGCATTTTTACTCGCTTTTACATAGCAAGTTAATTTTTTTCTTGAAAAATTTAAACGTACGTCATATGTTAATGGAAGGCCGTTTACTGCTAAATACTCCTCCTTTCTTGTACTTGCTACTAAATGTAAATGTTTAGATACTTGAAGTTCATTTTTAAATGCGAAACCGAGCATATATCTTTTTTTATTTAAATCAGAAACCTCTGCAAAAACTGATTCGCCAAATACTGTTAATTCACTGTTAAACAAAGAATTAAATCTTTTTTTAAAGCTAGAAACAGAAACATAACGATAGAAACTACCATCGCCATATATCTTTGAGCTTGGATTTTGGTATTGATATCCTTCTACTATAACAGCTAAATTTTGTGTGTAAGTTATTCCATTTTTTAATCCTAAAGTTAGCTCCAAAGAAGTACGGCTAAATTGATCTTTCTGATTTTCATTTTGATTTTGAACAAGAATTGGACTTGAGATATTTCTGTTAGATGTTTTATTCCAAGACTCTACATTTAAATACCCATTTTTAATCCACTTATAAAAATAAACTCTGTTGGCAAAACTGCTATTTTGGTTATTTTGTCTATTTTCAAACATTTTTGTGGTTACGTTGTAAAATCTAAAATCATTTTCTGCCCTATTTAGTACCAAAGACATACCTAAGACGTATTTATTATTGGCGAAATTTATTTTACTTCCAAATTGAAAATCTTTAAAAGAACCAGTTTGAATTTTGTGTAAAATAGAAATGCCAGAGTCTACCTTTATCTTATTATTTAAAACTAAATCTGAACCAATTCCACTGCCTTGCAACATATTTTTAGAGGTTTGAAAACTATAAGAATCAAATAAAAAACCGTCTATTAAAGAAAAATCTGTTGTACCTATGTTTACAGGATTTAGGTTTATGTTTTTCCAATACAATGAGTTCTGACTACTAGATGTACCTTGGTAAGTAAATGTAGCCAAATTACCAACTCCGTAATCTTTTATAAATATGGGTGTTTTTTGCTCTAACTCTTGAGTGAAGTTTTTTGCTTCTGTAGGAATTTTTCTAGTTAATTCAAAAGTATAATTGTTATGTAATTGTATGGTATCTATTAATGTAGATGATTTTTGTTGGGTAAAACCTTGAATGGGTAAAAACCAAAAAAACAACAAAAAAAACCTATTCATAGACAAAAATAGAACTTGAAAAGTAAAATTGCTCGTTAATTTTAGTTATTTGATATTTTCCTATGGCTAAGAAGACAGGAATTTGAAATTTACCTTTGCTACTTGCTTCTACAACAACAGACTTTCCTAAACAATCTGTTACTAAAATAGACTCTAGATTTAAATCATGGATGGTAATGTAATCTAAACGTTTTAGTTTTGTAGGATATACCTGAAAATTATCTGATAAAGAATTCACACCTTCAATTAATAAAAATTTTTTATCGCTTGCATAACCATCTCCTGCCCCACCTGTAAATTGTGCATTTGCAGAAAAAGTAAATGCAAACAAGAAAAAAAAGAATAATTTATTTATCATAAGTAAACGATTTTAAAGACCTTACACCTCTACCACCTGATGTATTTCTTGCAATTTCAGAAGCTAAATTATAATAATACCTATCAGAAACAGCTAAATCTCTGTATGTAGGACCAATACCACTAAACCAAGCACCCCCTCTAAGCATGCAGGATTCTGTTTTCCAATCTGCTGGAAAGGAATTTACAAAACCGTCTCCATAAGAATCTGAAAAAAGCAATCCATTTTGTTTATTTACACCCATGGTTTGTTCCCATAAATTGCCACTAAGTTCCATTATTCCCCAATAGCTGGCTCCAGCAGTTAATTTTTGTGTAGAGCTTGTGGCAGCAAAACCACAACGTAAAGGGCCTGATCTACCAAAATAGCCATGAGAAGCAATTCCAGCAGCTACCAAAGCAATACTAGCATTTGTTTCTAGCTCTGTGGAATCATTCGTTAAAATATTTGCATCCGTCACTTTATCAGTACCAAAAGCAAATTCTTTGCTTACGCTAGAACCAAAACCTCTGCATGCTTTTTCAAATTCAAACTCAGTCATAGGGCGTAATCCAACCCAGTCTAAATAACTCAAAACCTGAAACCAAGAAAGATAGTTGCAAGCTAGTGTCATTCCATCGGTAGTTTCGTTGAAAACACCATTCTTATTCAAATCACATTCAATTTTGAATGGCTTGTTTATTGGTTCAAACCCAATTTCGCTAAAAGACAATCCATTGAAATACGTATTTGATCCAGTAACCAAAGGATTTGAACCCAATTTAAGGTTAGCATTAGGATCAAATATAATTTTTTGTTCAACATAGCTCAATCCAGATAAAAATTCAGCAAATTGTTGCTGAGAGATTTCATATTTCATGCAATAAAATGCATTAAATCCCTTAGGGAATTTTGTAGGGACATCCCCTACTACACTGTTAAAAGTACTAGAAGACAGATTATCTCCAAACTTTAGTTGATTTTCGGATTCTATTTTAAGAGGATCTTTTAAAAAACTCTCAAAACTATGATTACTTACAGCATCTCCTAAAAAAAATGTACCTTCTGGCACAAAAACCATTTCTATACCACCTACATAAAAGTTTACTTGTATGGGTTTTTTAGAAAATACAACACTAACTATTCCTCTACTTTCTTTTGACAGCAGACTTGCATTTGATTCTAACATTAAACCTAGAGAATCATTTGAAATATGTATTTGAAAATCTGAAGAACTTGCACTTTCTATTTTAGAATGCAGATAGCCAAAACTAGATATCTCTTTTTGTTTAGAAAACAACCAAACCGCATCGTGATTGGGTGCATTGCTGGATTCTGACCAAGAATTTTGCCAGACCACTTCACAGTCTACTTTTAAAGTAAAATTTGGACCTTGATTAATAGACAAAATACGTACAGAAAGTCCATTTGCCCAAGTAGAACTACTTGGGCAAAGAACAAAAACACAAACTAAGCTAACAAAGAATTTTAACACTATTTTTTATACGCTTTTAATTTTTGAACTATATTTTCTTGCTCAATCAACAAAACATAAACTCCTGTTTGCAAATTAGTTACATTTACATCTTGACTATTATGTGAAGAAACTACCTCTAATCCTCTGAGATCATAAATCGTTAATTTATCAAAATCTAAGGTGCTAATGTTATCTAAATCAATGGTAGTTTTATCTGCTAAGTTTTCAAGTCCAACCAAAGTAGCAACCACATTTATATATCCCACATCTTGTGGAGAAATACCCGTTTTTACTATTTCATTGCCAAAAATTGCATTACCAAAAGTACTATAATCTGTCTCTAAATAAGTAAGTTGATTCAAATTTGAAGTTACTGATTCTATTCTTGGAATACTGATTTTGCTTTTAAATTTTATGCTAGAATCTGCGGTAAGTTTATAAAAACTAGAATTTGCAAGTTTAGGTTGCCAAGTTTCCATACTGTCTTTTTTACTTAAGGCATAAACAACATCATTGTTTAGAGAAGAATTTGTTGTAAGTAATTTTTCCAATCCTGTATTTGCACTATCAAGTACAAGATTTAGATCTTTGTCAAAATAACTAAAGTACCCCATATCAGAAGATAAAGAATTTAAACCATTAGAATAATTTTTCTGAAGACTTATGTCTCCTTTTCCTAAAACACCCAAATCTATAGTCTTAGTTGTAACCCCTCTATCTAAACTTATAATGTCTATTCTACCTAAAGAATCTGCAAAACAACCCCAAGGAGCACATCCATCTACATCTCCTTTTAAATTGTAGGCTACTGCTAATAGAGTATCATTTAAAATCAAAATATCTTTTATCTCCGTTTTTATGGTAGGACTTGCAAATAATTCTACCATTGTAGTAGCATCATACACTACTAAATAATCTCCAGAACCATACCATTTTCCAGCTATTAAATAATCATCGTTGGCTACTACTGTTTTGATGCCTTTGAATGGAATTTGGTTTATTTTTTTAATCTTTGCCTCTTCAGAAAGAGAAGGTTTGTATTGCATGATAGAATCCTGAGCGGCTAAAAATATGTATCCGTCCTCGGGATTAGAAATAGCAATTTTTTGCACACTTTCTACTTCTATCGTATCGAAAGGCACATAATTACATTCCACACCCCCGCACAAAACCACTCCAATGGTTGCTCTGTCTGTAATGGGCGGATTAAATTCAAATTTACCTCCACAAGCAATTATTTTAGAGCGTGTTTGGGCATTTAGGCTTAATGAGATTAAGCTTATACAAATAAGTACTATTTTTTTCATTGTCAATTAAATGTTTATCGGTTACAGCAAAGAAGCCTCAGTGCTATACCCTGTTTATATTATTTAATTGCTGATTTTGAGAAAAAAGAAAACGTCACCTATTTATAGAAAATAGGTGTAACTCGTTGACTTTTAGCTTTTCTTCCCGAAAGCTCAGCCTTTGAATTGGCAGGTCTCCTGACTTGTCCTAGATTGTACATCTTCCCAATTTCTCAGTGATTTGTGGATACAATAATTACAGACTTACAGTTACGGGAATAGCTTCAGATTTACACTGAATTCCCTTTTAATCCTCACTACAAGGAACCTAATTCAGTACAAAACTACATAAAATATATAATATAAAAAAACTAGGTATAAAACTAGACTAAAATTTCTTAGATTAAATTGGTTATTTGGATTTAAAATAAATCAAAATAAATATATTCAACTAATTCATAAATAAGTAGTTGTATTATACTTTTATTTATGTTTTTATTTTCTTAAAGGTATCTTAATATCTTTAAAGTTAGATTTTTTGAAAGAAAAAATCATACAAAGATTTGATACTAAAATGAAATACCCAAAAACATAAAAATGCAAAATTGTCATTGTAAATTTACAATAGATTACTTTACAACACGCCATTGCATTTATGCCAAAAATAAAAGATATAACAGACTATTTAGAAAAATTTGCACCCTTAGATTTGCAGGAATCGTATGACAATTGTGGGTTACTTGTTGGAGACCCAAACTCCATCATAACCAAAATATTATTAACGCTTGATTGTACAGAAGAAGTTATAAATGAAGCCATAGAATTAGGTTGCGAACTAGTAATTGCTCATCATCCTATTATTTTTAAAGGATTAAAATCACTGACAGGCAAAAATTACATTGAAAATACAGTAATAAAAGCAATTAAAAACGATATTGCCATATATGCTTGTCACACAAACTTAGACCATATAAAACAAGGCGTAAATCATAAAATAGCTCAGAAATTACAGTTAATAAATTGCAAAATTTTAGTCCCAAAAAACGAAATTTTGTACAAACTAGAAACCTACTGCCCAAGTTCTGATACAGAAAAATTGTTGGCTGCTTTTAAAGAAGCTGGAGCAGGTACTTTAGGCAATTATTTTGGCTGTAGCTTTACTCATTCTGGCATAGGAAGATTTACAGGTAATGAGTCTTCAAACCCAACATTAGGCACCAAACTAAAACAAGAAGAAGTTCATGAAGATAAAATAGAAGTGCTTTTGCCCGGCCATTTAAAAAATAAAATTCTTTCTGTTTTAAAAGAGAACCATTCTTATGAAGAACCAGCCTTTTTTTTACAAGCGTTAGAGAATGCAAATCCAGATATTGGCAGTGGTATGATTGGTGAGCTAATAAATGAAACCGATATATATGCGTTTTTTGACCAAATAAAAAAAACATTTAATGCTCACGTAATAAAGCATACAAGCATCCTTAAACCAAGGGTAAAAAAAATAGCATTGTGTGGAGGCTCAGGAAGCTTTTTAATTCAGAAAGCGATCTTGGCAGACGCAGACGTATTTTTGAGTGCTGATTTTAAATACCATGAGTTTTTTGATACTGAAAATAAGGTTGTTATAGCAGATATTGGCCATTATGAAACAGAATCATGCACAAAAGAATTATTTTTTGATATTTTAAACGAAAAATTCGCTAATATTGCATTGGTTTTTTCCAAATCACATACGAATCCAGTAAAATATTACTAAATGGCGTTATCAGTAGATCAAAAACTTACCTTATTAGAAAGCTTACAAGCAATTGATAGTAAGCTAGATAGAATAAAAACAATGAGAGGTGACCTTCCAGAAGAAGTAACCGATTTAGAAGATGAAATTATTGGTTATGAAGTGCGCTTAAGCAAGCATGACGGAGAAATTGATGCTCTAAACAAAGAAATAGCAGAAAGAAAAGACGGAATTAAGAAAGCCGAAGCTTTAATTGCTAAATACAAAGAACAGCAAATGAATGTTCGCAACAACAGAGAGTATGATGCAATTACTAAAGAAATGGAATTGCAGGAACTTGAAGTTCAAATTTGCGACAAAAAAATAAAAGAAGCTCGTTATAATATAGATAACAAGCAAACAGAAATTGCTTCTACTGCTTCTACTTTAGAAGGTAGAAAACTAGACCTAATAAACAAAAAATCTGAATTGACTGAGCTTATTACAGAAAGCGAAGAAGATGAAGCTAAATTGATGGAATCTAGAGAAAAAGCAATTAAGAAAATGGAAGATCGTTTATACGAATCTTACCAAAGATTAAGAACAAACGCTAGAAACGGTTTGGCTGTTGTAAGTGTAAAAAGAGACGCTTGCGGCGGATGTTTTAACAGTGTACCCCCTCAAAGACAATACGACATTAGAGAGCGTAAAAAAATAATGGTTTGTGAGCATTGCGGAAGAATCTTAACAGATGTAGAAGTAATCTCAGAAGAAGAACTACCTAAGAAAAAAACAACAAGAAAGAAAGCAGTTGAAAGCAACTAATTTTATTTATTTGGGTATTAAACAAGTATTAAGGATGACAATCAAGAGTCATCCTTTTTTATTGTGTGTAGTGTTTTCTAGCAATGCATGGGCACAATTTGATTTTAACCAAAAAGAAGTAAAAGAAGCTTACAAAAATATTTTAAAACTAAAGGTAGATGTTGCCAAAACACAATTGGCAAACCTTAGAGACACCTCTAAATTTAACCAAAACGGAGTAGTACCTTTATTAGAGAATTACTTAGACATCATTACCTTACTTACAACAGAAAACAAAGTACTTTACAAAAAACTAAAACCAAATGAAGCCTCCAGAATTAGAGAAATTAAAAGTTTAAACCAAAACTCTCCTCTATACCTATACACACAGGCAGATATAAAATTACAGTGGGCATTTGTAGAACTTATTTTTGAAGATTATGTAAGTGGTTTTATTGATTTGAAAAGAGCCAACGAACTCATAGAAGCCAACATAAAAAAATACCCCAATTATAAACTAAACAATAAGGTAAAAGGACTCATAGATTTGCTTACAGAAGCTGCACCTGAAGAAGCAAACATAGCTTTATATGCTGCAGGACTAAGTAGAAGCACAAAAGGAAGTGAAAAATTGGTAGAGACAAGTGTCTTCGAACCTTTTTTTAAAACAGAAATAGATATTTACTTGGCTTTTACAAACGCATACATAAAAAATGATGCTGAACTTGCTATGTGGAAAATAGAAAAAACATATAAAGATCAGCCAGATAATTTATTTGCCTTATTTACTTATGTAAATATACTTTCTAAACTTAAAATGCATCAAAACATTTTAAACACACTAAAAGAAAATCCAATTCATAGAAAAAAAGGATACCTATATATACCCTACATAGATTATTTGCTGGGCGAAACTCAGTTAAATCTTCTGCAGTATACGCAAAGCATTACCTCTTTTAGAAATTACTTAAGCAACTCACAGGATAATACATTGTTTTGTGCAAATACGTGTTACAAACTAGCCATTACTTACAATTCTTTAAGAAAAAATGATTCCGCAAATTATTATTTAGATAAAATATTAGAATACCCTTCAAATGATTTGTATTTAGATCAATATGCCGTTCATTTCACAAAGAACAACATAAAAATAGAATCTACCTTAAGCAGAAGCAGGCTGCTGTTTGATGGTGGTGAATACCAACAAACTTATGACTTACTTATAAAAACACCTGAATACAAAAATGTAAATTATACAGTAGAAAAATACTATCGTTTAGGATCTTGCGCTAGACAATTAGGCAAAAATAAAGAGTTTGTAGAGCATTATGTAAAGTGTGTGAATCTAGCAGATGCAACGGACTATAATTATTATGCCGCTTATGCTTGTTTACAGCTTGGCTATCATTACCAATCTATTGGTGAGACACAATGGGCATTAAAATATTTCAAACAAGCTAAAGTATATAAAAACCACTTTTACTACACTTCTGTAAAAGACAAAGCAGACCTTAAAATAAAAAGCCTTGCCCCGTAAGAGATTTTATAGCAATAAAGCTAATTCTGTTTTTTATAATGCGCTGGACTACTGTTGCAAAAAATACAAGTATGTTTTTTGTTTTAATGGAAACAGTTACCAAAATGGTTTCGAGCAAACAATTTACGCATCTAATAAGTTGTTAGATATTAATTGTCTAAAACAATTAGATGTATTAGTACCAAATAAGTATACAGCTTTTTACCTAAGTTATGATCTCAAAAATGAAATTGAAGATTTAGTAAGCGAAAAAAATTCTTCTTTTGAATTTTTACCCTTAGCTATTTTACAAGCTGATCTCAAAATTTCTAAACTAGGGTATTCTTTAGAGATAGATTCCCAAATGGGTAATTTAAATGCTATAAGTGATAAAATTCTCAATCTTAAAACACATAAGAAACGTGCTTTACCCCCTTTATTTACAGAGCAAACAAACTTTGAGGATTATAAAAATACGGTAACAAATATACAAAATAATATCATTGAGGGAGATGTATATGAAATTTGCTACTGCATAGAATTTTTAGATACAAATTACACATTGGATAAGCCCCATCAGATGTTTCAGGCATTGATGAAAAAAAGTCCTACTCCATTTTCTTCATTTGTTCAATTAGACACACAATTTTTAATTAGCGCTTCTCCAGAAAGATTCATAATTAAAAAAGGCAATACAATCTACTCTCAACCCATAAAAGGGACTATGGCTAGAAACATAGATCTAGAGATTGATGCTTTACTAAAAGAAAAATTAAAAAATAGCTCTAAGGATATAAGTGAAAATCTTATGATTGTGGATTTGGTACGGAATGATTTATCTAAAATATCTAAACCCGCAAGTGTACTAGTAACTGAATTGTTTGGCATATACAGTTACCCAACGGTACATCAAATGACGTCTACTATATCTTCTGAGTTAAATGACAAAACTAGTTTTAAAGACATTATACAAGCTCTATTTCCTATGGGTAGTATGACAGGAGCACCAAAAATAAAGGCAATGCAACTTATAGAGCAATATGAACGTTTTAAACGAGGCATCTATAGCGGATCTGTTGGGTATTTTACTACTAATGGTTTTGATGCCAATGTTGTCATTAGGTCATTTCAATACAACAAAAAAACAAATACCTTGGGTTATCATGTAGGTAGCGCTATCACTTTTGAAAGTGATGTATTAGCAGAATACCAAGAATGTGTTTTAAAGTCAAAAGCTATACTTAGCTTATTTACAAATAGTTAATCTACTTTAAATAAATATTGCTTATGTTTTAATTTTGTACTTTGATACAGGGCTAGGACCAATTTGAGCTGAAAAACATTTATGCTTACTGCTCCAGATTTATTTACAGGAATAGAAGAGTATATATTTAAACCTCCAAAATCTTTTCTGAAACTAGCATTTAAAAAAACTTTTTTAGATAAGTTATACTCCAGTGCACAGGATAGATTAAGATCTATATTTTCTAACTTCAATGCATATTCATTGGTTTGAGTTACGTTTGTACTTAGCACCTCACCAGTATTTAAAGAAGCTGTTTGGGTAGTAACTAAATCAGCATCTTCATTGAGTCTAATATCAAACTCCAAGCCGTAAAATATTTTAAATCTTGTGGATAAAGAAAGACCAAGTTCAGATGCTAGACCAAAGTAAGACATAGTTTGGTGTCCTTTAGTTGTTGAACTAAGTTTACCTACTCCAGTGTATAATGTTGTATCTGTATCAATTGTAAATCCTTGCTTTTTTATATTCATAGAATGCCTAAAATCTAAATATGAAAAAGAGTGTTGGAAAGAAACACTAAAAATAGAACCTAATCTTGGTTTAGTTTCAATCTTTGAATAAACTGAGTTATAATCTGAAATAGATGGTCCTAAACTATGTAAAAACAAATAGGAAGGTCTTGCATAAACTCCTGGCATCACTTGGTTGTTGTTTACATTAGGTGTCTTATACCTAACTTTTAAAAAATCACCTAATCCATTTGGCAAACGCGCATAAGATTCATCTCTGTCCAACTCTGGTACAGATACAGCATCTATTTCTAAAATAGAATCATATAGGGCTAAATTTGTGGTTTTACATTTTAAGTCTATAGAAAATGATGAGTATTTGCCATCTTGTTTTGGTGAAAAGTAAATTAATGTAGTTTTTTTAGGCTCTAACATGAGCTTGGTTTTGCTTTTTATATATTCTGGAAAAAGGGATTGTTTATCACAAATAGAATCGGTCAAGATACTAAGGTTTTGTATTTCTAGATTTTCGTTTGAAATATTTATAAGTTCTATCCATAAATCTTTGTTCAAAATATCTTGGGTATTTATCAAATAAACTTCATTTATTTTGATTTTATCTTTCAAAGTACTTTCAATGATCTTTACACTGGTTTTTGAATCAGTGGTTTTGATGTAATTATAGATTTGGCTTCCGTACAAATGGGGTTTATTGCGTAATTTTTTAGATGTATAACTTATGCCCCAGATGTTGCTATTTATAGGGTACCTACAATAACTTTTACCATTTGTCATGTTATTTACCAAAACAACATCTAGAATACTATCCTTAGGACTTAGTAATTTTATGCTTGTTGTGTTGTCTACATCCAGATTTATGTATAAAAAGTTAGGGTTTTTGGTAGATCTGTTGATTTTTACATAGTTATATCCGCTACGGTAAAGTATACTAGAATTTTTTGTGTTTGCTTTTATAACTGTACTATCTAACAATTTAGACCCTGCATTGTAACTAAGTATTTTATATCCGTTTAAGTCTACATTTAGTTCACTAAAATTATAAAATTCTATAAAAAACTCTTGTGTTGTTCTTTCATAAGATTTTAAAAAATAGGCCTCACTTATGAGTATTTGAGCTTTAGACCAAATTCCTAGAAAAAGTAAAAGGATAGTAAATGCTTTTTTCATTAACGTTTTATCTTGTAATTTGTAACCATCCTTTGAATATTTTGTCCTTAAACTTGTTTTCTAGAAAGTAGAAATAAGTACCATCAGAAATGCCTTGAGCATTAAAATCAAAATCATAGCTGGGCGAGTAATAAATTTCTTTGCCATATCTGTTGTAAATTTTTAAAGACCAAAATCCAGGAGATATTCCTTTTAAAACAAAAAAGTCATTTACTTGGTCTAAATTTGGAGTAATGATATTTGGGATTAATAAGGAGTAGTTTTTACAAACAGTTGTGTCTTTTTTTAATTGGCAATTTAGTGAGTCTTCAAAGGATGTAAGTTCAAGATTTACACAAAATTCATCATTTTTTGTTATTGCTGTTTGATGGATAATGGATTTGCCATAATATTTTTTTGTGCCGAAATCCCACTCAAACCTATCCATATTTGTATTGTTTACCTCCCCTGCTACATCTAAAACAGTGTAATATGCACTTGTATCTAAGCTATATTCTACAAAAGGTTTAAATTCTTTTATCTGAAAAGAATCAATATACTTGCACTCTGTTTTTATATCCTGAAAAACATAATCAATAGTCTCATTACCAGTTAAAAATAATAAGGGATTGGTACAATTGGTACAGCTTAGTAGTTTGCTAGTTTCAAATTGCAACTTGTCTTTATTGGCATCAAATAAATTAAGCTCAGACGTATCTTTATTACAAAAAACAAAATCTGGAATCTCTCTCTTCATAAAATCAACTACGGGCAGAGTTATTTTGTCTAATTTAAAATTCAAATCACAAACTGGGGATAATTCCACCTGTAAATTTTCTTCGTTTTCTAAAGCATCTTTTATGGCTTGATAATTAAATGAGGTTGACTTTTTGCCTGCCTCTAAGGTAAAAGTTTTGGGCAATTCAATAAAATCATTTTCTGTAGCAGTACCAGAATAGTTAACAATAAAAACAACGGGAGCAGTAGAAATATTATTTAGAGTCAATGTCAAAGTAGCGTCTGCACAATCCTCAATGAGCTTTTTATCATTGCTTTCAAAGTTTAGACTTAATATTGGTTTTACTTGAGAAGAAACACTTTTAGTTTCTATAAATACACCTGAATCTTTATTTAAGTCAGTTGCATCTGCAATTGCCATTTTAATATGGTATTTCTGGCAAGGGATTACATCTACTTCTGCTTTTAAAACATCTGTATAACCATCAAATCCTAAAAAAGGATTAGAAATTGGTGTTGTTCCATCACCATTATTATTGTAAAGATCTTTGTTTTGAACATCATTTATAGAACCAGTATTTACATCTACATTTGTGTTTGGTATTTTGGCTAGATTCAATGGCTTAACTATTCCTGGTCCAGTAATCCAAAAACCAAAAAAATCTGGATAGCCCTCATCATCTTCTATATATTCTTCAGAAGCCAATACGTATTTCAATGAAAAAACTGATCCTTTTGGTACAAAGTCAAATTCAACAATAATAGCATCTCTGTAAGAAATATTCAAATTTGCAGATAACTCATTCAAAAGATCATCATCTAGATTTGAAAAAAAGGAAGTGCCTTGGTTGATTTTATTGTTTGGCCCAGCTGCCACAGAAATATCTCCGGTAGCCATAATTATACCCGTCCCTAAACCTAATACCTGAACGGGATCATTAAAAACACCTATTTGGTTTAAATTCCCTTTAACTTCAAAATTTGAAATCTCAAGCCCCTCGCCTACCAGTTGATTTTGAAAACTTTGTAAATTATTGCTTCTTGAAACACTTAACTGTGCTTGTGCAGAAAAAGTAATTATTAATAAATTACACAGAATGAGCAAGTTTATTTTCATGCATTGCTTTAGTTGTACTTAAAATTAGTTAAGTATGGGTTATTTTCCTCTCAAAAAGAGAATTAAAATTAAAATTTTATAAGAATACTTACCCACACATTCTGTCTGACTTTTGTATCTTAGCATGTTTTATAAAAATGTGTAAAGAGCACATAGTGAAAAAGAAATAAATATGCAGTTAACTAAACTGGAAATTAAAGGGTTCAAAAGTTTTGGAGATAAAGTTGTCATTCATTTTGATAAAGGAATCACTGGTATAGTAGGTCCTAATGGCTGCGGAAAATCAAACATAGTAGATGCCATAAGATGGGTGTTGGGAGAGCAAAAAACATCTGCCCTACGTTCAGAAAAAATGGAAAACATTATTTTTAACGGCACTAAAAATAGAAAAGCCCTACAATTAGCAGAAGTTTCATTGACTTTTAAAAACACCAAAAATCTTATTCCTACAGAATACAACGAAGTAACCATTACCAGACGTTATTACCGAAGTGGAGAAAGTGAGTACCTGCTTAATGATGTAAGTTGCAGACTTAAAGACATAACTAATTTATTTTTGGATACTGGCATTGGAGCAGATAGTTATGCCATTATAGAGCTCAAAATGGTAGACAACATACTGAATGACAAAGACAACAGCCGTAGAACTTTATTTGAGGAAGCTGCTGGGATCTCTAAATTCAAAGTCAGAAAAAAAGAAACCTTAAACAAATTAAAAGGCACAGACAAAGACTTAGAACGTGTAGAAGATGTGCTTTTTGAAATAGAAAAAAATCTAAAGTCTTTAGAAAAACAAGCCAAACAAGCAGAAAATTACCATAGTCTAAAAACCCAGTACAAAGACTTTAGCATACAATTGGCAAAAATAACTTTAGACAAGCATCTAATTAAAATAGAGAGTATAAAATCTAAAATAGATGTAGAAAGCACAAAAAAAATAGAGCTTAATGCTAAAATAAATGCACTTAATGCAAGCATAGAAAAACTAAAAACAGATTTATTGCTTAATGAACATTTGGTAAGCAGCAGGCAAAAAACACTAAACGAACACGTAAACAAAACCAGACAATACGAAAGCGATAAGAAAATAAAGAATGAACGCCTAAGGTACTTGAATGAAAGAAACAACAATTTGAATGATCAGCTAGCCACTGATAAAGTTTCTACAGATGAGTTGCACAAGGAATTAAAAAAATTAATAGACCTAAAGGCAGACCTTCTAAAATCAGTAGTAGACTTAGAAAATGTGCTTTTGGATTTGCAAAAAGAACAAGAATCCCAAAAAGAAAAACAAACGCTATTAAAAACGCAGCTAAATGAGGTTTTACAGATTGAAAAAAGAACGCAAGACAACTTTTATCAGCTCAAAAAATCTATAGAAATTAGCGAAATACAACTCAAAAATCTTCAAGAAGAGCTCTACAAAACCAAAGATGCAAGCAGCTCATATACAGAAAATGTATTGGAGTTAGAAATAAACCAAAACGCTATTTTAGAAAAAATAAAAGACGGTTCTATTGCGTTAGAAAAATCTAAAAATAACGAAACAAACCTTTTAACCACAATAGAACAAGCAGAAAATAATATTATTAAAACCAAAGACCAGCTGGCGGTTTTAAATAGAGAATTAGATGCTAAGCAAAACGAATTTAACCTTACAAAATCATTAGTAGATAATCTAGAAGGTTTTCCTGCTGCTATTAAGTTTTTGAAGAAAAGTAGCTCTTGGAATAGCAATAGCCCTTTGGTTTCTGACGTGCTTACATGCCCAGAAGAATACAGGATAGCCATAGAAAACTACTTAGAACCTTGGATGAATTATTATGTGGTAGAGAATGTTGCCAATGCTTACAGCGCTGTTTCGCTATTAAAAGAAAGTGCAAAAGGCAAAGCTAATTTCTTTGTTCTAGACCAACTAGATACAAAAATAAATGAAATAGAACCGCTAAAAACACATTGCAAAAAAGCAATAGATATTGTTGAGTTTGAAGATAGATTTAAAAACCTAGTTTACCACCTTTTGGGAAATGTATATGTGGTAGAAAATGCTAGCGAAAACATTCCAGAAGAATTGGATGTAGTGTTTTTAAGAAAAGATGGGTCACTTACAAAAAGAAAAGAAAGTATCTCTGGTGGCTCTGTTGGTTTGTTCGAAGGAAAAAGAATTGGTAGGGCTAAAAATTTAGACAAATTAGAAAAAGAAATAAACAAACTAAATGATCTTAAAAGCAAAAAACAACACGAGGTAGAAAAACTAAACAATGATTTAAACCAGTTAAAAGGCTCGTCTAAAAAGACAGAAATAGAATCACTGTCCAAAGAATTAAATAAACTAAATGAAGAATACATTTCTATTAAGTTAAAAATAGAACAGTTTATAGATTTTGTCAGTAGCAATTCAAGCAAAAAAGACGATTTAAATAAAAATATAGTTATTCTTAAGGATGGGATAGACAAAAGTTTACCAAAATTAAATCTGATAAAAGTAGAATTAGAAGGATTAAGTAACGAATTAAAAGAAAAAGAACAACTAATTGAAATAGAAGAACTTAAATACTTACAAATAACTAATTTTTACAACCAAGAAAATATAAAAACACACCAAATAAGAAATAAACTAGAGGCTACAGAGCGTGAGTGGAATTTTAAATCAGAAAACCTAAAGACCACACAAACTAGAATTACCAAAAACAATTTAGAAATTGAGAAAACCAATCTAGAAGTAAAACAAATTATAGATAAAGAAGAAGTAAGTGATGACCAACTTATAGAACTCTATCAAGAAAAAGAATCCATAGAAAAAGGCGTAAACGAAGCTGAAAAAGACTACTATGCTACCCGAAACAGTATAGATACTTTTGAAAAAGAAGCCAAAAGCAACGTAAATCATAAAGACGGAATAGATAATTTATTGCTTGAATTAAATACCAATTTAAATGAGGTAAAACTTACCATAAATAGCATCAAGGAACGCTTATCTGTAGAGTTTAGAGTAGATCTAAACCAACTTTCTATGGAAGAAGCTCAAGAACCTAAAGAATCACTTACAGAATCTGCCCTAAATGAGCGTGTTCTAGAGTTTAGATCTAAAATAGACCGCCTTGGCCCCATAAATCCAATGGCCATGGAAGCTTATAACGAAATTAAAGAAAGGTATGATTTTATTATTGTTCAAAAAGAAGATTTAGTAAATGCAAAAAAATCATTGTTAAACACAATTTCTGAAATAGATGTAGTTGCAAGAGCCAATTTCGAGAAAGCTTTTGATGAGATCAATCTAAATTTTCAAAAAGTGTTTAGATCTCTTTTTACAGACGAAGATACTTGCCAACTAACTTTGGTAGACCCTAGCAATCCATTAGATTCTGACATAGACATCATTGCCAGACCAAAAGGCAAAAAACCATTGAGCATAAACCAACTTTCTGGTGGCGAAAAAACACTTACGGCAGTTGCTTTGTTGTTTTCTATTTATTTAATAAAACCTGCTCCTTTTTGTATTTTTGATGAGGTAGATGCTCCTTTAGACGATGCTAACATAGATAAGTTTAACAACATCATCAGAGAATTTTCTAAAGAATCTCAGTTTATTTTGGTTACCCACAACAAAAGAACCATGAGCACAACAGACATTATGTATGGTGTAACTATGCAAGAATCAGGGGTTTCTAAGCTTGTGCCAGTAGATTTGAGAAGCTTTAGCGACGAAAACCTTGTAAAAAATTAATCAAATACAGATTTTTGAATGATGTAATCCACCAAAATTGTAGAAGTAAAAGAAAATTATATAAGAAATATGATATTGATTTTACTACATATAATGGTGTATAACCAAAACAAACAAACACAATAAATTTTTGAAAGAGTTAGGTTTAGATTACAATTAATGAGTTATAAAATATACTTTAAAAAAATTAGGCTTGTTTATGCCAACTAATAAATTAGCATTTACTATTTAAATAGAATCTATTTTATAAAAAGTAATATTTAGTAATCTTTAGTTTAGTTTTATATCCAATGTGGTTGGTTCTTTAGACATTTAAGTGGTTATTTAAAATATTTATTTAAAAAAATTTACACCCACCTTTTTTTTAAGGGTAAAAATAGTCTTTTGTACATTGGATATACTACTATGCTTGGCTGTATAAAATCTCGAATAATCAGATGTCTTTAAGAAAAAAGTAAATGTTTTATTTTGGTTTAACACAAAAAAAAAAGAAATTTTTATGCTTCTACAAATTTTAGATATTCATAAACTGATTTTATTAAACATTCATTTTTTTTACCCATAAAAAATTATTTATGCAAAAGGAAAGTAAATAGTATAATTGTTTACTTTTTGGCGCTAAAAGTACTTGATTGTTGTTTAGTTACAAACACAACTAAAATTATTACCAAAAAATTGCTTTTTTTTCCTACTTTTACAGCTCAAATTAATAAGAAAGTGAGTAAAAAAGTTCATTTTATAGCAATTGGTGGCAGCATTATGCACAATTTAGCAATTGCTCTTGCAAAAAAAGGATATACAGTTACGGGTTCAGATGACCAAATACTAAGTCCTTCTAAAGAAAAACTAGAAGATAACGGTATCCTACCAGAAAAAATGGGTTGGGATGAAAACAACATACATAGTGAATTGGATGAGGTAGTCCTTGGCATGCATGCCAAAGCGGATAATCCAGAACTGCTTAAAGCCAAATCACTAGGATTGGCTGTTTTTTCTTTTCCAGAATACATCTACAAAGAAAGCCAAAACAAACAGCGCATTGTCATTTGTGGAAGCCATGGAAAAACAACCATTACTTCTATGGTTATGCATGTACTAAAAACTTTAAATAGAAAGTTTGATTATGCTGTAGCTGCACAATTGGATGGTTTTGATACTATGGTAAAATTAGAAGATGACTCACCTATCATCATCATAGAAGGAGATGAGTACTTATCTTCGCCAATAGACAGAACGCCTAAGTTTTTTAGATACCACCACCACATATGTTCTATTAGCGGCATAGCGTGGGATCATATAAATGTTTTTCCAACATTTGATAATTATATAGAACAGTTTGATAAACTGATAGATGCTACTCCAAAATCTGGCACTGTTATTTTTAATGATGAAGACACATTGGTTAGAAAATTAGTAAAGAAAAAAGAAGGTGACTTTTTAAAATTTGCTTACAAAGCACCCAAAAACAAAATTAAAGACGGCATTACATCCATTACTATAAATGGATTTAAAACAAATTTAGAAATTTTTGGCGAGCATAATTTGAGCAATCTTGGATGTGCGCACAAAATATGTTCCAGAATTGCTATAACAGATGAGCAATTTGTACAAGCAATAGCCAGCTACAAAGGCGCAAACAAAAGACTTACATTACTTGCTAAAAATACTAGCACAAACGTCTATTTAGATTTTGCACATGCTCCTTCTAAATTACAAGCTACAGTAGATGCAGTAGCAGATCAATTTTCTAAACGTAAGCTAGTAGCTGTGTTTGAGTTGCATACTTTTAGCTCTCTTGATAGCAAATTTATTGTTCAATATAAAGAGACGATGAAAAATTGCGACGAGCCCTACATCTTTTTAGATCCTGAAGTACTAAAAAAGAAAGGTTTGGGTGCCATTACAGAAACTCAACTAAGAGAATTCTTTAAAGATAAAAGACTAAAACTAATACATTCTGCAGCACAACTAGAAAGTGCATTGCTGTCAAATACTTGGAGAGAGAAAAATTTATTATTGATGTCTTCAGGGAATTTTGATGGGGCTAACGTAGAACTAATTGCTCAAAAAATAACAGCATGAAATTAAACCTTAAAAAACCTATAGTATTTTTCGATCTAGAAGCTACTGGCATGAGCATCACTACAGACAGAATTGTAGAATACTCTTTCCTGAAAATAAATGTAGACGGTAGCGAAGAAGTGCTCACCAGCAAAATTCATCCTACCATACCCATACCTATAGAAAGTAGTTTGATTCATGGCATTTATGATGAAGATGTAAAAAACAGTCCTATTTTTACACAAATGGCTAAACAAATCTTAGATTTTATTGGCAATGCAGATTTAGGCGGGTACAATTTACTAATGTTTGATATTCCAATGCTTATTGAGGAATTTAGTAGAGCAAAAGTTAGTTTTGAGATTGATAAAAGAAACATTATAGATGCTCAGAAAATATTTTACTTGATGCAACCTCGTACCCTTACAGCAGCATATAAATATTATTGCAACAAAGATTTAAAAGATGCTCATAGTGCTGAAGCTGACACTAGAGCTACTTATGAAGTATTTTTGGGGCAATTGGATATGCATAGTGGTCAGGAAATACTAGACAAGCAAGGCAAAAGCTTTGAACCTATAAAAAACGACGTAGAATATATACACAAAAATACCATTGGCAATATAGCTGATTTGGCAGGTAGAATTGTATTTAATGATAAAGGCGTAGAAGTATTTAACTTTGGCAAATTTAGAGGACAAGTAGTAGAAGATGTTTTGCAAAAAGAAAGAGGGTATTATGATTGGATGATGAATGGAGATTTTCCTCAGTATACCAAACAGGTACTCACAAAAATTAAACTTAGAAGTGCCAAAATGAATTTTTGACCATGAGAATTTTCTATTCTGAAGATACAAAAAGTGGAAACCTTAGTGCTGAAGAAACACAACATGCCATAAAAGTGCTTCGTCTCCAAAAAGGACAAGAAATACATTTAATAGATGGAAAAGGTACTTTAACAACTGCAGTTGTATCTGAAATTGATAAACGAAACTGTGCATATGTAATTACAGAATCTACGTTGTTTGAAAACACCGTTGAACACTTACATGTGGCAGTAGCCCCTACTAAAAATAGTGATCGATTAGAGTTTATGATAGAGAAAATGACCGAAATTGGCGTTGGAACTATACACCTGATTCTTACAAAACGCACTGAAAAAGTAAAAATAAACCTAGAACGACTGCACAAAAAAATAGTTTCTGCTGCAAAACAAAGCCATAAATACCATCTCCCAATATTGATAGAATATACCAGTCTGAAAGATTTCTTAGAAAAAACATCTTTTAAACAAAAATTTATAGCTCATTTAGCCAATGAAGATAGAAGGTATTTGGGCAAAGAGATAGAAAAAGACTGTACTTCTTGTGTATTGATAGGTCCAGAAGGAGATTTTACAGAAGATGAAATTGCATTGGCTTTAAAAGAAAATTATACTCCTGTAACACTGGGAGCTTTTAGACTAAGGACAGAAACAGCAGCTATTTTTGCTTGTACACTCTTAAACAATAACAGATATTTTATTTGATTAATAACAGTTAATAAATACATTTCAAAAAAACAGGACGCTTTGTAGAAGATACGCCAAACTAGTTTGCTATGAAAAAATTGACCATATCTTTACTTTCACTTGTTTTTTGCCTGTTTTCTTTCAAAACAGCAGAGTATAGTTTTGAGATTGCAAAACTAAAATATAACGGAGGTGGCGATTGGTATGCAAACAAAACCTCGCTCCCAAACCTGATTGCATTTTGCAACAAAGAATTAAAACTAAATATAAATCCAAAAGAACAAACCGTAGAGGTAGGAAGCGCAAAGATATTCAATTACCCATTTATACACATGACAGGACATGGCAATGTTGTTTTTTCTGAAAGTGAAGCCCAAAACCTTAGAAATTACCTTATTGCAGGTGGTTTTTTACATATAGATGATAATTATGGGATGGACAAATTTATACGGTTAGAAATGAAAAAAGTATTTCCAGAGCTAAGTTTTGTAGAAATCCCTTTTACTCACCTTATTTACCACCAAAAGTTTAATTTCAATAACGGACTTCCTAAAGTACATGAGCATGATGGAAAACCTGCCCAAGGTTTTGGACTATTATACCAAGGTAGGTTAGTATGTTTTTACAGTTATGAATGTGATCTTGGCAACGGATGGGAAGACAAAGAAATACACCATGATAGCGAAGAAATAAGAAGCCAAGCTCTAAAAATGGGTGCTAATCTTTTGAGTTTTGCACTTACTACAGAATAATAGCTATTTTTTTTGTATTCAATGACTACGTCTTTTGTACTCTAGAAACAGAAAAAAACCTATCCTCTATTCCATTTTGGCTAATGATTTTTATGAGTACTCCCATAGTTTTTTGTTTACCCTTCTCATCATATAATAGCATTTAAAAACCGCCGTATATGAATTTTTCTAAAAATGGATTATAAGAGTAAAATACTCACAGCAAAAACAATGATGTATTCCAAACCCTCACTAGATTATAACCACTAAAATAGACTTTGTAAACCCAAAAAATATTATAAGATATCATTCTACAACTACCCTTATATTCTAACTAGAGCCTACTGAAAAACCCATAACTTGTTTTATATTAGATAAATATCTAACTTTTTATTGTAATAAGTGCAAGGAAATATGGCAAGAGCCTCAA
>JAYVIQ010000195.1:0-13187 GCA_043770215.1 Cytophagales bacterium | reverse complement strand
CCACCTAAAACCACTTGGCGAGCACTAAGAACCAGCAATTACCAAATGCAAGAAGAATCTAAAGCAGCAAAATCTAATTTTAGCGGTTTGGTAGAATCTGGTGAACCTGTTTATTATTATTTCGAGGGTAAAAAATATGCTGAAAAAGAATTTGCAACTCTATATTCTTCTGCTCAAAATATAGAAAACATATCTAATAGAGAGCAAATAAAAGACAATAACTCTATTTCTTCATACCCTAACCCTATTATAAACTACGGCTCTACTGTAGTAAATATACATCTGGCAGAGCCTAAAACATTGACCATAGAAATTAAAAATGAAGCTGGTCAACTGTTACTAACTCCATTATCTTCTATGAATTTTCAAGCGGGTGATATAGAATTTGATTTTGGCACTTTAAACTTAGTAAATGGAGTTTACTTTGTACATGCAGTATGCGAAAATGAGACAATAGCGGTAAATAAAATCTTAATCACAAGAAAATAACTGTTTTTTTTACAGCGTTTTAAACAATAAAATTGTTTAAAACGCTGAATTATTTTTATACTTCTTTTTGCCTAAATTTTAAAAAATAGTTTTAACCCTTAGTAAACTTACAACTCCAAGCCCCTTAAACTTTCTATCACTTTATGTGCTGTAAGGTCATATTGGCATGGAACTACAGAGGAATAATTGTTTTTTAAAGCATGATCATCTGTGTCCTCTGCATTCTCTAAGCCTAAAAAATCGCCTGCCATCCAGAAATATTTTCCATTATAGGGATCTATGCGCTCATCAAATTTCTCATCCCACTTGGCATGTGCCTGTCTACAAATCTTTATCCCTTTTATAGGTTCACCATTAAATTTCGGGAAATTAACATTTAAGGCTATGTTTGGTGCTAATCCTTTTTCTAGAACATTTTTTATTATTTTTCTCATTAGTTCTGCCGTATGGTCTAACTCACCGTTATGATCATAATCACATAATGAAAACCCAATTGCTGGAATACCTTCTATGGCTGCCTCTATGGCTGCTCCCATTGTACCGCTATAAATAACTGAAATAGACGCATTGCTTCCATGATTTACACCACTTAAAACCAAGTCAGGCAACTGATTTCTGTCAATACTTTTTAGCAAATGATTTTTTGCAAGTTTAATACAATCCGCAGGAGTACCATCACAGCTATATGCTTCTATATGATCTCCAAATTGATTGCTTTTGTACAAACGAAGTGGAGAAGCAATAGTTATGGCATGAGACTTAGCACTTTGCGGATAATGAGGAGCAACCACTAATACCTCTCCAAATTCTTGAGCTATGTCTACTAAATGTTTAATCCCTTTAGATGTAATACTATCATCATTAGAAACTAAAATTAAGGGCTTTTTCATATACTTTGGGAGTTATAATATTGAATAATTTTTATTACATCAGTGTAGTTACTGTAATGCCAATAGTTCTGTTTTACTTTTTCTTTTATTAGCTCTTTTTTGTCAGTCAACAATTTTAAAACGAATTTTTTACGAAGAAACAAAGGCAAAACCTGATTATTTTTATTTAAATAATATAGGTCCGTTATTTTTTCATCGTAAGAATTTAAACCACTAAACTGAGACAAACTAGCATTTCTTTGTTGCCAATAAAACTGTTTAACTATTTTTATTTTTCCAGTAGTATCTACAGGTTCAAAAAAATAGGGTCTAAAAAAGTCCTCGGCAGTTTGTCTGTCATAAACATGCATATTATGTTCTATGCTATCTATAGAACTTTTATAAAAAAAACTAGTAAACTTTCCAGGCAAAAAAATTCTGTACTCCTCTCCTTTTAAGTATTCTATATAGTTATTCTTAAAATCAAACTTAAGAAGTCCTTTTAAGGTATCTTTGGTATCTAATACACAAAAGCCTTTATTCCAAGTAAAGTCCTCTGTTTTCTGAGCAAACGAATTTTGATTTGCTAAACAAATTAAAAAACTAAGCGCTATAACTGCCTGTAATCTCAATGCCATACGCTTCTAATCCTGCTCTTTTTTGAGGTTTATTTGTAATTAGTTTTATTTTCTTTAGGCCTATAGCTCTTAAAATCTGAGCCCCTACTCCATAGTCTCGGTCATCCATTTTCTTTAGGGCAGCTTCTCCCCCATCAAAATCAAACAATGATTTAGATGGTTTATCATCTTGATTCATATACACAATAGCACCTTTATCTAAAGTAGATAATAGTTTTACATAATCAAATGCAGATTTAGAACCTTCTATTTTTAGTCCGAAAATATCTCTTGCCAGATTGCTTTTTTGTACCCTTACTAGTACTTCTTCGTCTTCTTCCCAAGTACCTTTAGAAAGCACGTAATGTAAGTCCTGAGTATCTATTTGCTTAAAAATATGAAAATCAAATTGTCCATAGGCTGTAGTTACTTTATTAGATATTTCTTTTACTATAAGCGATTCTTTTTCTAATCGATACCTAATTAAATCTTCTATACTTATGAGTTTGAGATTAAACTTTTTAGCAACAAGTACCAAATCTGGCAAGCGTGCCATAGTGCCTTCTTCATTCAAAATCTCTACCAATACACCTGCAGGTCTAAAGCCAGCCAAACGAGCTAGGTCCATGGCTGCTTCTGTATGTCCTGATCTACGCAGTACGCCTTCTCTTTTGGCTTTTAATGGGAAAATATGTCCTGGCCTACCCAACTCTGATGGGTGTATTTCTGGATCTACCAATGCACGAATTGTTTTAGCTCTATCAGAAGCAGAAATCCCTGTACTGCATCCATGACCAATTAAATCTACTGATACTGTAAAAGGTGTTTCAAAAGCAGCTGTATTTTGACCAACCATCAAATCTAATCCCAACTCTTCGCATTTGTCTTCAATTAGTGCACAGCAAATTAGTCCACCACCTTCTTTTCTCATAAAATTTATGATTTGAGGAGTTACTGTTTCGGCCGCGCAAATAAAATCCCCTTCGTTTTCACGGTCTTCGTCATCTACTACTATTACAACCTCTCCATTTTTTATGGCTTCTATTGCTTCTTCTATTGTATCTAATTGAAATTCGCTCATTAAATTATATTATTGATTTCTTTGGGTAGGTTTCCATGTTTGGCTGTAATTGCCGATTGTAAATTTAAAGAATCCTATCATCAAAGCTAGATTCATTAAAATGAAATGACTAAAAAAGCGTAATGCTTTCAGATGGATTCCACATTTTTTAAATATTAAATCAAAAATTGGACTTAATATAAACATAGAAAACATACATAAAATGTATACCCATACACTAGAATATAATGATAAAACTAATGCAGAAACCCATTGGAAGAGAAGTAAAAACGGACCAATCCAACGAATTACTTTATGAGAAACTATACAGAAAAAAGTAGTTAAGTCTTTAAAAATAAGGGGTTTGAAAGCAAATAAATTTTGAAAATTACCTATGCTTATTCTTACTTTACGTCTAAATTCTTCAGAAGAAATGTTACTAACATCTTCATAGGCCAATGCATCTAAAGCATTTATTGCTTTTTTATCTGCTTCTATTACTTTCATAGAAATATAAAAATCATCTACTATAAATCCTTTTGGTACAGGTGAATAGCAATTTTTACGTAAAGCATAAAGACCACCAAAAGCACCCATCATTTTCCCCCAAAGTAAACCTTCATAATATTTACTTTTTGTTTCTGCATTTAAATAGGCTTTTTCTTGATTAGATATACCATCTTTTTTTGTTTCTATATTTATAATATTGCCTCCAACAAGCCCTATTGATGGTGATTTAAAATATGATACTAAATTTGTTAAAGTGTTTGGCTCAAAAAAAACATTCGCATCTGTCAAAACCAAAATCTCTGCGTCAGTTTCTTTTTCTAACTGGTTTATTATTTCTGGCTTGCCTGTTCTAGCAAAAAAACGTCTGAAAACTAATTGGGGAAACTTTTCTTGGTATTTATTTACAATGGAGTCAGTAGCATCTGTGCTTGAGTCTGAACCAATATAAAATGTTATTTTATCTAATGGGTATTGGGTATCAAAAGTTGATTGTATTTTTTTCTCTATTACTTTTTCTTCATTGTATGCTGCCAAAAGTATTGCCACTTTAGGAAATTCATTTTGTGTATATTTAGCAAAGTCTTCTTTTTTAGATGCTGCTAGTATTTTCAAAATAAGTGGAAAAAATACATAATGATACACCAGCAGAAATGCTGAAAACCAAAACAATATGTGTGCAAAAAATATCAATTAATTATTTTTTTATAAAACTCAATCAATTCTTTAGACTTTGCTTTGTTTGAATAATTATTTTCTATGTTGTGCCTAGCATTTGAACCCATTTGTGTTGCAAGATCTGTGTTTTGGAGCAATTCTACGAGTTTATTTGCAAAAACATTTGGCGTTTCTGCTAAATAAATATCTTTACCATCTTCACAAATAATTCCTTCTGCACCTATTTTAGTAGATACAATGGGACATGCACATGCCATACCTTCTATAATTTTTATACGCATACCACTTCCAGAAAGTAAGGGTACAACCATAATGCCATGAGAACTCATGAAATCTGAAGCATTTTCTACTTCGCCAAGTATTTTTACTGTACTTGATTTATACTTATAAAACCAAGACGGCATATTCTTACCCGCTAAGTAAAACTTAGCATTAGGTACTTCATTAACTACTTTAGGCCATATTTGTTCTAAAAACCATATCAATGCCTCTTGATTAGGGTGCCAGTCTAAAGATCCCAAATGAAAAACTGCGTTTTCATCTATTGGCATTTGAACTAAATAATTTTCTACCTCTACCCCAGTGCTAGAAGTAAAAACATCTTTTGCTCCGTGCTCTAAAAAATAAAGCTTATCTACCTCGGTTATAGGAACAATAGCGTCAAATTGATCAATAATGTTGTCTTCATAGTTTTTTAGCTTTTTTGCCAAGGATTTTAAATACCATTTTTGGAGTTTGTTTTTTGCTTGGCTAGCTCTTCTTTCCCATATTAAATACTCCATATTATGAGACCTCAAAACTACTTTTGCTTTAGGGGCAAATAAACGTACGGTTTCTAACATTGTACTTGTATACAGCCCCTCGAAATGAACAACATCAAAGCGATCATTTTGTAATACTGCCTTAAGCTCATTTTTGGCCTCAACAGTATTAAATCTTTCTATGTTGTAGCTTTTTTTACTAAAGATATTTAAAAAAACGCGCCCTAAATTTATTTTAGTGTTTATGAAAACTTGGTAAATATCAGGGATTGAAAATTCATTGTTTAATTCCTCTAAACTCACATTGTGTTTGGGGGTGTTAAAAACAAATAAAGATAATGACACCTCTTTATGTGCAACAAAACCTTTTGTAAGATTGTACATTGCTATTGCTCCGCCATCATTGGCTGGAATTTGTGGTCTAAAACAAATTTGAAGTATTTTCAATGTGGTAAGTTATTATTCCTGTTCTAATGTGTACTTTTGTTTAAATAGTTTTATCTCATGCAGTTTCCCTAAAACCATTAAAATACCTTCTTCTCCCAAAGATATATCTGCAGGAGGATTAAAAATAAAAGTAGATTTTGGTGCTTTATATCCCAATATATTTACACCAGAATTTGCTCTTGGCTGCATTTCTACAATACTTTTATTTTTATACTCTGGTCTAAAATTCCCAATGTTTATTTCTACCAACTTCAATTCTCCATCTGCACCAGAAATCAAATCTAAAAAATCTATAATTTGTGGTTTAGATACCAAATCTGCCATATACCTACCACCAATTGCATCTGGAAGCACCACTTTATTGGCTCCTGCAGTACGTAATTTAGAAATAGTAGAGTCTAAAGTAGCTCTTGCAATTATGTATAGGTCTTTGTTTAGTTCTCTGGCTGTAAGCGTTACAAATACATTTATAGAATCTCTAGGTACTGCAGTAATTAAAGCGTATGCTTTAGTTATATTTGCATTTATCAGGTTTGCCTCATCTGTAGCATCTCCAATAATATAATTTACTGGCTTGCCTTCAGACCTACTCAGAATATTTTCTTCATTAGGGTCTATAATCACAAATTGATATCCTTCTTTGGCTAATTCCTCGCAGGCTCTTTGTCCGTTTCTGCCATAACCACAGACAATTACATGGCCTTCCATTTTCTTTAATTCTCTATCACTCATATAATTATTGAAAATTTGTTTAAGTTCTCCTTCAAACAAGTATCTAGAGATTACTGAAACAATGTATGCTAAAATACAAAGATTAAACAATATATACACAGAAGTAAAAATTTTACCTTCTGTGGTTAGTGTTTTTACTTCGCCAAATCCTACCGTAGATATTGCAAGCATGGTCATATACACAGAATCTACAAAACTATATTGTTCTATAGAATGGTACCCCCATACTCCAATTACCATACTTGCTAAGTATAAACCTAGGGCAATAAAGAGTTTAGAAATCTGATTTTTTTGTTTCATTAGCTTGTTACGTTTCCTAATAGTTTTGCCAATTCTATCTCTGCTTTCTTATAATCTACATGCTTTTGCTGACAGATAATTAAGTCAGTTTCGTCTGTTAATTCTTTAATTTCGTTTAAGTTTTCACTTATTTTAAATTTCAGATACCTCCATTTAAGTCTGTTTATCATCATAAATGCTGCCTTTTCTAAGTACTGACTTTCATCTAAAACTACTACTTCTAGTTTTTCCCACCCATCGCTTACTTCATATCTGGTACTTATTAAATCTACTACTGCCCTTGTAAGTTCTACATTGCTAGAAGATAAAAAAATACGCTCATCTACTGTATCAGACAGAATACTTTCTAGTTTGTAGACTTCAAATATTTCTTTATAAACCTCATCTTGAAATTGATAATCATCTAACTCTGCTAAAATGTAGGCATATAGCTTAATCGTATTTTTATTAGGATCTACAACATCTCTATCTCCATATTGTATCAATAAGCGTACTAGTTCACCTTCTTGTTCTTTAAGCACTTCTGAATCTTCGGAACTAGTACCCAGATTTTTAGGTTTGGTGTCTAAAACTAAAGTTGTACTTTCAGGAATACTTTGGTTAGTGGTTGTTTTGTCATTATTTCTTTTTAGTTGTATCTTATTAAACTCAGATACAATAATTTGCTCATCTATTTTGAGCAAAGAACTACACTTTTGGAAGTACACTGTGCGCTTAATTGGGTCTGGCACTAAAGCAATACTCTCTACAATTTGCCGAATAACGGATGCTTTTTTTATGGGATCGTCACCAGCATCTTCCAAAAAAAGCTTGGTTTTAAAAGTAATAAAATCACTTTTATTTTCTTTTATGTATTGTTCAAAACGTTCTGCACCAATTTGTTTTACATAACTGTCTGGATCCTCTCCTTCTGGAAAAGTAACGGCATATACATTTAAACCTTGTTCCAAAATAAGGTCTATACCTCTTATAGAAGCATTAATGCCAGCTTTGTCGCCATCATACAAAACCGTAATGTTTTCAGAATATCTACTAACTAATTTTATTTGCTCTTTAGTTAGAGCAGTACCTGATGAGGCAACAACATTGGTTATACCCGCCTGATGTAAAGAAATCACATCTGTATACCCCTCTACTAAAAAACTATTGTCTTTATTTCTTATTTCATTTTTGGCTTGAAATATTCCATACAACACATTAGATTTATGATAAACCTCGGTTTCTGGGCTGTTAATGTATTTGGGTTGTTTTTTGTCAGAAATTAATATCCTTGCTCCAAAAGCAACTACTTTTCCTGATAAATTATGAATTGGAAACAACACTCTATTTCTAAATCTATCATAGAAATTTCCATCTTCTTTTTTTATAACAAGCCCGCTTTTTTCTAGTATGTCTTGGCTATATTGTTTTTGTAGTGCCGCTTTATAAAGTCCATCCCACTGATCTAAACTATACCCTAAATCAAATTTATCTATGGTTTCTTTTGAAAAACCTCTTTCTCTAAAATATGATAAACCAATGCTTTTGCCCTCAGTATTATTGTGTAACAAATCTTTGAAATAGTCTTTTGCGTAGTTTAAAGCTATATAAATACTCTCTTTCTGGCTACGTTCTATAATTTCTTCTGGAGTAGATTCTTTTTCTTCTATGTGGATCCCATACTTTTGAGCCAAATATTTTATGGCTTCTATGTAAGAAAACCCTTCATGTTCCATTACAAATGTAACGGCATCTCCACCTTTTCCAGTACTAAAACATTTAAATATTTGTTTTGCTGGAGTTACAAAAAAAGAAGGTGTTTTTTCATTGGTAAAAGGACTATTGGCTTTATAACTTTGTCCAGATTTTTTTAGTGTAAGGAAATCTGAAATCACCTCCACTATATCCATAGCTTGTTTTACTTGCTCTATCGTTTCCTTAGGAATCATTTATAACAAAGTTAATATTTTATTAGGCATATTATGAATAAAACAGCCTTAGTTTTGGTAAAATAATCTATTACAATTGGAAGAATGCATGACTAAAAAAAACATACAATTAAAATTACATAACTACCTATTTCATTTAATACAAAATTAAACAAAGCTTTTTTTTGAGTACTCATTTTTTCATTCAAAAAAGATTTTGTGTAAAAAATAAATACAAAAGGTTTATTTTGAATAGTTTAGAAAAAATTATACTTTTTTAAGTTGATTACTCATCTATAGCGGAATCAGACGCTTGGTACTCATTTTTTTCTTCTTTCAATTGTTCATTTTCAAAATCAGTTTTTACCTCAATATCAGATTCAGTCTTTTGGGTACTATTTTTTATTGGAACCTCAAAAGTAGAATAACCATCTTGGGCTAAGTTATTGTTTGAAAGATCTTCTAAGTTGGGCATAGTTTCTGGCATTCGTTTTGTACCATACAATTTACCAGGCACTACCACCAAGACCATTCCTTTTTTAAACAAATAATCATTCATTGAATTTAAGGTTTTTAAATCCTCAAAATCCATATCATATTTGGTAGCTATTTTATGAAAGTTATCATTGTCATTTGGTACATACCACAACTCATTTTCTTTAGATATATGGGTTCCTTTCATTTTTTCTAAATTTTCTCCTCCATCTTTTAATTTTTGAGCCATTATCATAGCAGGATGGGAAGATGATAGTTCTAAATTTCCAGCGTCATTCAGTTTTAAATGCTTTTTTTCTAAGTTCTTATTTACTTCATTTCTGTCCAAAGAAATACTATTACCAAAACTTATTTTTGATGTTGATGGATTTGAGGATTTAACTTTCAATTTTTGACCTATCAAAATTTGAGTACCAAAGATAAAATTCAAGTTTTGAAGCTCCTCAACTGACATTCCATGTAGTTTAGAAATGGAATATAAAGTATTTTTAGGCAATACTACATACGTGCCTGTACCATCAGGAGACTTGTACATAACTCCTTGATTATCATCACTTACATTTAAATATATATATGTAGAATTGTCTTGACCCATTAAAAAATTAAGTATGCCAAATATTAAAATTAGTAAAAATATTTTATTCATTACCAAACATTTTAAGTGTATTTGAAATCAATATAATCATTTTATCTAACTTCGCTTAAATTAAAAATCTATTTATTATGATCTTCTATATTTCAAAACTTGCTTTTTGGGTACTAATGCCTATTTCTTGGCTAATAGGACTTTTTTTATGGGGTTTTATCACAAAAATAGAGAAAAGAAGAAGGATGCTTTTAGGTATGGGATTAATGCTTTTACTAATTCTAAGTAATCCTTTTTTATCTAACAAAGCATTAGAATCTTTTGAACATCCAATGATGAATATAGATACCCTGAAAGAAAGAAATCTAGCCATTTTGCTCACTGGTGTTGTAAAAAGAATAGAAAAAGAAGACGGCAGAATCTATTTTTCTCATGGTGCAGACAGAGTGTTTCATACTTTTCAGTTGTATAAAAGAGGAAAAATAAAACACATTTTGGTTTCTGGGGGTTCTGGTGAGTTATCTATTAAGTACAAAGATTCTGAAGCTAAAAAAATAAAGCAATGTTTGCTTTTGTTTGGAGTTTCTGAAAAAGACATTACTCTGGAAGAAAACTCTAGAAACACCCATGAAAATGCATTGTTTAGTTGTGGATTAGTTAAAAAATTATCTCCAAATGAAACTCCTTTACTTGTTACATCTGCTTTTCACTTACCTAGGTCTATTGCTTGTTTTAATAAAGTAGGGATAAAAGTAGAGCCTGTTTCTGTAGATTATTATACAAAACAAAACAATTCTATAGAACTGAAGGATTTTATCCCCAGCGAATATGCTGTAAATAACTGGGCAATATTGGTACATGAGATTATTGGAATTGTAAGCTACACCCTTTTAGGATATTGCTAATAATTTAAAAAACTTATACTGAAACCAATTAAGTTCTAAACTAGTTTGCACGGATATAATTTATTTAATAGATTTTGTTGTAATAAATTTTTGGCTCTGTTATATTTTTGAAGTGTATAACAACTTTTTTTGTATTAAATATTAAGGTTAGATGTCAAGAAATATTAAACATAAATTAAACATAAATAATCTTCAAAAATATATGTACCTATCTTAAAGTGAACTGATACCTCCACTTCATTTTAAAATTTTCTTTTACAATCTAAAAAGTTTTATGAATTGGATTTTTAGATAATTTTAATCCTTTTCTATTTCCAATTCTAAGCCATGTTTCTATTTATATATAACAATAAATTATAAAGTAGATAACATGTTATTTATTTGGTTTTAAAGTAATCTATACCTAAACTTTGAATTTAAATACATAGTATAAAAATATGTTTATTTCTTTCAAATAAAATTAGAATAAAAAAAAAGCCATCTCTCATAAGAAAGATGGCTTTTGGTTTGAATCATTTTGGTATTAGTTTCCTACTACCGCTACGTTTACTGCATTTAATCCTTTACGACCTTGTTCTACTTCGTAAGTAACTTCGTCATTTTCACGAATTTCGTCTTTTAAACCGCTTTGGTGTACAAATATGTCTTCACCGCCGTCTGATGGTTGAATAAACCCAAAACCTTTTGAGTAATTATAAAACTTTACTTTTCCTTCTTTCATTTTCACTTTATTTAAAATTGTTATATTCATCATTGCCAACACAGCAATGAAAATTTAATCTTATGCTAATACTACTACGTTTACTGCATTGATACCTTTTCGACCATCTTCTACATCGTAGCTTACTGAATCGTTTTCACGAATCTCTTCTTTTAATCCACTTTGATGTACAAAAACATCTTCTCCTCCATCTGTTGGAGAAATAAACCCAAAACCTTTTGAGTAATTAAAAAATTTAACTTTTCCTTCTTTCATTATTTACTTATTTAATAAACTTTTAAATTTCTTTGTAACCTAAATCTTGTGTTCCTAATGCCTTTAGCATGCGTGTATGCCCGGCTAAAGCGGTCCAAAAATTTTTCTCACAATTATAGGCAACCCCAAATTCTTTGGCTGTGTTTTTTACAATAGAGGATAATTTCTGATAATGTATATGGCATATGTTAGGAAACAGATGATGCTCCACTTGAAAATTTAATCCACCTATACACCATGACAATATTTTATTGTTTGGAGCAAAATTTGTTGTAGTGTTTAATTGATGGACCAACCAATTCTCTTCTAATATACCTTTATCATTTGGTGTTGGGAATTTCACATCTGGCATAATATGTGCCAATTGAAATATGACACTCATTAAAACACCAGTTACAAATTGCATCAACAAAAATCCTAAAAAGATATGAGACCAAGAAAAGTTTGTAAAAACAATTGGTAAAACTAGAGTATAACTAAAGTAAAGTATTTTCCAAAGAGTAATTTTAACAAGTTCAGTAGCCATATTTACTTTAGGGTTAACCAATCCTAGAGCATGGTATCTGTATAAGCGTACGTAATCTTTTATTGTAACCCAAATCATTGTAGAAATCCCATAAAGAAACCATACATACAAATGCTGATATTTATGTGCTGCATGTCTTTTGGCGTTTGGAGAAAAACGTAACACATAAGGTGGTACATTTATGTCGTCGTCTGCATGGTCTATGTTTGTAAATGTATGGTGCAAAACATTGTGTTGTATTTTCCAGACACGAGAATTTGCCCCAATAATATTTAATGAATAACCTAAAATTTTGTTTATGAGAGGGCTTGTAGAATATGTACCGTGATTTGCATCATGCATAACACCCATTCCTATGCCTGTAGAACCAAAAGAACCAACAATATATAAAGCAAATACCATCCAAAGCTGTTGAATGTTACCAAAAATAAGGAAGGCAAAAGGAGTAAAGAAAACAAAAAACATTACAAATGTTTTTACGTACATATTTGCATCACCAAATTTGCTAATATTATTGTCTAAGAAATATTGATTTACTCTCTGGCGAAGTGTTGTAGAGAAATCTGCTTTACTAGCGTTTTGGAACTTGATATTGATAATGGGTAAATTTAATAATTGAATCTTCAACTACCTATTTGAAGATTTTATTTAGAATAATGTTTGGAGAAAGATGTACTTTTTCTTTTTTTGAACTAAATAACTGATGCAATATACTACTTATATTCATGAATGTATTATCTATTGCAAATTATTTATTTTAAACCTTCAATTTTAAGCTTAAAACACTGCTTAATTGAATAAATGAAAGCCATCAATCTATAAAAAGTGAATTTATTGAGTAATCTATTTTAGAAAAGACGTTTAATATTAAGAATAAAAAAATGGTGATGCCTAAAAAAGCTAGATTTTAAATTTATTGAAAAAACAATTTGCTAAATCTCAGCCTATTTTATTGTTTTTTTATGTAATGTATTTTGCTAGGCTATTTTATACGTATTTTATTTTTTAAATTGTAAAAAAAATATTGTTATGCTGTGGAAAGGTAGAAGGCAAAGTGATCATGTAGAAGACCAAAGAGGTTCAAAATCTATTGGCGGAAAAACTGTTTTAGGGGGTGGTATAATAGGCATTATTGCTTTACTATTTACTGCTTTTGGTGGAGAAAATGGACAAATGATTGGAAATTTACTAAATCAAGTAAATCAAAATCAAACAACAGAACAATTTACTACTGGCGAAGAAATAGAACTAACCGCAGAAGAAAAAGAATTGGGTGATTTTGCTTCTACTGTATTTGCAGATTGTGAAGATGTCTGGAATACTATTTTAAAA
>JAYVIQ010000194.1:0-3617 GCA_043770215.1 Cytophagales bacterium | reverse complement strand
AGCTAATGTTTTTTTCTGTCTGTATAACAATTGTGTAGATGGTGTAAATAAGCCAGTAATAATTTCAGATTTTATAGGTTTAGACACACGCGGAATATTAGTTCCAAAACCAGGTTTAATAAGCGCAAGTACAATAACAAACGTAGCTGGTAAAGACAACTACACCATTACCAGAGTAGGTACAGCTGATGCTTGTGTAGATTATAGATTAGAAATGAATCTGCAAAACTGGGAAGGTGTATCTACCTTAAGTATAGGTATTGAAGGAGCTATAAATAGTGAAGTGCTGTTGGAAGACAAATCACAAACGATGCCAATAAGCATAGGAACAATCGCTTCAGACAATGGAAGAAGCTCACTTACCTTACCAAATAACAAAAATCAGTTAGATCAGGTAAAAACAATCATCATACGTACCTGCGAAAATGATTTTACTGTGGCATCTAAAACCATTAAAATAAATGAAATAGCATTAGGGGAAATTGGTGTTGTTACTTCAATTGAAGCCAAAGAAGGAATATTGAGTGAGTCTCTTAACATTTCAATATATCCAAATCCAAGTCAAGACGGTGTTTTTAATTTATCAGAATCAGCAAATTGGGAAGTAATTTCAATACTTGGCGAAAAATTAAAGGCTGGAGAGGGTGCAACGATTAATCTTTCAGGATATCCTAAGGGCATTTACATCTTCAATATAAATTCAAAAACAGAAAAAATTGTAATAGAGTAACAAAATATAAATACTATTTCTTAAATGAATCAACTAAGAATTTAACTTAAAAAAATTGTTCTTAGTTAATTCCGAATGTATAAACTTCATGTACTAAAAATCATACGGGTAATAAAAAAAGCGTGTTACCCCGTATGATTTTATTATTTCAATTTTGTATTGAACAATTTTTAAAAGAGTATTAAAAAACATAGATTTAAAAAATAAATATTTTTATACAAAATCATTTCTACGTAACTTTTCTAATTGCATAAATAACTGGATCATAATTTATATGCAAAAAGCAGGAATATAGAGGGTTTTAGACTTTTATAATCTTCTAAGTACAAGCCCTATTTACTATTTATTTCAAAGGCGATTGGCATAAGAACTAACCCATAAATACGCAACAAAACGTTTTATCAATAAAAGATAACAAATCAAACCTAAAGCAAGAATAAGCCCTATTTTCATCAATAAAATCGAACACTAAAAAATAGCTGATAGACTTACTGAATGGCATAAGTCGTTGACTAGCAACACAAATATATTTTTTTTAAATTAAAAAAATAACCTTTTATAATTCTTGGCGTATTATATAAAAAATGAAAATACTATGCTTAAAATGAATAAACCTTTCTATGCATTAGGACTTTTGTTTTTAGTTTCACTAACTGTAACCAGTTTGTATTCAGCTAAAAAGGCAATATTTAATTCGCCGGCCACAATTAAAAAAGAGATTTACAAACAGTATTCAGAGGTTTTTAAACTTTCTATGTGTTCTGGAAAAACAGAAACAAACGCTAAAAAAACAGCCGTTTTGAGTTCTACCCCTTTACGTTGGTCACAAGCAAGTTCTTGGGTTGGTGGTGTCCCAGTCTTAGGGGAAGATGTAAGCATTCCTGCGGGAGCTAAAATACTTTTGGATCAAAATATAGATGTTAAATCAATAGAAACACAAGGTACATTAGTGGTAGACAACTCTAAAGACATAAATATTAGAGCAGAATATATAATAGTAATGGGTACAGGTGGCTTGTTTCAATGGGGTACAGAAGCAAAACCATACCTCATGAAAGGAACAATAACTTTAGTAGGAAACAACCCTTCTGCTAAAATTCCTGGCACTGTAAATGCATCAAAAGCCATAATTGTAATGAATGGAGCTAAATTAGAATTACATGGACAAAAGAAAACTTCATGGACTAGCTTGGCTTCTAGCACTTCGCGAAGTGCTCCAAAAATTACAGTATCAAGCAACCTGACTAACTGGGAAAAAGGAGATGTGATTTTGATCTCACCATCTCGCTTTAGCGAAAACGAAGGTGAGAAAAGGATTATAACAGATGTTAGTGCAGATAATAAAGTCTTTACATTAGATAAACCTCTTGATTTTCCTCATATAGGAACCATAAAAACCTACACAAGAGCAAAAGATGGCAAAACTTGGACTGCAGATATGAGAGCCGAAGTAGGTTTGCTGTCTAAAAATATAAAAATACAGGGCGATGATTTCTCTGAAACGAATGGATATGGTGGGCACATCATGATTATGTCTAATGGCATTGCCCATGTAGAAAATGTAGAACTGTTTAGAATGGGGCAGAAAAGTGTTTTAGGCAGCTACCCTTTTCACTGGCATTTGCTTCAAGAAAATGGTGCTGGGCAATATTTTAAAAACAATAGTGTACATATTTCTTACAATAGAGCCATTACTATTCATGGTACTGAATCTGCTTTGGTAGAAAATAACTTTTTTTATGATCATATAGGCCATGGTGTTTTTTTAGAAGATGGAAGCGAGCGTTTCAATGTCATAAGAGGTAATGTAGTATTGCTAACCAGAAGACCGATAGCAGGAGAAGAATTAACACCATCTGACAATGAATTAAATATTGTTCAAAACAGAAGTCCGGCAAGTTTTTGGATCACAAACCCAAACAATATATTTGAGAATAATGTGGCTGCTGGTACAGACGGGACAGGATATTGGTTCATTATGCCTAGATCGCCATTAGCTCCATCTTCAAGTATTCCTCGTTTTGCAGGGTTGCAACCTTTTAGAGAACCTTTGGGATTATTTAAAGGAAACAAAGCACATAGCTGTACTAGTGGCTTAGATATTTTTGATCAACTATCTGGTAAACATAGCATTATTGCAAATATGGCTTGGGAGCGTACAGATAGACGTTTGTAGACCAAAGTACATGGTATGCCTGCGATTTGGCTACGTATGGTGGGCTTGGTCAAGGAAAGGAATTTACTGAAGGAGTGATTTTTCATAACAATGTATATGTAGATAATGTAATAGACCAATGGCAGGCAAATTATTCGGGCTCGGAACAATCTGTTTTTGTGGCTAGATCTGGCGAAAAAGCCCTTGAGGGTGGATTAAGAAGCGTGCTAAGACCTTATGATGGACCTTGTTCTTTCAAAGATTGTCACTTTGTAGGTTGGAATAGTGGCAATAGTTCGTTTATTGATAATCCAGGAGGCGCTTCCCTTAAACACGTCAACTACAAAATATCAGGCGCTACAATGGATCCTGTAGGTTCTGTAAATTTTGTTTTAGATGATTTTACTCAAATTGTAAAAGGTTCTTATGGTCTATCTCATTGGTCTCAGCCACAAATTTGGAATTTTGTCATGTGGGATTCTGACGGAACGTTTAGTGGCAAAAAGAATACTTCCGTTGTTACCAGCCATCCGCTTATGAGAGATGGTTCAGAGCAACGTTTTGCCAATTGGACTAACACATACAGAACAGACAGACGTTTTGCATTAATGAGAATAATAAGCGATACAATACTAATGAGTTTGACTAGGACAAAAGCAGGTACGCCAAAAGCAGGGCAATATTATTTCAATGGATTACATGATGATTTTATTCAGTTTCCTGTAATGGTAA
>JAYVIQ010000193.1:0-32909 GCA_043770215.1 Cytophagales bacterium | reverse complement strand
TTGAGCATACTTTGTATTCTTTCTAATGTGCGCTTTTCACCTAAAAGAGATAAAAAGGCCTCTCGTTCTAAATCCAATAAATACTGCTCAGATACTTTTGTGGGTGCAGATAAATCTCCGCCCGCCATTACATAACCTAGTTTCATGGAAATTTTATGGTCGTGGGCAGAAATGTATTTACCCGCCAACATAGCATTTGCTCCTGCATTAAACATACCCAAAATCTGTTTCCCGTATACTTGTATGTCTTTTCGCATAACAGGTCTAGTGTATCCTTGCTCAGCTAATGAAATAACTTGACGTTTTGCATCTGATATTTGTCGGTTTTTATTCATCGATATTTGATCTCCTTTTTGTAAAAAACCTAGATCAAATGCTTCTCTAGCAGAAGTAGAAACTTTTGCCATAGCAATGTTTAAAAAAGCATTTTTAAATGAATTGACTATAATATCATCGCTTTCTATGTTTTCTGATACACGCAAAGTTAGCTCTTTTGTTCCTCCGCCAGCAGGAATCAATCCAACCCCAAATTCTACTAGCCCCATATATAGTTCTGCTTGCGCTTGAACTCTATCTGCATGTAAGGTTAGTTCACAACCTCCACCAAATGCCATATTATGAGGAGCTACAACCACAGGAATATCTGAATATCTCACACGCATCATAGTATTTTGAAATTGACGAATCATGATATCCAATTCTTCAAATTCTTGTTCTACAGCTTGCATAAAAACCATCATCAAGTTTGCTCCTACAGAGAAGTTTGCCCCTTCGTTTGCAATGACCAAACCATTGTATTCTTTTTCTGCTAAATCTATGGCTTTGTTTATCCCCTGCACCACATCTGGACCCAGCGTATTCATTTTAGAGTGGAATTCTAAATTCAATACCCCATCTCCTATGTCATAAATACTAGCTCCAGCATTTTGCCAAACCACTTTATTGGCTTTTAAGGTTTCTAGCAAAATAAATCCGTCTAGACCAGGTATTGGCTCATAGTGCTTAGAGTCCTGATCGTAATACAGTTTTTTGCCATTTTCAGTTTTGTAAAAGGTGTTGTTTCCTTTTGCTAACATTTCTTCTACCCAAGGTGCTATTTTAAGTCCAGCAGCTTGCATCTGACCAAGTGTTTTTTCAACTCCTAGTATATCCCATATCTCAAAAATTCCTACTTCCCAACCAAAACCAGCTTTTATGCCATCATCTATTTTAAATAATTGATCTGTAATCTCTGGTACTCTTTGGCTTACATAAGCAAAAAGTTGGGTAAAGGTAAGTCTATAAAATTCTCCTGCTTTGTCTTGGCCTGCCAATAATACTTTGAATCTGTCCTTTACATTGTCAATAGTTTTGGTTGCTTCTAGTGTTGCAAATGAAACTTTTGCTTGCTCTTTAAATTCAAAAGTAGCCAAGTCCAATGATTTTATGACCGTTTTACCACTTGCGTCTTTGTCTTTTTTGTAAAACCCAACACCTGTTTTATCTCCAAAATACTTAAGAGATTCTATTTTTTGAAGCATTGGAGATAATTTGAATGTATCTCTACATTCATCTTGTGCCAATGCTTGGTGAAGGTTGTTTGCAATTTTTATAAGCGTATCATTACCAACAACATCCATAGTACGGAAGGTGGCAGATTTTGCTCTTCCAATGATTGGGCCAGTTAGCTTATCTACTTCTTCTACAGTAAGACCTAGCTTTTCAACAACTTCTAGGGTACTCATCAAAGAATAAATTCCAATTCTATTGGCAATAAATGCGGGTGTGTCTTTGCACAGAACAGTAGTTTTGCCTAGAAATTTTTCTCCAAAACCCATAAAAAACTCCACCACATCTGGGTGAGTGTCTGGCCCAGGTATTACCTCCAATAATTTTAAATACCTTGGAGGATTAAAAAAGTGAGTACCACAAAAATGTTTTTTAAAATCATCACTTTTTCCTTCTGCCATTAAGCCTATAGGAATGCCAGAGGTGTTAGAAGTAATAAGTGTACCTGGCGTTCTGTATTTTTCTATGTTGTCAAATACTTTGTGCTTCACTTCTAGATTTTCTACTACTACTTCTATAATCCAATCTACAGATTTAATTTTAGAGATGTCATCTTCTAAATTACCAATAGAAATTCTATCTAAAACACTTATATGATAGATAGGACTAGGATTAGATTTTATTGCAAACTGTAAGGCTTCATTTACAATTCTATTACGCACTGCCGGGTGCTCTAGTGTTAAACCCTTAGCTTTTTCGGCATCGTTTGTATCTTTAGGAACAATGTCTAAAAGCAAAACTTCTATACCCACATTTGCTAAATGACAAGCAATGCGAGAACCCATAACCCCTGAACCCACAACAGCCGCTTTCTTAATTGATCTTCTTTTCATACCTCTTTAAAGTTATGTTCTGTAATATTTGTTATTTGCTCCAATACCTTGTTAAAAATCAAAAGCTCACTCTTGTCAATTTTTGACAGTAGAATATGGTTAAAATCTTTGATAATTTTAGCAACTATTGCTTTTTTTTTATTCCCTGTATCTGTTAAATAAATATTTACTTGCCTTTTATCTAAAATATCTATTTGTTTTTTTATCAGTTTTTGTTCTTCCATAGATTTTAACAATCTAGTTAAACTTCTTGCCTCCATGCCTAACAATGGGGCAATATGTGTAGATGGGACACTTTTTTCTGTAGAAAGATTTATAAGTACGTATCCCATAGAAATAGAAACATTATGTTCTATACCAAAACCATTGTACATACATGAAATGGTATGCCAAGCTGCTTTAATGTTGTAACAAACTGTTTTCTTTCTGTTCATTTACGTTTATACGAACGAGTAAAAAAAATGTTATGCATGCATACTAAAAAAATATACCTATTTCAAAACAATGTAAAAAAGTACTTCTGTTAAATCAGAAAAGTCTTCAAATAAATTAGAGTAAGCATTTGTGTAAAGTAACTAAAGTTTAAAAAGTTGGATTCATTGATTCAAAATGTTTTAAATAGTGTAAATAGAAAGGATCAAAAAAAAGATAAATTACTACTTAATTGCCATTATCTGAATGCTTTCATTTGTTTTGAAATAAGATTTTAAAGCCGTAAGTTCGTAGGAGTTTTATAAAATTGAATTATGCCATATCTATTTACATCAGAATCAGTCTCTGAAGGACACCCAGATAAAATTGCCGATCAAATATCAGATGCATTGATAGACAATTACTTAGCGTTTGATCCATCTTCCAAAGTAGCATGTGAAACTTTAGTAACTACTGGTTTGACGGTATTGGCTGGAGAAGTTAAGTCTTCTGCTCATTTAGATGTTCAAAAAATTGCTCGTAAAACAATAGCTGAAATAGGCTACACTAAAGGAGAATATCAATTTGAAGCAAACAGTTGTGCAGTAATTTCTGCTATACATGAGCAAAGTGCAGATATAAACCAAGGTGTAGATAAAACAAATCCAGAAGAGCAAGGCGCTGGAGACCAAGGAATGATGTTTGGTTATGCAAGCAACGAAACAGATAACTTTATGCCTTTGGCTTTAGACTTATCTCATAGGATTCTAAGAGAATTAGCTAAAATTAGAAAAGAAGGCGAAATAATGACTTATTTACGTCCAGATGCAAAATCTCAAGTAACTATAGAATACTCTGATGATAATGTACCTATGCGAATAGATGCAATAGTAGTTTCTACTCAACATGACGATTTTGCTAGCGAACCAGCTATGCTTGAAAGAATTAAAAATGATATTATTAAAACTTTAATTCCTAAAATAAAAAGCCAGTTAAAACCATCATTACAAAAGCTTTTTAACAACGATATAAAATACCATATAAACCCAACAGGAAAGTTTGTTATAGGTGGCCCTCATGGAGATACTGGATTAACAGGACGTAAAATTATTGTAGATACTTACGGTGGTAAAGGAGCACACGGCGGAGGTGCATTTTCTGGTAAAGATCCATCTAAAGTAGATAGATCTGCTGCATATGCCACAAGACATATTGCTAAAAATTTGGTGGCCGCTGGTGTTGCTGGTGAGGTTTTGGTACAAGTTTCTTATGCCATAGGTGTAGTAGAACCAATGGGTATATTCATAGATACGTATGGCACTTCTACACTAGGAAAAACAGATGGTGAAATAGCTGCTATTGTTTCTAAAGTGTTTGATATGAGACCTTATTCGATAGAACAAAGGCTAAAACTAAGAAACCCTATCTATTCCAAAACGGCGGCTTATGGCCATATGGGTAGAGAATCTTATATAGACACTGTTGAATTTGAAGATGCTCAAGGAAATAAAGTAAAGCGCGAAGTTGAGTTTTTTACTTGGGAAAAATTAGATTATGTAGATGCTGTAAAAGAGGCATTTGGGCTGTAAAAGATGTTATCTAAATTTCAAATCCCCTTTTAAGTTAAAGCTTAAATGGGGATTTTTTTTAGTACCTAGAAATTTGGTCTTAATAAATACTTGCCATAAAAGTCATTTATAATTTTTATAGCATCCTCTGTAGTATCTACTATTTTTATTAGGTTTAAGTCTTCTGGATTGATGTTGTGTTCCATTTCTAACATAGATGTTTTTATCCAGTCTATTAACCCCCCCCAATAGCTACTACCAACTAAAATAATTGGAAACCTTCCAATTTTACCCGTTTGTATTAAGGTAATTGCCTCAAAAAGTTCGTCCATTGTACCCATTCCGCCTGGCATTACAATAAAACCTTGAGAATATTTAACAAACATGACTTTTCTTGTAAAGAAAAAGTCGAAATTAATCATTTTGTCTCTATCAATATATTGGTTACCATTTTGTTCAAAAGGCAATTCTATATTTAAGCCAACTGATGAACCACCGGCCAAATGCGCTCCTTTATTTCCTGCCTCCATGATGCCAGGTCCGCCTCCAGTAATGACTCCGTATCCGTTTTCTACAAGTTTTTCGGCCATTTCTACAGCCATAATGTAATACTTATTGTCTGGCTTAGTTCTTGCAGAACCAAAAATAGAAACACAGGGACCTATTTTAGCAAGAGTCTCAAATCCTTCTACCAACTCGGCCATTACTTTAAAAATTTCCCAAGTATTTTCTGTTTTTACCTCGTTCCAAGTTTTATGTTTGAAGGCGGTTCTTAACTTTTGCTCATTTTCCTGATCAGATGTCATAATTTTATAGATGATTAAATGATTGTGTCCAACATATTATTATTATTTTACTAACGTAAAAAAAACAATAGTGTTACGAATATATAAACTTTCTAGCGCTTGTACACTTCTAAAAAATTTACCCCTAAAAAAATATTTCTTTCAAGCTAAATAAAACACTTTCTGTGATATCTTTCTATAAATCTAACCCTCATATTTCTGTAAATACTCTAAAATAATCATAAAAACAGACCAAATAGTTGTTCACTTTTCCTATTTGTTTTCAATTACTTTTACTACTTTCATCTATAGAAAATTTGTACACATGAAATCTGCACATAATAACCCTTTGTTACTTTCATTACTAGCAGGTATTTGCCTATGGGCTGGGTGGCCATCCAGTCCGTTTTTTCCATTTTTGTTTATTGGTATGGCTTTATTCATTAGATCTGCCATGATACTAATTGAAACCAAACGTTCTAATCTTGCTTATTTTTCTATTCTCTATTTAGGATTACTAACTTGGAATTCCCTTGGAACCTGGTGGCTATATCATGCAACAATAGGAGGCTTATTAATGGCAAATTTAGCCAATGCTGCATTAATGACACTTCCTTTTTTCTTTATGAAGTTTGCTTACAAAACAGGGATGAAAAAATTAGTTATGCCTGTGTTTGTCTTTTCTTGGTTGGGTTTTGAATACTTACATCATAACTGGTCTCTAACATGGCCTTGGCTTACGCTTGGCAATGGCTTAGCAAAATTTCCAGAAATAGTACAATGGTACGAATACACAGGTACAGCAGGAGGCTCCTTGTGGATTTTGATTGTTAGTGCCTTGTTGTATTCTATTTTTTCAGACATGAATAAACTTAAAGTGCTTTCTGCCATAGGTATTTTTTTATTGCCCATTTTTGTGTCTTTTCTTATTTTCAAAAATTATGAATTAAATCCATCTAACAGTTCAAATACTGTAGAAGTAGTAGTGCTGCAACCTAATTTCAACACATTTACACAAAAATGGAGTGCTGGAAAAGACTTTATTCCTTATTATGAGCAATTGAAAATCATGATAGAAAAATCTAGAGAAAAGCTAACACAAAAAACTGCTTTTTTGGTATGGCCAGAAACTTCTATTTCTGGCTCGCATAGAGAAAGTTACTTCAAAAGCGGCGAGTATTTTGGAGCATTAAAAACATTTTTAAAGGATTATCCTAACTTAAGTCTTGTTGCTGGATTTGATAGCTATGAATTATGTAAAGATCAACAAAACCCTACAGAATTTGCTTCATTTCAAGAAGGCTTAGGCTATTATGAGAGCTACAATTCGGCCCTATTATTTTCCAAAGATTCTATATCTATTTACCATAAAAGCAAATTTGTTCCGGGTGCTGAGCAAGTTCCTTTTCCTTGGCTTATAACGCCTTTAGAAGCAATATTAGGCGGCGTAGGATTTGGGCATTTTTTTGGTCAGGAATATCAAGTCCCATTTACAAACCAAAACGGAGTAAAAGTAGCCCCCTCTATTTGCTATGAAAGTATTTTTGGAGAGCATATAGCAGAGTTTAATAAAAATGGCGCACAAATTTTGTTTATTCTTACCAATGATGATTGGTGGAATAACACAGAGGGCCACAGGCACCACTATGATTATGCAAGGCTAAGAGCTATAGAAAATAGATTGCCCATTGCCAGAAGTGCTAACACTGGATTTTCTGGCTTTTTTAATGCTAAAGGAGAAGATTTTCTTAAGACAGAATATAGACAAAACGCCTGCTTAAAATCTGAAATAGTATTAGGGAATACCAACATTACTTTTTACGCTAATCATGGAGATTATATAGGTAAAATAGCATCCTTTCTTCTTTTATTCTTGTTAGTTTTTATAATCATTAAAAAATTACTTTAAAATAATGCTAGATCTAAATTCAATACGCTTACAAGTGTGCGAACTCACAAAAGAAGTGGGTAAATTTCAAGTATCAGAACTTCAAAATTTTGATAGAAACAAAATCATTTCTAAAGGCTACAACGATCCTGTTTCTTATGTTGATAGAGAATCAGAAAATAGACTAGTTTCTGGCTTACAAAAAATAGTACCTAATGCAGGATTTTTAACAGAGGAAGAAACCGAAAATACAAATACAGAGGGTTTACATTGGGTAATTGATCCATTGGATGGCACCAATAATTTCGTTCACTTAGTACCATTTTTTGGTGTTTCTGTGGCTTTATGCAATGCAAGAGAAATTTTGGTGGGTGTGGTACATGAGCCCAATAGAAATGAATGCTTTTCTGCATACTTAAATGGAGGTGCTTTTATGAATGAAGAGAAAATCAGGGTTTCTGGTTGCAATGCCATGAAAGATTCTTTGATAGCCACTGGATTTCCATATTCTTTGTTAGACAAAGCAGACAATTATTTTTCTATCATGAAAGAAATACTGGGTAGGTCACATGGTTTACGCAGATTTGGTTCTGCAGCAATGGATTTATGCTATGTTGCCTGCGGAAGATTTGATGGTTACTTTGAATTTAATTTACACCCATATGATGTTATGGCAGGGGCACTAATAGTTAGAGAAGCAGGCGGTATAGTAAGCGACTTTAGTCATGAACCAGACATTTATGATGGTCTAGAAATTGTATGTTCTAGCGGGTTTCAAACTGAATTTATAGAAGTAATACAAAGGCATTGGAACTAAAATCAAGTCTTAAGATTTAAGCCAGCAAATAAATATGTTATAATAATGTGGATAACTTTTTGATAAGTTTGTTTTTATCTTTAAATTGAATACGTATAGATACAAAGGTATTGTACACTTTTAATAAGCTTAAATTATGAATGATAGAGATTACATACAATCAGTGAGCCAATACGCACCAGCTGTTTACAGATTTTTATACAGCAATTTCTCTCATCAAGAAGTATGTCAATCTATTTTAACTAAAACTTTTGATGACTTTTGGGACAAAGTAGGCAGCATAAATGTATCTAAAACCAAAGTTTGGTTATTCAAAAATGCCTATCGTAGACTCATAGACCACATCAGAACAATAAAAAAATATACGCATACGCCTCAAGAATTTATTTTGTTCAATTATCAATCAGAGGCAATAGGTTTTACAGCAAATGACCCATTGGATAAGCTTAAATTGAAATATAAATCTATTATTTTACTAAGAGACGTTGTCAAATGTGAGTTCAATGAAATAGCTGAAATTCTTGAGCTAGACCTAAGTTTAGCAAAAACAGGCTTATTTAGAGGTAGAAAAAGATTTTTAGAAGTAGGCATGCACAGTTTTTCTGTAGATGATAAAATTTTAGACACATCTGTAGATCAGTGGTGTTTTGATTACTTAGAAAATTTATTAAACAAAGACGACAAAAAGAAATTTGAATCCAATTTTGCTATAAATGAAAACACGCTTACTTGTTTAAATAAATGGAAACAAAGTAAAATAGAATCTTTAGACCATATAGATTTTGATAGAACATTAGAAAAAAAATTAATAGAGCATATAAAAACAAGCAATTGGAAGAAATGGGCTATTGCCATAAGTACAAGCATAGCAGCAGTGTTTTTAGGTGTTTTATTAATTCAAAAAAATGATACTAAACCTACTATTGTACAAAAAATAAAATCAGATACACCCACCATAAAAAAAACGAACGTAGTTACCACTGAAGAAAAAATATTACCTCCAAAAATTACTTTAATTGATTCAGTAAAAAAAGACTCGGCAACCGCCCCTATTAAAGTTGCAGCTACAGTAGCAGCAAAAGAGATACAACCACCCCTACAAAAACGTAAGCAAAAAGTAAAAGAAGAAGCTCCAATTATTGAAGAAACAAAAAACACATTATTGTCCATGGAGTCTGTACAAACAGATAGCGAGGTAATAGAAACTATAAGTCAAGAACCCGAGCCTAAACCACAAGAGCCTGTAGTTTCTGAGAAAAAAAGCAGAAGAGAAAGAAAAAATAAAAAAAACATCACCGAAAAAGAACAATAAATCTCTAGAAATTTTCCATAAAATACATTAGAGCATTAAAAATACAATTCAAAAACATATATTTGTGCTATGAAAACAGCAGAAATACACACTTCTAAGGGCATAATGACTTTAGAGTTTTACGAAATTGACGCACCTAATACGGTAGCAAACTTTATAAAATTAGCCAAATCTGGCTTTTATGATGGACTAAACTTTCATAGAGTAATTCCTAATTTTGTTATCCAAGGTGGTTGCCCAAACAAAAGAGGAGACGGTGGACCAGGGTACCATATAGATTGTGAACTAACAGGCGGAAACCAACACCACGAAAGAGGTGTGCTTTCTATGGCTCATGCCGGAAGAAACACTGGTGGATCTCAATTTTTTGTTTGCCATAGCAGAGATAACACATCACATTTAGACAGAAATCATACATGTTTTGGAAAAGTGACTCAAGGTTTAGAGGTAATAGATGCCATAAAACAAGGTGATGAAATCATAAAAATAACAATAAACGAATAGTTTATATCTAGATTAATAAACAAATAAAGCGATTTTGAAATCGCTTTATTTGTTTATAGGTATGCAACAGAATTTCGTGCTCGTGCACTTATGATTATTTAGAGAACCCTTTGTTTTCTTTTCTGATTCTTCACTATCAAATTCAATACGCTTTCTAAATTAAAAGCTTGATGGAAACTTGCTTAAAGAAATCTTATTCAAATTTATAGGGGAGGAAATTAATAAAGTCTTTTTTTTACACGAGCTATATTATAAACCAATAGCTCTAATTGGCTACATTCATAACACAATTACATTAGTTTTTTAATGTGTCAGTGATTAACTTTGTTTGGAACAGTAATTTTAATACATAACAGTAAAATGACATATTTTTGGGAAATTATTGGAGCAATTCTTTTATGTCATATACTATTAAAGTTCATAAAAAAGCTTGGCAATGATTTACCTATATTAGAATTTATGCTTCTAATCTGTTTTTTTCAATGGTATTTATCTCCTCTGATAAGTTATAACTCAAAAACACAGCATTTCAGGTACTACATGTATGTAGACCAAGCGTATTATTTTTCTTTTGTGGTTCCCGCTCTTTTCCTGTTTACTTTTGCGCTTTCAAAAATAAAAACGTTAAAAGCAGATGAATTATTACCAAGATTAGAGGCTTGCTCTAATCTTGGTAAACCAATAATTGTTATTGGTTTAATTTCAACTGTTTTAAATTCATTTGTGCCAGCTTCTTTAGGTTTTGTGTTTTTTATTTTGTCAAGTATGAAGTATGTAGGATTAAGTATATTGCTTTTTTCTACCATAAAAACAGACCTCTTTTGGATCATTGGGGTATTTGCAATTTTAGTGTTTCACTCCCTTGCAATAGGAATGTTTCATGAACTAATGCTTTGGGGTATTTTTTTCTTTATGATTTGGTCATACAGAAAAAAACCTTCATTGGCAATTAAGTTATCTTTCATTACCATAGGTTTATTTTCAATAATGGTATTGCAGTCTATAAAATCTGAGTATAGATCTAATGTATGGAACAACTATGCAGAAAGCAAACTAGATTTGGCATTGAATTTAATAAATAAAGAACTTGATTCAGGAATTATAAAAAATGAAAAAGAAGACCAAAGTACAAATGATAGATTAAATCAGGGGTGGATAATTTCTGCAGTTATGTTGCATACTCCTAAATATGTTGATTATGCTCATGGACAGACTATTTTGGCTGCCATATTTTCTAACTTGCTACCCAGATTTTTATCCCCAAACAAAGATGTAGTTGGTGGACAAACCAACTTTAAAAAATATACTGGCCTAGAGTTAGATGAAAAAACATCTATGTCAATAAACATTCTTGGTGAAGCTTATGCCAATTTCGGTGTTACAGGAGCTATTTTTTTTATGGGTTTATGGGGAGTTTTCCTCAAATTATTTTGGGGCAAACTAGTGCAATTGACAATCGATCACCCAATTCTTTTTTTCTTTATTCCCTTAATTTTTCTTCAAGTTGTAAAAGCCGAGATTGAGTTAGCAGTAGTACTAAATCATTTGGTAAAAACTTCTTTAGCAGTTGCTCTTTTTCTTTGGTTTGCTAAAAACAAATTGAAATGGCACATTTAAATTTAATCTATAAATTATGAATTTTAAGTCAGATAGCAATTTAAATAACCTTCAAACCAGACTAAATGAAATAGATGTTTTAAAAGGGTTTTTGATAATTGCAGTTGTCATTGGTCATTTTTCTTTTTCTTTTTCAAGATTTGTGTACTGGTTTCATATGCCTGCCTTTTTTATGGTGAGTGGTTTTTTGTTTACAACTCCTGATAAAGAAAATTTTGGTCTATTTATTAAGAATAAAATTATTGGATACCTAGTTCCATATTTTTTTTTCCTTATCGCACTTTGCCTTATTTTTGATAGGGATATATTATTTAGTTTAAGATGGATAGTTGGATGCAAGCTTACTAATTATGTATTTACATTTACCTATAAAAATTGTATGTACAAATTTTTTAAATTTCTCAATTTACTATACACTTATCCTTTCTATTATATTACCTTCAGGATTATATTTCCTTGCACTGCAAAACAAATACCTATCTTTACTATTTATCGGTAACACATCAGTATTAAAATTAGGCAATAGAAGTAAATGAAAAAACCTATCCACTTTTTGTTTAGGAAAAAACGCTCAGGAGCTCATAGCATAGAGCAGTTATTTTTTTCTATACAAGAGGAAATAAGTTCAAAAGTTGAGACTACACGCAATTACCTACCTTACAGTGGAGCCTCTTTTAAATCTATACTTGGTAATTTGTGTTTTGGGATTAAATATAGAAATAAAATAACCCACCTTACAGGAGAAATAAACTATATGGCTTTGGTTTTGGGTGGCAAATGCGTGCTAACCATTCATGATATACATTCTGCATTTGGACAAAATAAGATTAAAAATTGGCTCATAAAGTTGCTTTGGTTTTGGTTGCCAGCCATTTGTGTAAAAAAAATAACGGTTATCTCTTCGTTTTCTAAACAAGAATTATCTAGGCTTATTCCATGGGCAAAGCACAAGATAATATGCATTCATAACCCAGTAAATGGCTTAGTATTAGAATCAGCAAAATTTCTGATTGAATCTCCTACCCCTATAAACGGAATTTTTAAAATCCTGCACTTGGGTACTAAACCAAACAAAAACTTAGAACGAACCATAAAAGCGCTAGAAGGTTTGCCAATAGAGCTACATATAGTTGGAAAACTAGATAAGAAACAGCTTGATTTGCTAAATAACTGCAAAATAAAGTACACAAATGCCTATGATCTTACTTTCGAAGAAATAATACAGTCTTATCTAGCCTGTGATATTGTTTGTTTTGTATCTACGTATGAAGGCTTTGGAATGCCTGTAATAGAAGCTCAGACACTAGGTAAGCCCATTCTTACAAGTAATATTGCCTCTATACCAGAGATTGCATTAGATAGCGCCGTTTTGATTGATCCATTTTCTGTACAAGCAATTAGAGAAGGTTTATTATCTTTACTGACAAATGAACATCTAAGAAAAGAAAAAATAGTGGCTGGCTACAAAAATATAGAACGCTTTAAAATACAAAACATCACAGAACAATACATAAACATGTATAACACATTATGACTGTAGCAGAAAAATGGAAAAATAGTTCTCCTGTAGCCCAGTTTTTGGCAAAGTTTATAGCTCTTATGCTGCTTTGGAAATTTATTTATGCATTTGCACTAAAAGAAAATGGGGCAACAGACCAATTTGTCACCAAATATGTAGCCCTTTTTAGTTTGAGTATACTAAATGAGATAGGCTACCCTATGACATCACAAATTAATGAAATAGGCATGTACTACTTTTATATGTATGGAAAGTGCCAACTACAAATTGCCCACTCTTGCAATGGGCTTATCCTTTTTGTTTTATATGTTGCTTTTTTGGTGAGTTTTAAAGGTGATTGGTTGCTAAAAATACTTGTATCAATTGTGGGTTGTTTAGGTATTTATTTAATAAATGTAGGCAGAGTGGTGGCTTTAATGTTAATACATGTACATTACCCTCAATACTTAAACTTTAGCCATCATTGGCTTTTTTCTGCCCTTGTATATGGATTCGTTTTTAGTTTATGGCTGCTTTGGATAAATAAACTATCACAAATAAAATGGGTAAAATGAGCTCAAAGCAAAAGACAATTGCTTTCTTGTGTGCATCTATCAATTTTTTAGTTGGATATGCACAAAGAGATACTATTTTAAATATAACCAATCCAAAACTTAACAACTTTATACATAGAAATGATTTTGGTCAGAATGGCTATAAGGTAACAGAACTTATATCAGGACAAGACCCTAGAGGTTATTCTATGTTTTTGTATATCGTTTTTACTTTTGTTACTGCCTTAGGTTTTGTGCATTTCTACTTTAATCAAAAAAAATATACAAATCTCACCTGCTATATCTACGGCTTTGGTTATGTAGGTGTACTTATTTTGACAGCTGCATGCCAATATCCCCCACTTAATTTTTTTTTTGAAATATCACAAGAAATTAAAAATTCGTTGTCTTCTTCCTTCTTTTTACTATTTTTGATAGCCCTAATTATTTTTGATAAAAAACAACATGAATCAAAAAAAAGTACCCCCTAAGTCTAGTGTTTTGATTTTTGTAGATTGGTATTTACCAGGCTATAAAGCAGGCGGTCCAATACAATCCATTAAAAATATAGTAGCCCAGCTTGCCACTGAAACTAATTTTTATATTGTCACATCTGATAGAGATTTAGGAGATACAGAAGCATACCCAAATTTAGCGCTTAACGAATGGATAAAAACAGAAACCTATAGCATTTTATATACAAGCCCAGAAAAAAGAAAAAAAGGAGACTACAAAAAAATAATACAAGATATAAACCCTAACGCAATATACCTTAACTCCATGTTTTCTATTTCTTTTTCATTAATTCCGTTATTGGTAGCCAAAAGCCTAATGAAAAAAACTATTTTAGCCCCAAGAGGTATGCTTGGCTCTGGCGCATTGAGTTTAAAACCAATCAAAAAAAAGACGTATTTAGCTTTGTTCATCCTCTTTCGTTTAGACAAAAGCATTATTTTTCATGCAACTGCTAAAGAGGAGATTGAAGAAATAAAAAGAGTCTTTGGTTTAGATACAAAAATAAAATTAGCGAGCAATTTACCTGGTATTCCTTTAGGATATACGTCTAGAAATAAAGAAAAAAATACATTAAACGTGTTTTTTCTTTCAAGGATAAATGAAAAAAAAAACTTGCTTGGTGCAATAGAAGCATTACAAAATGTAAATAGTACACATAAAATAAATTTTACAATTATTGGTCCGGTAGACGGTGAAGCTTATTGGAAAAAATGTCAATTGGCCATAAGTCAGCTTAAAGATAATATACAATACACGTATTTAGGTGCCGTAGCCAATACAGATTTAAAAGAAATACTACTCAGCCAGCACGTGCTACTATTGCCTACGCTAAATGAAAATTATGGACATGTAATTATGGAATCTTGGCAGTACGGCTGCCCTGTTATTATTTCTGACCAAACCCCATGGAAAAACCTACAAATTCAACATCTAGGCCACGAAATAGCTTTAGAAGACGCTAGCAACTTTACCAAAGCATTGGAGAGATTTTCTAGCTACACACAGGAAGAGTTTGATTTTATATCTTTGAAATCCTATGAATACGCACTTAATTACTCAAAAAATTTAAACGTTGTAAAAGATACTAGATTATTACTGATTTAATAAAAAGAAAAAAAGAGACCATTAATCGTTTTTTAAAAAAAGATAAGCCCTAATTATGCTTTATGGTATAAGTTTTTAAGTACACCAATAAGTAAAAACCATACCTAATCCTTTAAATTAGTTTCTATTTAGAATAGATGAATTAAACAATTTACATGCAATTATAAACCACAAAAATGATGTGCTGAATATAACAGTTGATAGTAGCATAATTGAAAAAATTAAACATAAAAAAAGCTCAATAAATTTCTTTATTGAGCTTAATTACAAAGACATACCTAGAGCCGGGGTCGAACCGGCACGACCTAACGGTCACAGGATTTTAAGTCCTGCGTGTCTACCAATTCCACCATCCAGGCAAAACTGACAACGTAAATTATCAGCAAGTTTTTTTTCTTTCATAAGTTTTCTCTTAAAACAAATGCCATGAAAGATTTCTCTAAAAGAGAAGAGCGAAAGACGAGATTCGAACTCGCGACCCCGACCTTGGCAAGGTCGTGCTCTACCAACTGAGCTACTTTCGCTTAACGTTCTCTCGAACGGGATACAAATGTAGCTATCTTTTTTATTTTGTCAAACTTTATTGAGAAAAAAAAATAGTTATTTATAAACTATTTTGTATTTCATTCGTTATCAATAATTTAGGCTACACATTTTATTTGAGAAAACTTCAAGTAATTTAAATAAAGTACTAAAATTGCCTTTTTCTAATGCATTAGGGGTGTCAGAAATATTATGGTAGCCCCCAACTTTTCCATTAGAATAGATAAAAAATGAAGGTATTCCTTTTTTAGTAAAATAATAGTGGTCTGAATTGGCTGCTTCGCCCCTTTTTTTTATGGTTTGAAATAGATTTAAATCTTTGTTGATTTTTTCTAGCTCAGAAAACTGTTCTGGTAGAATAGTTGCGTTTACAACGGTTATGCCCCCACTACCAGCACCTAATAAATCTAGATTTAGAACAAAAAAAATATCCTCTTTCTTTATATTCCGAACATAAAACTTAGACCCCACTAACCCTACTTCTTCAGCGCCAAAAGCAATAAAACGAATAGATCTTTGGGGTTGGTGCTGTAAGTAAAAGTGATACAACTCTAAAAGCATAGCCAAGCCGGTGGCGTTGTCATTGGCTCCGGGTATAAAACAACCTTCATAACCACCTACATGATCATAATGCGCGCAAATAATAAGCTCTGGCAATGTAGTATCCTTCCCTTTTATAATAGCCGAAATATTTCTGGAGTTTATGGTATCTATTTTTTGATGTAGTTCAAAAGTAATATTTTTTTGATTTTTATATACTGTATCAACTACTGAAAATGCAGGTGGCATCCAAGCACTTGTGCTAAAGGTTTTTAAAGTTGCGCCATTTGTACACTTTATCAATGCTCCTGAGCCAGAATATATTTTTTCTTTTAGTAGTGGGCTTGATGTTATTTTAGCTTCAAACTTATCATTATAAATTATGGCTTTTTTTTCAAATCTTTGTCAATAAATTTTTTAATCTGCAATGAATCTAAGAAAAATAAACTATCTAGTAAAACAGCCCTTAACTTTGCTTCTCCACCACTTGCTTGTGCTATTGGTATAAAATCTTGGCAAGGAACTAGACTTTGCTTATTAAATTTCAAACTCATTTCACCTATAAAATGATTTATTTCAAAACTAAAGTGCTGTACCTCTAAACCATCAGAATTTTGAAACTGTTTAATTAAAAAATCAGCCGTTTTAGAGTGCCCTTCATTTTCATACCCTCTACCATAGAAATAGTTGCTGCACAAAGTATCTATAGTTTTATAAAAACGCACAGAATCTTGGCTATGCAATGCACTTGTAGAAATTAATAAAAAAAGTTGGCAAAGTGCTTTTTTAAAACCCATACTAAATCATGTTTTCTTCTGTAAATAACTGATTTATACTAGCTAGTATCTCACGTATTTCATTTGGATTTTGGCTCTCTACCAACTTCATTCTTATTGGTTTAAAATGGCTAAGCCCTTTGAAATAGTTTGTATAGTGCCTACGCATCTCAAAAACACCTAATATTTCGTCTTTCCATTGAATAGATCTATTGAAATGTTCTAAACAAGATTCTACACGTTCTGCTATTGTTGGTGGAGGCATTAATAGACCTGTATCTCTATAGTGTTTGATTTCTCTAAAGATCCAAGGGTAGCCAATGGCAGCTCTTCCTATCATTATACCATCTACCCCATACCTGTTTTTATACTCTATGGCTTTTTGAGGGGAATCAATGTCTCCGTTACCAAATATTGGGATGTGTATTCTTGGATTATTTTTCACTTTGGCAATTAGTGTCCAATCTGCTTCTCCTTTGTACATTTGCGCTCTAGTTCTTCCATGTATACTAAGTGCTTTTATACCAACATCTTGAAGTCTTTCTGCTACCTCTTCAATATTTTTTGAGTTTTCGTCCCAGCCCAATCTGGTTTTTACAGTTACAGGTTTGCTTACCGCATTTACGCAAGCTTTGGTAAGCCGTACCATACCATCTAAATCTTTTAAGATTGCGGCACCAGCACCTTTGCACACTACTTTTTTAACTGGACAACCGAAATTTATGTCTATGATGTCTGGGTTTACAGTTTCACAAATTTTTGCAGAAAGTGCCAAAGCTTCTTCATCTCCTCCAAAAATTTGAATGCCTACAGGACGTTCATAGTCAAATATATCTAATTTTTGTCTGCTTTTTATGGCGTCTCTAATCAATCCTTCAGAGGAAATGAATTCTGTGTACATTAAATCTGCACCATTTTTTTTGCAGACTGCTCTAAATGGTGGGTCACTTACGTCTTCCATTGGAGCAAGCAAAAGTGGAAAATTTCCTAGTTCTATTGTATCTATCTTTACCAAAGCAATTGTTTTTGTGACAATTAAAGTTCAAATTTACAACAAGATGTATAAATTTGACTACAACACTGAAGAAAATACTTCAATCACACCATTAAATTCGCTTTTCATTTTTATAATGTACATCATTGGAGGGTTGTTTTTAGGGCAATTAGTAACCTTATTGGTGGTCTTTTTGCCTCATATTGGTTTCGAGGTTAGCAGATTGGAAAGTTTAGTCAGTAACCCTAACTTTGTTTATGCAGATGTGTACTTTACGCATGCTTTACAAGGCGTATTTATGCTGGTATCATTTATTTTTGCACCATTGCTATATTTGCAGTTTGTTGTAAAAAAAGATTTGACTTTTTTTACTCATACCTCAAGTAAGCTATCTAAGCAAACCATATTTATTTTTATTTCTGTAGCCCTTATTTTTTTGATTTACCCATTAAGCCTTAAAATAAGAGAATTTACAGTGCTTGGGATAGAGAATGGTTTTTTTGGAGCGTTTGGCAAGCAAATGTTATTAAGTGAAAGAAATCAACAAAAAATGGTAGAATCTATGTTAAATGTACGTACCATAGGACAGACTTTTTCTCTTTTTCTTGTTATAGCTGCTTTACCCGCCCTGGGCGAAGAATTGATATTTAGAGGTGTTTTTCAAAACATTCTTATAAAAATGAAATGGAACCCTATAATTGCAATACTTGTTAGCGCTTTTATTTTTAGTGGCTTGCATTTTAGTTTAACGGATTTTGTACCTAGGTTATTGTTAGGAACTGTACTAGGTTTAAGCTATCATTACTCTAAAAATTTCATGATTCCAGTGCTACTGCACTTTTTAAATAATGCTCTTTCTATTGTTTATTACCTCTTATTAAAACTTAAAATCATTAACTTTAATATTGAATCTAAAGGCGCAATTAATGGTACGTGTTTAGTTATCAGCTCTATAGCTTTTGTGGCTACGCTTTATTTTTTAATTCTTAAAAGCAATGCTTATTTTAAAACAGCTCAAAAAGAAGTATGAAAGGAGAAAAAAATCCTTGTAAGCATTTTAAAATTAGCCAAAAAAACGTAACTTTTGTAAAGAATGAGTTCTAGATCAACCTTATTAAACAGAAATCTTGCATTAAGATTAGCAACAGGAATTTTAGGATCGGCGGTTTTAATTTTTATGCTGGTTTATAATTATGAAACGCTCTCTGGCATTATAGGGCTTATGCTCTTTTTGGTACTGAATGAGTTTTATACCATTACAAAACAATATAGCCCATTAAAATGGCTTGGACTTGCCTTTGGGTTATCTTTATATTTTTTAGTGTATTTAAGCAATGTAGGTTTACTAACAAATCATTTAATTGCTTTAGCGGTTGCATTGTTTATGTCTATCCCTATTGTTTTACTTTTTGATAGCCAACGTAAGCTCATAGAATCTTTAGGCATTACTTTTTTAGGAACTATCTATATATCTGTACCTTGTTGTATGCTATTGTTGGCATCCAAAGGAGAGTCCTCATACGAGCAATTGAATTATAATAGATACCTTGTATTAGGTATTTTTCTTATTATTTGGTCAAATGATACGGGAGCTTATTTTGCTGGAAAACTGTTTGGAAAAACAAAGTTGTTTCAAAGAGTCTCTCCAAACAAAACACTAGAAGGCAGTGTAGGTGGTTTTGTTTTGGCACTCATAATTGTATATATATACGCAACATACATAGCAAAAGCAGATTACCCTTTATATTGGTGGTTCTTTTTTACACTACTTATTAGTGTTTCAGGCATTCTAGGCGACTTAGTAGAGTCGCAAATAAAAAGAAATTTAGGTGTAAAAGATTCAGGGAAAATATTGCCTGGTCATGGCGGCTTTTTAGATCGTTTTGATGCCCTAATTTTCGCTTTGCCATTTGCATATATAGCTCAATTATTTTTGTGAAATACTAACACAAATATAAATTGATTGTGATTCTATAAAAATAGCTACGTATATTGCGTATTGAAAAAAGTAATTAATTATCATTTCACTTTAGTATAACACAATGTCAATAATTCATAAAGAAGGCCACAAATTTCTAATAATAACATTAATTATTGCATTAGGCTGTGGTTATTTAACCCATAGTTTTATAGAATCTAGTACTATAAGCAGTATTGTATATGTTGCTCTTGGTTTTGTTTGGCTTATCTTTTTGCAATTTTTTAGAAACCCAAGTTTCACAAAAATAACAGGAGAAGACCTAGTCATAGCCCCCGCAGATGGTGAGGTAGTTGTAATAGAAAATGTAGTAGAGTCTGAATATTTTAAAGATGAAAGAACACAGATATCTATATTTATGACCCCACTAAATGTGCATGTAAATAGAAATCCAATTGGTGGAATAGTTACCTATTTTAAATACCACGAAGGCAAATATCTTGTTGCCTCTCATCCTAAATCTAGCACAGAAAACGAGCGTACTACTACGGTTGTCAAAAGCAATGCAGGCATAGAAATATTGTTTAGACAAGTAGCCGGTGCATTAGCAAGACGCATATGTTGGTACTTAAAACCAAATGATGAAGTGAAACAATCAGAAGAGATGGGATTCATTAAATTTGGTAGTAGAGTAGATATTTATGTGCCTGTTGGAAGCAAAATAAATGTGACACTAGGGGAGAAAACAAAAGGGGGCAGAACTATAATTGCAGAGTTGCGATAAAACGAAGGTCTTAACATTTTTTTTTTAAATATGAATTTGCTTTTCTTTTGTGTATGTATATCTAATATCTAGAGCAACTATATATGCATTTAATGCCCAAAAAAGTACTGCGGCTTTGTCAGTATCTAAAAAGAAATTAAAAACCCCATGCACATAATATGTAGAAAGCCCCACAATTGCCCCTATCAGTATTTTTCTTTTTATACCTACAAGGACTAAACTAAGCTGATACCCTCTAATAAACACACTTACAAGAATAACTAGGACTAAAACAAAACCAATAAACCCTTCTTCACTTAGCGGCTTTAGATACTCGGAATGAGCTCCTCCCATAGAAGCATCATGAACACTTATTTCTGTTTTATTGTCTTGATAACGCCCATAAACAAACATATAAGTACCTGGCCCAAAACCCACTATTGGCTTTTCTAAAAACATTTTAAATGCGCTTCCCCAACGGTTATATCTTTCAATATTTGATTGATTTTTAGAATCTAGAATACTGTATGCCATAGCAGAAAAATCAGTTCTTTTTGATGCGTTATTACAAGAGAAATCTTTTTTTACATAAAAAAATAAAGCCGTACTTACAATTAAAAGTATAACAAAAGAGATTACAAAAATCTTAAGTTTTACTCTAAAAAATAAAAACAAAAATAATATACTACTAACAACAACACTTACAAGTGCCGCTCTTGAAAAGGAAAAATACAATCCAACAGTTAGCAAAATACAAGAAATTATAAGAAAAAAGATGTGTTTTTTTTGAGATACGAAAGTGTAAAGTAAAGGCAACAACATAGCCAAACATGCCGCATAAATTGTATGATCATTAAAAAAAGGGTAGCAATTTCTGTTTGATGATTCTAAAGAAAAAAAACCAGATACATAATGATTGTACCATGTAAAAAATACAACTGGCATTAACCCTAAAAGATATATTAAAACAAAAGTTTTAAGCCTACCAGACTCTAAAAACAACCGTGCCCCGTATACATAAAAAACCAATAAATAAATTATTTTTAGCAGAAGATATTTGGAAGATACTTCAGGAATTACGCTTGTAATTGTACAAAAAAACATCCAAACTAGTTGCGCTATTAGTAATAAAGAAATAGGATGAAACAGAATTAATTTATACGCTTCAAACTTAAAAATCATTCTCCATACTACACCTACCAATACAAAAACAATCAGTATTTCTCCAGGCATACTCAGACCTACACCCAAACCTATATCTCCCAGATGGATGGATAGTGGTAAAGAAAAAACCATAAAAAAATACAAATACTTAAACTCAAACAAGAAAAGATATACAGAAATAGGCAACAAAAGACATATAGAAACAAACAAAAGGGGATGCGACTGAAAAATTACGCTCGCCATTATAAGCAGCAACCCTATGGCAGCGCTACTTCCTAATAGTCCATATTTTAGAGGCTGTTTTATCTTACAGATGTTTTAAAATTCAACAAAATTTTTTCTTTAATTGCCATAAATAAAACAAACATAAGAAGTACAGGTGAGCTAATTAATACAATTAATGAAAATGCCTTTTTAAACCATGAATTAGAACCATTATCTAACTGGTACTTTTCTGTAACTATTTGTAAAGATTCGTTTCCAAACTCATTTTTAAGTGCCCTTAAAGCATACTTGTGCAAGTCAGAAATGGTTTGTCTTGTTACATTTATGTTTTCATTTTTAAACATAACCAAAATAGTTTCATTGTTTTGCTCTTCTATTTTCATGTTATCATAAAGATGTTTGTCCAATTGTATTTTATAATATTTGTAGTTAGTATCTAATTTATAGGTTTTTATTAAGTGGTTAGATTTCACAACTTGATCTCTAACCAAATCACTTTTAAGTAAGCGAATTAGTCTTTGATGCTCTACTTGTTTAGATTTTATTCTTACTTCTTTATCTTTTATATATATATATGTTTTGATGCTTTGTTTATTTTGCATCACAAAAAAACAAAAAAATAAAGAGGAAATAATTGTTATGCAGAAAAGCAGACTAAAAGATACAGCATTTTTTCTAAACATCTTTCTAAAAAGAGCATCTGGAATTTCATCATAAAAAATCTTCTCTTTTAACATCAATAATTTTTATTGCTATTTTTCTCTTTTTCTAATTGCTTTTTCCTATTTTTTTGATACTGAACTTCTTTTAAAAACCTTGCCCAAGCAAAAGGATCTGTCAATGGGTTCATAGTAATCACATATTTCGTTTGCGAAGCCGAAGCTTGTTTATCCATAAAATATTTAAATGACATAGATGGAGGCACATCTGATTTAAGCATAAGTCGTGCCATTATTTGTTCATTTAAATTTTCTTCCATGTTGTCATAAATTACTTTGTTTTCCACAACCATAGACAAAATAACTTCTTTAAAAATTTCTTCTGAAGGAAATTTTGTAAGTACTACCTCGGGTAATTTTATGGTATCTGTTTGTAACTGAATCATTACAGAGTAACTATAACCAGAATCTTTTGGTATAACTAAATTCCTTTTTTTATAGCCAAAAGCAGCAATTAAAATACTATCTCCTTCAAAAACGGGCAAACTAAAATAGCCCATCATATTAGAGTTGGCTCCAGTATTAGAACTTAAACATATGATGGCGGCACCTGGTATGCCATAAAGTGAATCTCCCTCTGCTACAATACCCGAAAATTGAATGACTTTTTTTTGATTCCCTACGGTTGTTTGAGCAACTAAAAAGAAACTTGTAGCAAGTAGAATAAATAAAATAACTTTTTTCAACATAGTATATAACGTGAAATTGCATAATTATTATGTATTAAGGAAAATTAATTCTTAATTTTCCTTTAAATTGATTCATAGAGTTATAATGAAAGTAAAAAAGATAAAAGTTTCGGGACTAGAAAAAGTAGCTGTGCTCCATAAAGCATTAGCAGATGAATCTAGGTTACGAATTTTATCTCTTATGTTTAGATTTGGTGAGATTTGTGTTTCCGATCTAGAAATGATTTTGGATTTTACTCAAACAAAAACTTCTAGGCATGTTTCATACTTAAAAAATTCTGGAGTTTTATATCAAAAAAAACATGAGAAATGGATTTATTACCTCATAAAAGAAGAATATAAAGATATTATTTCTAGAGTAGTAGAATCCATAGAGTTAGATGATTTAGTTATACGTGATTTAGAGAATTATAAAATCATGTATGCAAACAATTCTTTGGCTACGAGGCATTTACACAACTTACAAAAAAGATATAACTTACCAGAACTATAAATGAGAGCCAAATACACACACCTTTTGTTTGATTTAGACCACACCCTTTGGGATTTTAATACAAACTGTAAAAACACGCTTTATGAACTATATTTAGAACATGAACATGAACTAAAATCTATAGATAAAGAGCTGTTTTTTACAACATTTTTAAAAATAAATTCAGAAATATGGCATTTGTTTGATCAAAACAAAATAAGTAAAGAGGAAATGAGGATTCGTAGATTTAGAGACCTTTTACAAAATTTTGATATTAATAATGACATTTTAGCAAATACACTGGAAGATAAATACTTATTTAGATGCCCAAAAAAAGGGGCTCTACTTCCATATTCTTTAGATTTTCTAAATTTAGTAAAAGATGCCTTTGAAATTTGTTTGATTACTAATGGTTTTCATCAAGTTCAATTAGAAAAAGTTAAATATTCTGGGTTAGATGTATACTTTGAACACATTTTTTCTTCAGAATCTACTCAATCTAAAAAACCTGAGGCAAAATTTTTCAATCATGTTCTATCACATTATCAATTAGACCCTGAAAAAACATTAATTATAGGAGATAATCCATACACAGATATACAAGGAGCAAAAAATATGGGTATTCATTCTCTATGGATAAATTCTCAGGGCTATACAAAAAATATAGAAAGCACATATTATTCAGAAAATATTCAAGATATACTGCATTTGTTTACATAGCGTAACCTTTACTTTTTTTTTAAATAAAAAGTAAGATACCTGTATCCATGAAAATGTGATTAATTTAAATTTTACCAATAATAATCTAAGATGGGTTCATATCTAAACTTAAGCGTACAGAAAGAACAAAACGCCCTAATTTTGACAATAAATAGGCCAGAAAAACTAAACGCCTTAAATTTTGAGACGCTAAGTGAGCTAAGTGATTTTTTTACTCATATAAAATTAGGTGATGCTGCTGGCATTATCCTTACTGGAGCAGGAGAGAAAGCATTTGTAGCTGGCGCAGATATAAACCAGTTTATACAGCTTACACCTGAAAATGGCACAGAGATAGCCAAAGAAGGTCAAAGAATTATGTTTTTGATAGAAAATTGCCCTTTGCCTGTAGTTGCTGCCGTAAATGGCTTTGCTTTTGGGGGTGGATGTGAATTGGCACTAGCCTGCCATATGCGTGTTGCGTCTTCTAATGCTGTTTTTGGGCAGCCAGAACTAAACCTAGGTATTGTGCCTGGGTATGGCGGATCTCAAAGACTAGCGCACCTAGTAGGGAAAGGGAGGGCTTTAGAAATAATATGTACTACCAGAACAGTATCTGCACAAGAAGGGTTACAAATAGGATTACTAAATTATCTTGTAGAACCTCATGAATTAATTGCTAAATGTCATGAAATCATAAATCAAATTGCAAAAAAACCACCTATACAGGTTCACTACGCCTTACAATCAATTATGGCATCTTCTAACTCAAATGGTTTTGAAACAGAAGCGCATTTTTTTGGCGAGTGTATGAAAACAGCCGATTTTAAAGAGGGGGTAAATGCTTTTTTGGAAAAAAGGAAAAGTACGTTCAAAGGTCAATAGATTTTTTTAGAATAGGTTGTGCCTGTAATGAATTGAACACTTCATCCCAATCTTGGAAAGGGTCAAAGCCTGCTTTATCTTCTAACAAAACATTAAAATAAGGCTTTGACTCATAAAATCCATATTTGCCATTGGCAACATCTGGATTAGAATTTACATGATCAAATCTAATACCTAATTTTTGAAACATTTCTAAATATAAGGTTATCTCATGCGGATGCGAGCATGTATACAAGATGGTTACAATATCTTTTCTAGAACTTATATAGCGCATGGTCTCCATTGCTTTTGGATAAAACTCGGTGGGCAACACAGTAGATGACCAATTGGCTTTTATCATGGTTTCATGTATGTCTATAGCCCAATATGTTCTATCCCAATTGCGCTCTTTTGCTTTTTGAAATGCGTTTCGTATTGCTACACTTATCATTTACTACGTATAAAATTTAAAGAAAATACGCATAAGAATTATGGTAAATTTCTATGCGTATTTGCTTCGTTTAAGGATAATAATTGTTTTTGCATTGATAGAATTTCTATGTTAGAATCTATCATACGCAATCAACAATCTAATTTAGGGCAATCATTTGGATTTCTTTTCTTTTTTTGTTCTAACTTTTTCTTTCTGCTGTCTACTGTATTTATATTAGCGGCGCAAGAATAAACTATACTAGATATTAGAAAAACAATCAATAGCTTTTTTAGTAGTATCATTTTTTAATTCCCTTTTATACCATTTAGAGATTTGGCACCTAATTTTGTTTTTATGTAGTTTTCATATTGTATAGAAAACTCATCTACATTTGGTGCCAAGGCTTTAGCTTTTGCGTAACTATCTACCGCATAAGTCATTAACTCTTGTTTTTCATAAGCCATAGCTAAAACCAAAAAATCCATGGCGCTAGTTTTATCCAATCCAGATTTCAATTGATTTATGCTAGCCGTTATTTCTTTTTCTTTATTTTCATTAAGTAATTCTATAGTATAACTTTGCTCTTCTGTAGTAGAAGATGTTGTATAACTTGGGTTTACATTGCTTTCAATTTTCAACAAAAATGAATGCTGCGTATTCGCATCCATTTCATTGTCAAAATTAAACGTTATTTTATTGAAATCAATAGTAGCCGCATTAGTTGTTGTTTTAAAACTATGAATTTTGGTGCCAAAAAAATCAGAGAGAGTAACTGTAAATGTTTGGTTTCCTCCACATGCATTCCAGTGTAGTGTCAAGGGTTCTGATTTGAGTGCTTTTATGTACTTGGGAGCATAAATAAAAATAGCGGCATTATCTCCTCTAGATACGGACCCAGTTTGATTGAACTTGCTAGTTGCATTAGGATTAGAAGCAAACATACCATCAGCAACAAAGTCGCCATACTTCTCACCAAAAGTAGATTTACTTTGAATTACTTTAGACTCTAAATCAGAAATATTAAATATTCCAGCAGTTTTTAGTTCCATTGTTTTACCAGAACTATGAATAAGGCCAATGTAACCACCATCTCCAACTTTTACTTTTTCACCAGAAACTAGAGATGAGCCAGCATTTACGCTTACCCAAGTGCCTTTTGTAAAAATTTGATTTACCCCTTTGGCCGCCAATACTTTAAAAACATAAGGTTTGGTTTGACTAAAAACCACACCAAGTGCCAAAACAATCATACCTAGGGTTAAGCTTAACTTTTTCATACTTTTAAAATTTACCTATAAAATGTGCTAATAAAACTTTCCTTTAATTTTTCGAATATATTTTTGATTAATCCATAGTAAATTTCTAACCAATCGCCAGCTAATAAAATACACCCAAACCAAATTGCTCCAAAAGTAACTTGATAATTAAATTCTTCAAATATAATGCCAATAATAAATAGGATAGCCATAGATATAAAAATGCCTAGAAATTTGGATAACCCATCATACCAAACCTTATGATCATCATAAATGGGTCTGTATGATGCAAAAACTAGGTACAATGTAATAAAACCTATAAACGTCATCCAATCATCACCTGCTTTATCTATATATGAGTATCTAAGCAAAGCACTTATAATATTTGCATGTATAACTAAGCCAAACATATCTTTATGTGCTTTACCTACATATTTTTCGTTGAGTGGGGTATAAAACATATCCTCTCCGCTCTCTTCTATGTCTATTTTGCTGCCTAAAAAACCCAACAATACAATTTTATTTTCAAAATGTGATTTATAATCTATTTTTATATTTGAGTTCGGATTTTGTATTGAATTAAAAATCTGAGAATAATCTATTGTATAAAAATGAGGCTTTTCAAAAGTAGCCACTGGGTTTGGAGAATATGGCAAAAGCTCTTTTTGAAAACTGATGTTTCCTACAAAATCTATAATTTCAGACCTACGGTCTCTATTGTACAATTCTTTTATGGCTTCTGGCCTATACCTTTTTACAATTTCTACTGGCCAAGAGTGTAATGTATCTTTAAAATCTTTGCTTATGGCAGTATGTAAAAATTCTCTACAAATTTTCATATGCTCTGATTTAGAATCGGTCATCATATTTGCAAAGCCAGAATGACCGTATTTAGAAAACTTTTCTAGCGTTTTGAATTCTGAAGCGTAAATATTTTCATCTCTATATTTTGGGTTTTCATAATAAGAGGGTTCATTTAAGCTATCTAACCTTGAAACAAAAACTAGATTTTTTGTTTTAGCAAAAGAAAAAGCGAGTGTAGAATCTAAAAAGTCTGCTTGGTCCTCATTAAAAAAAATATCAAGAGCAACTACTTTAGGATTGTATTGGTTTATGAAATTTAATACTTCAGAAATTTCATACCTATTTAAGTTGCCCGTATTTACTAGGGTTATGTTTTTATCTAAAATAACCAAATTATCTTTGCTGCCAATTCTTAAATCTTTGTTTTTTTCAAGTGAAGGGTTAGAGAACAATATATCCGTAAGTTCAACATCATCAAAAGCTTGCGATATTGGATTTACTAGTTCAAATTTGATACTGCTTAGGGCATATAAAAAGAGTAACAATGACCCTATTGCAAAAATATTATCATAATGAAACAAATTTGAAAGGTGAAAAGTTTTTCTAAATATCCTTAAAAACTTGAATGGTAAAATAACTAAAGCCCATAAAAAAGAAACGAACTCTCTACCAAAATATTTTAAAAGTCCAATTATTTTCATTGATTCCAATCAATCTTATAACTTTATAGCATAAGAGAAATCAATTTAGTAATTTTACCCAAATAAAAAGAACAAATTTTATGAACATTGGCATTTGTCAGTTTAGTAGTGAGGGTCAAAAAGAGTTAAACTTGCAAAAAAGCATAGGTTTAATTCAAGACTTAGCTCAAAAGGGTGCAGAAATCATCTGCCTTCAAGAGCTTTTTTTAACTGATTATTTCTGTTTTGAAGAAAATCCAGCTTTTTTTGATTTAGCAGATGATTATTCTAATTCAAAAACAATACAGTCATTGGCTCAAACCTCTAAAGAAACAAAAACTGTACTTATTGCAAGCTGTTATGAAAAAAGAATGCCCGGCTTGTATCATAACACCATCATTGTTTTTGACCAAGGAGTGCAGTTAGGTATTTATAGAAAACATCATATTCCAGATGATCCTGGATATTACGAAAAATATTTTTTTGCGCCAGGAGATGAAGGGTATAAAGTTTTTGACACCTCTAAAGGAAAAATTGGCACTTTGATTTGTTGGGACCAATGGTACCCAGAGGCTGCTAGAGCTACAGCTCTAAAGGGAGCCGAGATAATTTTTTATCCAACTGCAATTGGCTGGGATATGAATGACCCAAAAATAATACGAGATGAGGAAATAGAAGCCTGGAAAATTATGCACCAAAGTCATGCTATTTCTAACGGAATTCCAATTGTAGCCGTAAATAGAATTGGAGAAGAAAATGGCTTGAAATTTTGGGGCACATCTGTAATAATAAATGCAATGGGTAGAATCTTATACCAAGCATCTATAGAAAATCAAGAATCTAAAGTAATTTCTATAGACACTAAAGAAACTTCTTACTATAGGCATCGTTGGCCATTTTTAAGAGATAGAAGAATAGACACTTACCAATCATTATTAAAAAGAGCAGACAATGAATAATTATTTTATGCCTCCAGAATGGGCAAAACAAAAAAGAGTTTGGTTATCATGGCCTCATAATGAGGATACTTGGACCCCTGAATTTCTAAAAAAAACAGAATTAGAATACAGATTATTTGCCAAAGAACTAGCTGAAGTTGTAGAAACTAATATTTTAGTGCTTGATGATGAGCATGAAAAACATGTAAAAATGCATTTAAACGTAATAAATGCAAACACAAAAAATATAGTCTTGCACATAATACCTACCAATGATGCATGGATGCGTGATCATGGGCCAGACTTTGTTTGGAATATAGATGACAAATACAAAATAATATTAGACTGGCAATACAATTCTTGGGGAGGTAAATACCCGCCTTATGATAGTGACAATGATGTACCATACCTTATTGCAGACGCCATAGATTTAACGTCCATTTCTCTAGATATGGTATTAGAGGGGGGGTCTTTTGAAGTAAATGGAAAAGGAGATTTACTAACTACCAAAAGCTGTTTGCTAAATATAAATAGAAACCCTGAACTAAATCAAGAAGACATTGAAGAGAATCTTAAATATTATCTAGGCGCAAAAAATATACTTTGGTTAGAACAAGGTATTGCTGGAGATGATACCGACGGACATATAGATGATATAGCAAGGTTTGTAAATGACAGCACTATAGTTTATGCATCTACTGAAGATTCTAACCACCATGATTACCTCTCTTTACAAATAATAGAAAATGGATTAGAAAATCTAGTTTTGGCAGACGGGACCAAACCTAAGTTAGTAAAAATACCTATGCCAAATCAATTGAAATACGAAGGGGAAATATTGCCCTGTTCATATGCTAATTTCTTGATTACCAATGAAAAAGTATTAGTACCTGTATTCGATTGCCCAAATGATTCTATAGCTTTAGAAGTAATACAAGAAGTTTTCCCAACAAGAAAAGTGGTGGGCATACCTTCAAAAAATATCATTATTGGCTTAGGTAGCTTGCATTGTTTGTCCAAACATGAGTTCGACGAAAGTCAATTTGAAGAATAAAAAAACAAATTAATACCTTTTCATTTCTGATAATAGAAAATTAATTATATGCAGCAGTACTTAGATTTAGTAAAACACATTATGGAAAACGGCACTGACAAAAGTGACCGAACAGGCACAGGCACCCGTAGTGTATTTGGCTACCAAATGAGGTTTAATTTGCAAGATGGATTTCCTTGTATTACTACTAAAAAATTACACTTGCGTTCTATTATCTATGAATTGCTTTGGTTTCTAAAAGGAGATACAAATATTAAATACCTTCAAGAAAATAAAGTAAAAATTTGGGACGAATGGGCAGACGAAAATGGAGATTTAGGCCCAGTTTATGGGTATCAGTGGAGGTCATGGCCTACACCTGAGGGCGAACATATAGACCAGATTTCTTTACTGATAGAACGATTAAAAAATAATCCAGACAGTAGAAGGCACATTGTAAGCGCTTGGAATGTAGCTTATGTAGATCAAATGGCTTTGCCTCCATGCCATACTATGTTTCAGTTTTATGTGGCTAATGGTAAGTTGTCTTGTCAGTTATATCAACGTAGTGCAGATGTGTTTTTAGGTGTGCCATTTAACATTGCTTCTTATGCTTTATTAACTATGATGGTTGCTCAAGTTTGTGGTTATGAAGCACATGAATTTATACATACTTTTGGAGACGCGCATATTTACAGCAATCATTTTGAACAAGTAGCTTTGCAGCAAACTAGAGACGCCAGACCATTGCCAAAAATGAAAATAAATGCCGCGGTTAAAGATATTTTTTCATTTACAGGAGATGATTTTGAGCTTGTAGATTATGACCCACACCCACATATTAAAGGAGAAGTTGCAATTTAAATTTAGTTGGCATTATTTTTATTCCTTAAAAATGTATATTAGTAGATAAATTAAACGTATAAAAATTATGAAAAAGAGATTTTATTGTCTTTCTGTACTATTATTTTCAAGTATTGCCTTTTTTATGTCTTCTATGGTGAACCTACCTACGGGTTATACCTTTGATGCTGCAACAAGTAAAATTGCTTGGGTTAGCACCTTAGAAGATGGCAAAACACACCATGGAGATTTAAAATTCAAATCCGGCACTTTCCAGTTTGATGTAAAAACCCTACTGAGTGGTTTTGCGTACATAAATATGCAGTCACTTACTTGTAAAGACATTGTAGATGCTGGTTTTAATAGAGAGCTAATTACTGAAATGCGTTCAGATGCTCAATTGAACCTATTGAAGTATAAAGAAGCAACTTTTAAAATACTAAAGGCTAAAAGATTAGATGTGCCGGAAGGTCAACCAAATTATGATGTGAATGGCTTATTGAAGTTAAAAGGTATTGAAATACCCGTAAAATTTATAGCTACAATAGCAATGAAAAAGACAAACGTTACATTTAAGGCTGATTTTACAGTCCCAAAAGCAACTGCATCTCTTCCATATGACTTAAAATTGGCATTTGATATAAACGCAAACACTTTAAAATAACTAGTATATCATTTTTATTGAAGTAGATTATGAATATTGAATATATTCAATTATTTACAATCAAATAATGATTGATACCATAAAAAGAAGTATATTTGAAGTGAGGTGTGGTTTACCTCATGTGTTTTAGAAGGAGTGGTTACCTTCGAAAAATATTTTTCTTAAGAGTCTTGAATTCCAAAATTCAAGACTCTTGTTTTTTTAAATCAGTAGCCACTATTTATGTTTATATCTAGGTTGATTTTGTTTGAAAAAATTTATTTTGAAGCAATTAAAAGCCAGTCTCTTTGCGCCCCAGTCTTATTACCTGTCTACCTCGCCCAAAACAAAATCTAAACTGCCAATTATAGCTACAAAATCTGCTAAATACGCATTAGTAGAAATCTCTTCTAATACAGCCAAATTAGAAAAAGAACAGGCTCTAACTTTTACTCTTTTAGGAATATCTCGGTTTTTTTCTGTTCGAAAATAAAACCCCAACTCTCCTTTGGTGGCTTCTCCTCTAAAATAAATGTCTTTTTCTAACGGCAATATTTTTTTAGGGCAAGCGCTTCTAGGGTCGAAATCCCTAGTTCTTTTGTGCTCTGTAGTTAACTTTAGAATGCATTGTTCAATAATTTTTATGCTTTCTTTGCATTCTTGCACTCGTACGTAATTTCTGTCCCAACAATCACCTACTGTTCCTACCAAACCTTGCCCAATTGGAATATCAAACTCTATTTCAGGATATACAGAGTAGGCATCTACTTTACGTAAGTCATATTTTAAGCCAGAAGCCCTAAGTATTGGGCCAGTCACACCATAGTTTATGGCTGTTTGCAAATCCAATACCCCTACGTTTGCCGTTCTTTCTATAAATATTTTATTTTCCAAAACTAGTTTTTCAAGTTCTGTAATTCTGGGCTTTATGTATTGGGTAAACTCTAGGCATCGGTCT
>JAYVIQ010000192.1:0-4412 GCA_043770215.1 Cytophagales bacterium | reverse complement strand
TTTTATTGACTCAACACCAATAAGAGTTTGTAAAAACAAAAGAATTAAACGTAACAAAGTTTTTAAAGGCATAGCAGAATTAGGAAAGTCTACGATGGGTTATTTCTACGGGTTTAAATTACATTTAATCGTAAATGACAAAGGAGAAATATTGAATTTTATTATTACTCAATCCAACGTAGATGATAAACAACCTCTTAAAAAAGAATCATTTATAAATTGTATCAAAGGAAAACTATATGGAGATAAAGGATATTTGTCAAAAGAATTAACTAACCTATTGTTTGTTGACGGATTACATCTAATAACTACTTTAAGAAACAATATGAAGAACTGTTTAATGGAATTGAAGGATAAGATTATGCTTAGAAAACAATCTATGATTGAGACCATAAATGATGAATTGAAAAACATGTGCCAAATTGAGCATTCTACACATCACTCTTTTGGAAACTTCATATCTACTATGATAGCTGGTTTAATCGCTTACAGCTTCTTCCCTAAAAAACCATCAATCAAATATGAAAATATACAATCTGACCAATTACAATTGTTTTTTTAATCGAACTCAGGTAAATAATTAAATATCCTTTATGGTCAATGCCTATTTGAGAAACACAATGGAATAGCTACAAAAAAAGTGACGTTTTTTGTAGCTATTCCAAGGGTAATTAAATGGTACAAAATACAAGGCAAACAAAAGTGAAGTTAGAAAAGTAAATGTTAAATAGCGAACTCGTAAAAATCGTGACGTTTTTTGTAGCTATTCCACTTCTATAAACTTAATCGACTGTACAAACGTACCACCACAAGCCTTACCAAAAGATAATTTAGTTGCTCATGATATTTAGAAAAACTTGGTAAAAAAGCATAAAAACAAAAAAAGCTTAGAATAAATTCTAAGCTTTTATGCGGTATGGACGAGACTCGAACTCGCGACCTCCTGCGTGACAGGCAGGCATTCTAACCAACTGAACTACCAAACCGTTACTTTTAAGAATTTGACTTCCTAATTGTGATACAAAAGTACAAGGTTTTTTTAATTAAACAACATTATAAATGAAAAATAATTAAATATTTTATGTTTTTACTGTTTATCAAGCACTTATAAGGAGAACTATTTTTAAATGGTAAAAAAAAATACTTTTAATTAGATAGTTTGGCTAATGAATGTCTATTTTTGTGTGTTACCTAATGCAAATAAGACTATGGAGTTATTAGAATTTGAAAAGCCAATAGCAGATTTACAGGAGAAACTTCAAGACATGATTCAGCTAGAATCTGACCAAGGAGTAGATATGTCTGCTGGTATTAAGATTTTAGAAGAGAAAATTCAACAATTAAAAGAAGAAACCTTCCATAATTTAACTGCTTGGGAACGCGTGCAGCTGAGTAGGCATCCAAACAGGCCCTATATGCTAGATTATGTAGAAAACATATGCGACGACTTTATAGAATTGCATGGCGATAGATGCGTAAAAGATGACAAAGCCATGGTAGGTGGTTTTGGCAATATTGCTGGAGAAACGTTTATGTTTATAGGTCAGCAAAAAGGGAGAAACACAAAAATGCGTCAGCTTAGAAATTTCGGTATGGCAAACCCTGATGGATATAGAAAAGCTTTGCGGTTGATGAAAATGGCAGAGAAATTTAACAAACCTATCGTTACTTTAATAGATACACCAGGTGCATTTCCAGGCTTAGAAGCAGAAGAGAGAGGCCAGGGTGAAGCTATAGCAAGAAATATACGCGATATGTTTATGCTTAAAGTACCAGTTATTTGCATCATCATTGGTGAAGGTGCTTCAGGTGGTGCGTTGGGTATAGCTATTGGAGATGAAGTCTTGATGCTAGAAAACACTTGGTACTCTGTAATTTCTCCTGAAAGTTGCTCTTCTATTCTTTGGAGAAGTTGGGATTTTAAAGAAAAAGCTGCAGAAGCATTAAAATTAACTTCGCAGGATATGTCTGAGCACAAGCTTATAGACGGAATTATCCAAGAGCCTTTGGGTGGTGCACATACCAATAGAGAAGAAATGTTTTTAACGGTAAAAAATAGAATCTTAGAGTTTAACAAAAAATACTCTAAAATAAGTATACAAGATAGGATAGACGCACGTATTGAAAAATTTAGTGCTATGGGTCCTTATTTAAACTAGCCTAAGTATTTCTATTATAGCACATTTAGCTAAGCAAAAAAGTATACATGTACCATCGTTTAAAAAAATATTTTTTCTCTTTTTTAACGAAAGATAAATTTAGTTTTAGCTTAGTTATATATGTTGTATGTATATTTCTTTGTTTATTTAGTGGTTTTTATTTTTTAACCTAAAAACTTGTAGTTATGATTCCAAAAATAGTTTACGCATTTTTACATAACATATGAATGAAAAAAAGTTTGCAATTATTGTTGCTGGAGGAAGTGGTAGTCGTATGCAAAGCGAAATACCCAAACAATTTCTTTTTTTAAAAGACAAGCCAATAATTGCGCATACAATAAATACTTTTTTGAAATGCAATTGCCATATCATTGTTGTATTGCCAGAAAATCATTTAAATACCTTCAAGAATACACTATTAACCCACTGTGATTCTGAAAATATAGAACTTGTAATTGGAGGTAAAACAAGGTTTGAAAGTGTAAAAAACGGACTATCCTCTGTTACCGAAAATGCTGTTGTAGCAATACATGATGCGGTAAGACCATTTGTAACTACTGAAATCATAAATACTAGCTTCCAAACCGCTAAGGAATATGGTTCTGCCATTTGCGCGGTAGACTTAAAAGATTCTATACGATTTGTTAGCAAGTCAGGAAATGAATCTAAGGACAGAACGCAGTTTAAACTCATTCAAACCCCACAAACTTTTCAAACTACTTTGTTGTTGGCTGCTTATTCTCAAGAGTATAATGACTCCTTTACAGATGATGCTTCTGTTTTAGAAGCCAATGGCGGTAAAATCCAGTTGATAGAAGGAGATTATAAAAACATAAAAATTACCACACCAGAAGATTTATTGGTAGCTAACGCATTTATTCGATGAAAAATTTTGACATACCAGAAAAATATAAAAGTACCATTATTTCTGAACTTAAGCTCAGACGAAAAAATGAAGATAAACTAAAAAGAGATTTTTCTCCCACAATTTTAGATTTTGGCCCAATACAATTTACTATAGCTAGGCATTTTGGTTTTTGCTATGGTGTAGAAAATGCCATAGAAATTATATATAAAACCATAAAAGAAAATAAAGAGAAACGTATCTTTTTGCTTTCAGAAATGATTCATAATCCTAAAGTAAACCAAGACTTGTTGGATATGGGGGTAGTTTTTTTAATGGATACTTATGGCAATAGGATTATAGATTTCGATACCTTAACGGCAAAAGATATTGTGGTTATCCCTGCTTTTGGTACCACTGTAGAGCTAGAACAAGAGTTTAAACTGAGAGGCATAGAACTAAAATCTTACGATACCACATGTCCGTTTGTGGAAAAAGTTTGGAAAAGATCTGAGAAGCTTGGCAAAGAAGATTTTACGGTTTTAATACATGGAAAACCTACTCATGAAGAAACAAGAGCTACCTTTTCGCACTCCAAAGCGTTTGCGGTTTCTATTGTGATAAAAGATATAAAAGAAACTAAGCTTTTGGCTGAGTATATTGAAGGAAAAAGAGCTTTAGATGATTTTTTTGAAGTGTTTAAAGATAGAACTTCAAATGGCTTTGATCCTAAAATACATCTAACTAAAATTGGGGTAGTAAACCAAACTACCATGCTGGCAACAGACACCCAGGAAATTGCAGATTATATAAAAGCTACTTTATCAAAAATAGGTGAAAAAAGTGTTTTTGCTGACACCAGAGACACATTGTGCTATGCTACTTCTGACAATCAAAAATCTGTATATGCCCTCTTAGAGCATGATGCAGACCTTGCAATAGTTGTGGGTGGGTTTAATAGTTCTAATACTTCTCATTTAGTAGAGCTGTGTGGCAAAGTATTGCCTACTTTTCATATAGATAGTGCAGATAGAATTTTATCTAAAGAGTACATTCAGCATTTTGATTTTGAAAATCAGGAAATTAAAGAATCTTTTTTCTTGCCTAAATTAGAAAAGATAAAAATTTTGATTACTAGCGGAGCTTCTTGTCCAGATGCGACTGTAGACGAAGTTTTGATGAAAATACTACACTACCATACAAACATACGTGCTTTGGAAGAGGTAATGAATGACTAATTTTTAATTCAACAAAATGCGTTTATAGATTAGTATTCTTTAAAATTAGATGTAAATTTTCTTTTTATATTTTGTGAATATCCGTTATTGTACCAGTAGTGGAATTGATTAGTGATTTTGGGCGAAACCCTATCGGGTCAGGCTCTACGCCAATGTCGTTAAGTTAAGAAA
>JAYVIQ010000191.1:0-3152 GCA_043770215.1 Cytophagales bacterium | reverse complement strand
CCTATCGGGTCAGGCTCTACGCTCTCGCTTTTGTTGCTGAAAAAGCAACAAAGAGCTCCGCTTCGATCCTTTTCGCAAAAAAATAATATATACTGGTATCATTACGGATATTAACATAATATATTACACTATTTTATTACGTTTAATACATAAGAGAAAAATAAAAGTCCCAATCTACTGTAAATTCAGCTACACATTAAAAAAACTTTTTAAGAACATCTTTGCAAGAATAAAATTTCAATACTCAAAAGCTATTATAAATAGCCTTTATACCCAGCCAAGAATATGATACAAATAGAGAAAATACTACAGAAAATAAGCTTAATTCTTGCCTTACCTTTACAAAAAGTAAAACCCACATGGGAGCTTCTAGACACTGGAGCTACAATACCATTTATTGCCAGATATAGAAAAGAAATGACTGGCACATTAGACGAAGTGCAAATTGCAGCAATAAAAGACCATGTCTCAGAGGCAATAGAATTAGAAAAAAGAAAAGAGTTTATACTAAAAACCATAGAAGAGCAAGGAAACTTAACTGCTGAAATAAGTAAAAATATAGAGAAAGCAGAAAGTCTAAATACCCTAGAAGATATATACCTTCCTTTTAAACCAAAAAGAAGAACAAAAGCTACCATAGCAAAAGAAAAAGGGTTAGAGCCATTGGCAATTAGTATTTTGTCTCAAGTGTCTAACATTGGAGCCAAACAACTAGCGCTAAAATATATAAATCCTGCTTTGGGTGTGACTAATCTTGATGATGCCCTAGAAGGCGCAAGACATATTATTGCTGAACAATTAAATGAAAAAGCAGAATTACGGGATAAAGTAAGGAAGTTATTTCAAAAAAACGCCATCATTAGTTCCAAAGTAATAACGTCTAAAAAATCAGAGGCAATAAAGTTCCTAGACTACTTTGATTGGACAGAACCACTATCAAAAGTGCCTTCTCATAGATTGTTGGCTATTAGAAGGGGCGAGAATGAATCTTATTTGACCGTAGATTTGTCTATAGATGCAGACCTAGCGGCACAAGTTATAGGCAGAGAAGTTATAAAAGGCCAATTGTACAGCCAAGAACTTCAAATGGCCATAGCAGACTGCTACAAACGACTGATGAAACCCTCCATAGAAACAGAATTTAGAGCCCTCTCTAAGAAAAAAGCAGACGAAGAAGCTATATTGGTTTTTTCATCTAATCTTAAAGAACTGCTTATGGCCTCTCCTTTGGGAGAAAAACGAATACTGGCTTTAGATCCAGGATTTAGAACTGGATGTAAAGTAGTGGTTTTAAATGCACAAGGAAAATTAGAAGAGTACCACAACATCTTCCCAAATGAGCCTCAGAAACAAATACAACAATCTGAAATGATACTAAAAGGCTTGGTAGAAAAATATAAAATAGAAGCCATAGCTATAGGAAACGGAACCGCTAGTAGAGAAACAGAGGCGTTTGTAAAAAAGTTAAATTTCCAAAACATTACCACAGTCATGGTAAACGAAAGCGGAGCATCCATCTATAGTGCCTCTGAAGTAGCAAGAGCGGAGTTTCCTGACCAGGATATAACAGTAAGAGGAGCCGTATCTATAGGCAGGCGTTTGGCTGACCCTCTTGCAGAACTGGTAAAATTAGACCCTAAGTCTATTGGAGTTGGCCAATACCAGCATGATGTAGACCAGAATGCCCTAAAAAACACATTAGACTTGGTTGTAATGTCATGTGTAAATGCAGTAGGTGTAGACATAAATACGGCCTCAAAACAATTACTTACTTATGTGAGCGGTTTGGGCCCACAACTGGCACAAAACATAATAGAGCACAGAAACAAAGAGGGAGCATTTACATCTAGAAAAGAGATTGCCAAAGTTGCCCGTATGGGGGCTAAAGCATATGAACAAGCGGCAGGGTTTTTAAGAATCCGAAACCCAAAAAACCCTCTAGATGCAACAGCTGTACACCCAGAATCTTATGCCATTGTAGAAAAAATGGCCAAAGACCTAAAAGCATCTGTAAGCGATTTGATTTCAAAACCTGAACGAACAAAACAACTGAATTTATCTACTTATTGTACAGAAAGTATTGGTCTGCCAACCCTAAGAGATATTTTAGCAGAATTAGAAAAACCAGGTAGAGATCCTAGACAGGCTTTTGAATCCTTTGAGTTTTCTAGCGGAATACAGGAGATTAAAGATTTGAGAGAAGGTATGGAACTAAATGGTATTGTAACTAATGTAACCAACTTTGGGGCTTTTGTAGACATAGGCGTACACCAAGATGGGCTGGTACATATTAGCCATCTTTCTACTACTTTTGTTAGTGATCCTAAAACCATTGTAAAGGTAAACCAAAAAGTAAATGTTCGGGTCTTAGAAGTAGACGTAGACAGAAAACGAATTGCTTTAAGCATGAAAAAGTAAGCCTATTTCTCTAATAGAAACACAAATATTTTTTAGTAAAATCTCCTAAAAAGACTCTACTAAAAAAGACTTACTTTGTAATCAATAGCAGCTCTACCCTTCTGTTTAGTGCTTTGTGCAATTCATCTGTGTTTTCTGTTGCTGGATTGGTTTTTCCGTAAGTAAATATTTTTATATTATCTACCGGTACGCCAAGTTCTACTAAATATTTTAATACTTCTTGAGCCCTTGATTGGCTTAGATAAATATTATACATACTATCTCCATCTGAATCTGTATGACCTGAAACCAATATTTTGAACTCTTTTTTATTTTCCAGTTGTTTTACAAAATTGTCTAAATTGGTTTTGTAAAGCGCTTTTAATAAAGATTTATCCTGATCGAAATAGACAAATAATCTGTCTTGAATTTGATTTGGGTTAATGCTATTGTACTCTATTTCTTTCTCAGGAACAGCATCTTTTTTATCTCCAATTTCATTTTGTTCAAAAAGAGTAGTATCTCTTTTAGGTGATTTTAATGGAACTGGTATCTCAGCGCTTACATTTTGTGTCTTTATGGAATCTTTTGGCACAGAAACTTTTGGTAAAAGCACAATAGTAGAGAGTGTATCTTCTTTTATTGGTTTATTTTTTTTCTTTTTATCAAAACAGATTTTAAGAGATATTTCCCAAGCACCAACACCCTCTGATGCAGGTTGTAAACCCGAGTAATTGGCATCATAAGAAAGTCCT
>JAYVIQ010000190.1:0-14741 GCA_043770215.1 Cytophagales bacterium | reverse complement strand
CATGCCAGAACCCACAGCTTCAAATTTCCATTCGTTGTTTTTTTTGTAAATTCTGCCAAATTCTACTGCTGTTTCAATAGAGAAATCTTCTTCTAATTCATACCTCAAAAGTTCCTCGTTGTTTTCAGGATTAAAGATTCTTATTATGGAATTTCTAACCTGTCCAAAATTTAGATTTCTGCTAAGAGCTTCGTGTATAGTTACTACAATGCACAATTCAGTAGCATTAGAATCTATTTGAGATAAGTTCACTTTTATTTGTTCATCATCGCCATCACCTTCGCCGGTAAGGTTGTCGCCGGTGTGTTCTACAGCGCCAGTTGGTGATTTAGTATTGTTGTAAAAAATAAAATGATTGTCTGAGACTAATTTTTTATTCTCTCCCATAATAAATACAGAAGCATCTAAGTCAAAGGCTGCACCTGTGCTAGAGCTGTTGGTGTCCCAACCTAAACCTATTGTAAACTTTGGTGCGTTTATTGTTTCTCTTTGTCCTTTTTGTAAATTGATAGCCATATCTTGTAAATATATAATGTTTTAGTTGTATTTAAGTGCTTATATTTTATCTGTAGGATTCAAGCAACTCAGGCAATAGGTCTGTGTTTTTTGGTTCTGCCAATGCTCTAAATTTCCACTCGCCCTCTCGTCTGTAAGCCTCAGCAAAAATCATAGTGCTCATTCCATTTAAACTTTCGTCTCCAGACAAGCTAAATCTAGTAATTTCTTTTCCTTTTGCATCTACAGCCCGTATGTAAGCATTACTAACCATACTAAAATGTTGATTTTTTTGTTTTCCTTGGTATATAGTAGCCAAAAATACAATCTTTTTGTATTTTTCATTCAATGAATCTAGTTTTACAATCACTTGTTCATCATCTCCATTTCCATCACCAGTTCTGTTGTCTCCAGTAAGCCAAATGTTTCCAGAAGTGTGTCTTTTAGCGTTGTAGAAAATAATGTCACCTTCTACAAACCCAACGCTTCTGTTGTTATTTGTCTGAATAGTTTTGCCAAGATCGGCTATTTTCCCGTTTTCGTCCAGTAAAAAAGCCATAGCGTCTAAGTCAAAATCATCTTGGTTACCACCACCAAAAAGACTAGCAAAAAAACCTCCAGATGTTTTTTTTCTTATATCCCAGCCTAAGCCAATGGTAACTGTAGATAAGTCAAAGGTTGCTCCCTGATCATTTTTTCTTAGGTCTATTGTTTGTCCTTTTGTTAAATTTATTGCCATAATATAGGTATACAGATATAATTTAAAGCCAATATACTATTTTTTGAAATTATACTTTAGTACAATTATTAAAATTCTTTTTGTGAGCCATAGTTGTAATATTTTTTTAGAAATTGGTTGTTTCTAATTTTACCATTTTTGCTCTCGGTTTTAGTAGCTTTAAGCTAGAAACCGTATTTCTTTAAATAGTACCATACGTAGATACGAATAATTCCAAAAAGGCTTTAAAATACTTCAATGACTATTTTTCTTTTAAAAATGAGTATAAAAAAGTATACTTTTTTTCATTCATCTAAGTATTATTACGTAGATTTGAACTATTAATTTATTTAGCAACTATTAGTACCTACAGATATGAGTCATTCTTTAAATACATTCAAATCAACCTGTTCTTATTGCGGTGTTGGCTGTGGAGTAGTTGTTACTAAATTAGGTGAAAACAACATAAAAGTAGAAGGGGATAAAGAAAATCCGGTAAATAGAGGTATGTTGTGTTCTAAAGGAATGAATTTGCACTATACCGTAATGGATAAAGACGATCGATTGCTATATCCGCAAATGCGTATGTCTCCAAGCCATCCAATGCAACGTGTTACTTGGGATACTGCACTAGAGCGAGCAGCCAATGTTTTTAAAGCAAATATTGCTAAATATGGTCCAGATTCTGTAGGCTTTTATGTATCTGGTCAGTGCTTAACAGAAGAGTATTACGTAATAAATAAATTAATCAAAGGGTTTATTGGTTCTAACAACATAGATACAAACTCACGTTTGTGTATGAGTTCTGCCGTAGTAGGTTATAAACTTTCTGTTGGAGAAGATAGTGTACCTATTTGTTATGATGACATAGAATTAGCAGATTGCTTTTACATCACAGGCGCAAACCCTGCTTGGTGCCATCCAATACTTTACAGAAGAATAGAAGCAAGAAAACAGGCTTTTCCTGAAGCCAAAATTATTGTAGCAGATCCTAGAAGAACACAAAGTTGTGATTTGGCAGATTTGCATTTGCAGCTAAAACCAGGGACAGATATTGTCTTGAACAATGCCATTGGCAGATCCTTGATAGAGCAAAATTTTGTAGATTCTAATTTTGTAGAGTCCAATACTCAAGGCTATGAGGCATATAGAGCAAGTGTAATGGTACGAACATTAGAAGAAGCATCTTCTATATGTGATGTACCTGTAGATGAAATTATTTTAGCAGCAAAATACATTGGCGAAGCAAAAGGATATTTGTCTATGTGGACAATGGGGCTTAATCAAAGTGTAATAGGTGTAAATAAAAACTTAAGCCTAATAAATTTATCCTTAGTAACTGGTAAAATAGGCAAACCAGGCAATGGCCCTTTTTCATTAACTGGCCAGCCAAATGCTATGGGTGGTAGAGAAGTAGGAGGTTTAGCAAACTTATTGCCAAACCATAGAGATTTAGCCAACCCAGAACATAGGGCAGAGGTAGAAAAGTTTTGGGGTGGAGTAAGCATAAGCCCTAAACCAGGATTATCTGCCACAGAAATGTTTGAGGCCATGCGAGACGATAAGCTAAAAGCTATTTGGATTGTCTGTACTAACCCTACAGTAAGTTTGCCAGATGCACGCTTGGTAGATGAAGCACTTAAAAGAGGTAAATTTGTAATAGTACAAGACATTTCTAAAAATGCAGAATCTATAAAATATGCAGACATAGTATTGCCAGCAGCCATGTGGGCAGAGAAAGATGGAACCATGACCAACTCTGAACGCAGAATTTCTTATCTAGAAAAAATTACAGAAGCTCCCGGAGAGGCATTGCCAGATACAGAAATCATTGTTCGCTTTGCAGAGAAAATGGGATTTAAGGGAGGCTTTAATTACCAAAATACAAGTGAGGTTTTTGATGAGCATTGTAGATTATCTGCGGGTACAAATACTGATATTTCTGGCTTAAATTACGGTATTCTTAAACAAAAAGGAACCGTACAGTGGCCCTTTAGAATGGGAGAAAAAGGTATGGGGCAAGCTCGTTTGTTTGAAGATGGTAAATTTTTCACGCCATCAGGAAAAGCACAATTACATGCAGTACCAGACGAAAATAATTCTGAAGAACTTACAGAAGAATTCCCTTTAGTTTTAACTACAGGACGTATCCGTGACCAGTGGCATACCATGACAAGAACGGGTAAGGTGAAGAAATTAACACAGCACATTTCAGATTCTTACATAGAAATTCATCCTGAAGATGCAGCAAATAGAAATATTAAAGAAGGAGATCTAATATCTGTAACTGGCAGAAGAGGCGACGCTAGAGTCGCTGCAAAAATAAGTGCAGACATTAAAAAAGGTGTCTGTTTTATGCCCATGCATTGGGGTAAATCTTTAAAATCTGATCTTGGTAGAGTAAACAACCTTACTAATAGTCTTTACGATCCTAAATCTAAAGAACCAGATTTTAAGTTTACGGCTGTTCAGGTGGTAAAATATTCCAAAAAGAAACAGAAAATATGTATTGTAGGTGCAGGAGCAGGTGCTTTTGCATTCATTAAACAATATAGAGAATTAAATAACGAAGATGAAATTCATGTTTTTTCTAAAGAACCACATGCGTTTTATAATAGAATTTTATTGCCAGATTACATAAGCGGAAGCAGAAATTGGGACGATTTACAGAAATTATTTAATGGCGAAAGCGATACCCAAAATCTATTTTTAAATGTTGGCAACGAAATTAAAAAAATAGATAAAGATAGAAAAATTGTCATAGACAGTTTTGGTAGAGAACATATATACGACACATTGATTTTAGCCACAGGCAGTAGAGCCATAGTACCAAAAGAGATTCCTACTCAAATGTCTGGCATATACAGTATGCGTACCCGTACAGATGCTGATAATTTTATAAAGTATGCTGTCCCTGGGAATCATGTAATAGTTGTTGGAGGTGGATTATTAGGTCTAGAGATGGCTGGTGCATTGATAGAAATGAATGTAGAAGTATCTGTGGTACAAAGGTCTCCAAGACTAATGGAGCGACAACTAGATGTAGTTGCAAGCCAATTGTTAGATGAAGAACTAGTGGCTCTAGGAATAAAAATTTATTACAATGATGAGCTTCAAACTTTTTACGGACACGAGCATCTAGAAGGTGTAAAACTGACGTCTGGCAAAAAAATAGAGTGCAATGCCATGATAGTAGCCATTGGTACAATTCCTAATGCCGAGATTGCAAGAGAATCTGGCTTAGAATGCAATAGAGGTGTAGTGGTTGATGCTCATTTAAGAACCTCAGACCCTAGCATTTATGCCATAGGAGAGCTTGCAGAGTTTGAAAAAAGATTGTTTGGCATTACATCTGCCGCAGAAGAGCAAGCTGCTTTGTTGGCAAAAATTATTTTCGGATACGAGACATTACATTATAGTGGCTCTGTGCTAATGAATATTTTAAAAATTCAAGGGGTTAATTTATGCTCTGTAGGAGATGTAGATGTACCAGAAAATGGTGTGGGATACGAAGAAATTGTGTTTTTAGATAAATCTCAGCGTTATTATAAAAAATGCGTCATCTTCAAAGACAAAATGGTAGGTTGTGTATTGGTAGGAGACAAAGCAGAATTTGCAGAGTTTAGAAAACTAATAGAAGATAGAACAGAATTGTCAGAAAGAAGATTGACTTTGCTACGTTCTGCTGCCAAAATTGAAAGTGTAGAAGGTAAGTTGGTGTGTAGTTGCAACAGTGTAGGAGAAGGAAACATCAGCAAAAAAGTAAAAGAAGGCTGTACAGATTTCAAAGAATTGTGCCAAGCTACAGGAGCAGGTTTGGGCTGTGGAAGCTGTAGGCCAGAGGTAAGAAAAATATTAGAAGATAATCTACAAACGGTAAGTGCTTAGGGTATGAAATTAGTAAGTAATTTTCCTTTTTTTACAAAAGATGCAGTAATAGAAATACTGTGTCCAGGTGGTGTGTTAAATTCTATCGAATTGCATAACATATGCGACTTAGCCATTAAATACAATACAACATATCTATATTTTGGAGAACGCCAAAGTATTTATTTTGTGTGTTTAGAAAAAAATAAATCAGAAATTTTAAATGAACTCAATGCCGTAGGTTTGTTGGCTATAGAAAAGGCTGAATCTTCAAAAAACATTACGAGTTCTTTGGTTTCGGCAGATATTTTTGGAAAAAATGGCTGGGTTTCTGAGGGAATAATACAAGATATTTTACTCAATTTTGATGCACAGCTAAGTGTATCTGTAAACATTGCAGACGTAAACCAATCGCTTACGGCATTATTTAATAGTGACCTTAATTTTGTTTCGTCTAATGTATTAAACTATTGGTATTTATACATTAGAAATGCAGAAACAGGCAAATTGCACTTGTGGCCAGAGCTGGTGTATGGTACAGATATTGCATTAGTTTCTTATAATATAGAAGAGGATTTCAGGTCAAATTTCGCTTTTGAAATCTCTGAATTGTTTGCCCGTATAAAAGCTAAAATATACTACATCTGTTTGCCTATTACAGAAGATTTAAAAGTACCTAGATATAGATTTTCGTATTACGAAGGTATGAATCGATACGAAAACAGGTATTGGTTGGGTATTTATAGAAGAAAAGAAAGGCTAAGAGCTACCGTTTTAAAAGAAATTGCCACACTAATACAAGAAACTAAATCTGGGGTCATGTATTTAAGTCCTTGGAAATCATTGGTAATTAAAAATATTCAAGAGCAAGATAGGATTAAATGGGAAATGCTTTTAGGAGATTACGGATACAATTTAAGGCATTCTTGCAGTGATTTAATCTGGAAAACTCCTGATTTAGATAAAAGGGCTTACAAAATCAAAAAACGCATTGTTAGGGCATTAGATAACAAAGATGTACGTACTTTTGGTGTTACTTTCGGACTCAAAACATCTAAAACACCTGTAAGCAATACATCTATTATCATAGTAGAAAACACCTTGTTGTCCATAGGTAAGTTAAAAATTATTAAAACATATTCTTTATACCATACGCCAGATTTTAATCCAAACAACCCAAACCAGCAGTTGTACAGAATGAATATAGATGGCATACATTTGGCAGATATAATCAAAGATTTATGTAAGAAATATTATGCCCAACTAAACCAAGCAAGGCAAGAAATAAACATTACTTCTGTCACTAAAAAAGTTGAGGAAAAAACAGTTGTGCACCAATGTGGTATGTGTGATACGGTGTATGATTCTGAGTATGGAGACCATACTACAAATATTTTACCGGGAATTATGTTCGATTCCTTACCTTTGGATTACAAATGCCCTGTATGTAGTGCAGGTAAAGAGCAGTATGTGGCTACCGAAATGCTATTACAAATATAAATGCAGCCAATAAAAGACAAATACGGCAGACAATTCCAATCCTTAAGAGTAAGTCTTACAGATCTTTGCAATATGAAATGCATATATTGTGTTTCTGATGCTTTGCCTATAGTGCATCAAAAAGGCTTAGATTACATTACCCTTTCTGACAAAGTAATAGAACTAAATAATTACTTAAACTTAAAAGACATACGCATAACAGGTGGCGAGCCCACAGTTTACCCTTATTTTTTACCTTTTATTAAAAGATTGTCAGAGAATAGTATAGAAAATATTAAAGTTACCACAAATGGATTAAATCTAAAACCATTTATACAAGAGCTAAAAGAGTGTAATGTAAATGAAATAAATTTTTCTTTAGACAGCTTAGAAGAAACTACTTTTTATAAAATCACGGGCAAAAACAAGTTGGGTGTAGTATTAGAAAATATCCAATTATGTATAGATGCCGGTATAAAGGTCAAAATCAATACGGTGCTGCTCAAAGGTATAAATGACCATGAAATATTGCATTTGCTCACATATTTTAAAAACAAAAATGTTTCCATTCGGTTTTTAGAATTGATGCGCATGGGACATTTGTATTCCAGAGATTTTGACAATTACTTTATAGGACAAGAAAAGATTTTAGACATCATTTCAGACCAATTCCCTTTACAATCTATGGGTAGAAAAGTGTCTGCCACAGCACAGTATTGGCAACTAGAAAACGGCTATCAGTTTGGGATTATTGCCAATGAGAGCGTACCTTTTTGCAACGATTGCAACAGACTAAGGCTAGACAGCAAAGGAAAACTGTACGGTTGCCTTAGCAAAAACAATTTTGTAAGCACAGAAACCATTAAAGACCAAGACACTTTTGTAACAGCTATAAAACAAGCGCTTACTCACAAACAAGCTCATAAATTTGTAGGTAGCGATCTGAGTATGTTGGAGATAGGGGGGTAGGTTTTTAGGTTGAAAAAATTTATCTATCCCCTTAAGGACTTAATTTCATAGTAAATAAATCAGAATTTATTCTAGATTAATGACTAACAAACAAGATGGCTGTAAGCTAAATTCAACTTATTTTTGAATTGTTAAGATTCACGGAGCACTTTTTAATCAGAATCAAATTCAAAATATTCTCTTTTTTTACTTTTGGGCACCATTATATGATTGATTTACAGTACAAATTTATGGTTGGTGGATAGATAAAGTGCTCTAAATTGTTCTAATATAGATTTTTATAATAACTTTGCTATTGTAAACACAATTTAAATGTCTTTAGATATTCTTCTTACCCTATTACTTGTTTTTTTAAATGGATTTTTTGTTGCTGCGGAGTTTGCCATTGTCAAAGTTAGAGCATCTCAACTAGAGGTAAAAATAAAAGAAGGCTTAGGATCAGCACTTCTTTCAAAGCATATAGTTTCTCATTTAGATGGTTATTTGGCAGCTACACAACTAGGCATTACGCTTGCTAGTTTGGGTTTAGGTTGGATAGGCGAGCCAGTAGTATCCAAAATAATAATAAATATAATGAACCTTGTAGGGTTTCAAGGTACTGAAAAACTAGCTCATCAAATTGCTTTGCCTATAGCTTTTGCCATTATTACGGTACTTCATATTGTTTTTGGAGAATTAGCCCCTAAATCACTGGCTATTCAACGTTCTGAAAAAACAACTTTATTTATTGCATACCCCTTGCAGTTTTTTTATCTGATTTTCAGACCATTTATATGGTTTTTAAATGGTATTGCATCTATCATTTTAAAAGGATTTGGCATAGATACTAGTCACGGTGCAGAAACCCACAGCAATGAAGAGCTACAGTATTTGGTGCATCAAGGGCAACAAAGTGGAGAAATAGATGAAGCGGAATATAAAATTATTAAAAATGCCTTTGTTTTTTCAGAATTGGTAGCTAAGCAAGTTATGGTGCCTAGAACTCAAGTTTTTGCTATTGATTTAAATAACTTTAATGATAGTGTAATAAACAAAGTAATAGAAGAAAGCTATTCAAGGATTCCGTGTTACAAAGATAGCCTAGACAATGTTGTAGGTGTTGTGTATTTGAAAGACATATTGGTTAGTTTTAGAAACAATGCAGCATTTGACATCAAAACCATAGTTAGAGACATACATATAGTACCAGACACCAAAAGCATAGGTCAGCTTTTGTCTGAGTTTCAGATAAGGCATCAGCAGATGGCTTTGGTGGTAGATGAATATGGTGGTACAGAAGGTATTATAACCATGGAAGATATTTTAGAAGAGCTAGTGGGGGAAATTCAAGATGAGTTTGATAATGAAATACCTTTTGTAGAGAAAATAGGAGATAATTCCTATAATGTTTTTGCGTCTACTTCTTTAGACAACATAAATGAATTTATTCCTTACCCAATAGAAAAAGACGAACAGTATGAAACTCTGGCAGGATACATTATTCTTAGATGTGGTAGAATACCAGCTGTAAAAGAAAAACTTATCATAGATGACTACGAGTTTACAATTTTGAAAAAAAATAAAACAACTATTCTTTTAGTCAAAATTCAAGAAATAGATAAAGAATAAGCTTTTAAATCCTTTTTTTGCAATGAAAAAAGGTTGTTTTTTTATAGACCATTGTCTTAATACCATTAGTTACATGGTACAGACTACTTTTCCAATACTTTTTCTTTGTTCTATCAATCGGTGTGCATCGGCAATATTATCAGAAGAAAATATGTGATTTGCTACTGGTTTTAGTTTTCCAGATAGGTATAATTTCATAACCTCTTGTAGACAATGACTTAAAATCTCTGGTTTATAGTCTGCAATTTTAAGCATATTTATGCCAATGATGGATCTTGAATTCATCATTAGTCCTATAGGAATTACAATACCCATTTGCCAAACCATCTTTAGCGTAGCCAGTATTCCTCCTTTCATTCCAGATCTAGAGGCTCCGCCATATAGAACAACCCTTGCACAGAAGTTTAGTAACTTTTTTTCTTTAGAAAAACTTTTTCCTGCCAATGAATTAAAACAAACATCTATGCCCTTGGGGAAAATAGATTTTATTTTGTCTATATAATCATCATTGGTATAATCAAAAACAAAATCGAAGTTTTGCGAGGAACAAAAGTTTAATTTTTCTTCTCCAGAACACAACCCAATGGTAATAGCACCACTATTTTTGCATAATTGGTTCAATGCTATTCCTACACCACCAGCAGAAGCGTGTATTAGCACCACTTCTCCTCTTCTAATGTTTTGAACGTAATGGGTGGCATAATATGCAGTGGCAAACTGAGTGGCAAGCGCTAGGGCTTCAGCTTGAGGAACTTCATCACCCAATACTACTATTGCATTTTTGTTAGAAATAGCATGTGTAGCGTATCCGCCAAATCTTGTGAACCCAACAATGCGTTTGTTTAAAAGATGTTCAGCGTCTTTTCCAGTCTTTGTTATAGTACCAACAACCTCATAACCAGGTACAAAAGGCAGTGAAGGAGCTTCTTTGTATAAACCTTGCCTTGCCATAATATCTGCATAATTTATTCCAAAGGCACTCGTTTTTATAAGAACTTCATCTGCTTCTAAGTCCCTGAGATGCATTTTTTGTTTGCTAAAACTTGCCTCTGCACTACCAAATTTTGTGATGTATATACCTTCCATATTAGATTTAATCTTTGCAAGTAGCAAAACTATTGTTAATTTTATAAATAATACAAATATCAGTAGTTAAAGCAGTAATTTAATGTTTTGCGAAAAGGATAGAAGTGAAGCTTTTTGCCTTTTAGCAAAAAGCGGGAGCGTATAGCCTGGCCCTTTGGGGTTTCGCCATAAAATAAAAACATTCAATTTCTAGCACATAATCAGACATATAAAAAATTTATAATCAATTACTTATGCTTCCATCAAGTCAAGATTTTATTTATTCTATTATAAAAAGCAAAAAAGTATATGCGCTCAAAAATGAAGAGGGATATGCTTTATCTTTATCAAATTTTTTTGTGAACGATGATGATGAGTTGATAGAAATGTTTTGTTTTTGGTCAGACAAAGAAAAAGCGGCAAACCATATCAAAGATGAATGGATAGATTATAAGGTAGATGAAATTAAATTATCTGTTTTTTTAGAGGATTGGTGTATAGCTATGTCAGACCAAAATTATGTAGCTGGGTTAGATTTAGCTATAGACATGTCTGGAGATGAGGTAGATAGTTTAGAGTTATTGATAGAAATTTGTAAAGTATTGGTAAGAGAAAAAATAGAACTGGAGTTTGTAAAATTTAAAGGCATAAATCAAATTATGCATGAAGCAAAACAAGCAATAAAGTATGAATAAATCTTTTTAAAAATAGGCTATAAAAACTAACTTTGTTAAAAATAAAAATTAGATAATGATAAACGTAAATGCATATTTTCAGGACACAGTAAAATCACTGGGCTACGAAACAAACGAGGGTAAAAGTACTGTAGGAGTTATGGAGCCTGGGGTGTATGAGTTTGGTACATCTACTCATGAAACAATGATTGTAATAGAAGGAACATTGAAAGCTACTTTGCCAGGTGAGGATGAGGTTTCTTACAGCGCTGGACAAAAATTTGAAGTTCCAGCAAACATTACTTTTAAGGTAGAATCTATAGGTCAATCTTCTTATTTGTGCAAGTATAAGTAAGGTGTAGTACAAAACACACATTGTGGTTTATATAGGCAATGTGTGTTTTTTATTTTTATGACACAATTTTAGTGTAATTTTTCTACAATTTTCATCTCAAAGAGATACCATTAATAATATTAGTGAATATTTCACTAACTTTGTAGTACTATATGACAAAGAAATATCCGTTTACAGTAGAGTTTGAAGACAATCATTTGATTGTGGTAAATAAACCTTCTGGTTTGTTGGTTCAGGGCGATGATACAGGTGATAAAACACTTGCAGATTTTGTAAAACACTACATAAAAGAAAAATACAACAAACCCGGAGACGTATTTTTGGGTGTAGTACATAGAATAGATAGGCCTGTAAGTGGTTTAGTTATTTTTGCTCGTACTTCTAAAGCATTAGAACGTATGAATGAGCAATTTAGAGATAAAAAAATTTTTAAAACGTACTGGGCAATTACAAAAAGAAAACCAAAAGAAGAAAGTGCTAGACTTGTACATTGGTTAGTAAAAAATACAGAAAAAAACGTAACCAAAGCATACGATAAAGAAAATGAAAAAGGGCAAAGGGCAGAGTTAGAGTATAAATATCTAGGCACCTTAAATGAGCACCATTTGCTTCAAGTAAATCCTAAAACCGGTAGACCTCACCAAATAAGAGTACAGCTTTCTACTATGGGGTGCCCTATACGTGGTGATCTAAAGTATGGATTTTCTAAACCCAACGAAGACAAAAGCATCTGTTTACATGCAAGAAAATTGCATTTTATGCATCCTGTAACTAAAGAATCTGTAACCATTGTAGCTGCTTTGCCAGATTATGAATTTTGGAATCAGTTTTTGAATTTAGATAAAATAGACAATAGAAAAATAAAACAATTATTAGGCGACGATGACTTGGGTAAATAAATTGCAAAAACGTTGGGGCTTAAATTCTACCTTAGATGTATGGGTAGTTTTATTCATATTTTCTATTACTGGATCTAGTACTGTATTTATTAGAAAACCAGTATTTCATTTTTTTGAGTTGGAACAAAGTGCCTTTTGGATAAAAACGCTAGTGTATATAGCTGTAATATTTCCTTCTTACCAGATTATGTTTTTGTTTTGGGGTTTTGTTTTAAGGCAATGGGATTTTGTATGGAGTTTTGAAAAGAAGATTCTTTCTAGGTTTGGGATTAAACTCTAATGATTTGATTTTGTGAAGATTGTATGTTAATGTTTTTTTTTGTTTCCTTTTATAAGTTTTACTACGATGTATAATCCACAAAGAACATTTCTTATACAATATAGTCAGGTATTTTTATTACAGTAGATGACATTACGTTTATCTAGAACCTTGCTTTTTTGTTCTACTAACAAAATTTCTTAGCAACAAAGTCTCTAAGGATGTTTGTTTTTGTAGATGATAATGTATGTATAAATTATTTTAGTTTGTACACTTCTTTTTTAGAGAAGTTAGAAATAGAAATACCATTTTTTTAATATTTTAGTCTAAAACCAACCCTTAAGAATCTAAGAATAAATATTCTTCATATTGTCCAAAAGAATCGTTTATACTTTCTTTTAAAGCATTTTCTTCATTGCTAAATACATCTACGTCTGTACTAACAGTATTGAAAAATTTAATAAAAATACCAAACTGATACATAAAGTCTAAACCCTCAAATTGTTCTAAGGTAAGTTTATCGGCTAGGGTTTCTACATAAAATAGAGTGAAGTAGTGATAACTTTTTGGATACTTAGATTGTAATTGTTGAACAAAAACCATAATCATTGTAATTTAAGATACAATAATCTTATATTTGTAGCTCATAATCAAGAAAAGATGCAAGAAAAAGAAGCTGCTATTCTGTTAATTCATTGTCCAGATCAAAAAGGAATTGTAGCAACCGTAACAGAGTTTTTACATAAAAATAAAGGCAATATTATAAGCTTAGACCAGCATGTAGATACCCACGATGAAGTCTTTTTTATGAGGGTAAAGTGGGATATATCTGATTTTCTTATTCCAAAAGAGAAAATAGGAGAATATTTTCAAACACTTATTGCAGATAGCTATGAAATGAATTGGCAATTGAGTTTTGCTACTCAAAAGCTTAAAATGGCCATTTTTGTTTCTAAGATGTCTCATTGCTTGTACGATATTTTAAGTAGGTTTGATGGTGGAGAATTGCATGTAGAAATACCAGTAATTGTTAGCAATCATATTGACCTTGAGCATATTGCAAAAAAATTCAATATTCCATTTGAATACATACCCATTACCGCTGAAAATAAAGCAGCTCAAGAAGAAAAAGAATTACAATTACTAAAGCAATATGAAATAGATTTTATAGTCTTAGCAAGGTATATGCAAATATTATCCAACAAGATAGTAGCCGTGTATACTCATAAGGTTATAAATATTCATCATAGTTTTTTGCCCGCCTTTCCTGGGGCAAAACCATACCATTCGGCTTACAAAAGAGGAGTAAAGCTTATAGGCGCTACCAGCCATTATGTAACAGAAGACCTAGACGAAGGTCCAATTATTTCTCAGGATGTAGCTCATATAGATCATAGGAGCACTATTCAAGACTTAGTGCGCAAAGGTAGAGATTTAGAGAAGATTGTATTGGCTAGAGCCGTATATGCGCATATAAGACGCAAAACATTAGTGTACAACAACAGAACAATCGTATTTGAATAATGAAAACATTAGTAGCACCATCTATATTGGCGGCAGATTTTGCCAATTTACAACGTGAAGTAGAAATGCTAAATGCATCTACTTGCGATTATATACACATAGACATAATGGACGGGAAATTTGTGCCAAATATTTCTTTTGGAATGCCTGTTTTGGATGCAATAAATAGACATTCAAAAAAGCCTTTGGATGTACATTTGATGATTGTAGAGCCAGATAAGTATTTAGAAGAGTTTAAAAAATTGGGTGCTGAAATTTTAACTGTACACGTAGAGGTATGCAATCATTTGCATAGAACCATTCAATACATTAAGGATTTAGGTTGTAAAGCCGGCGTAGCACTAAATCCTCATACTCCTATATCTACCATAGAAAATGTGATCCAAGATTTAGATCTTGTATGCCTTATGTCTGTAAATCCTGGCTTTGGAGGACAAAAATTTATAGAGAAAACATTTGACAAAGTAATAGCACTAAGGGCTTTAGCAAATGAATTAAATCCTGCTCTAATCATTGAAATAGATGGTGGAGTAAATAAAGATAATGCTCCAAAATTATTAGAGGCAGGGGCAAATTTATTAGTAGCAGGTAGTTTTGTGTTTTCTTCTGAAAATCCTGCAAAAACAATTGAAAGTTTACAGAATTAGATTTCCTTATTTTAGAATAGAGCCTCGTTACAAAACGAGGTTCTATTTTGTGAATGTCCGAAAATGATACCAGTACCTATTATTTTTTTGCGAAAAGGATCGAAGCGGAGCTCTTTGTTGCTTTTTCTGCAACAAAAGCGAGAGCGTAGAGCCTGACCCGATAGGGTTTCGCCCAAAATCAC
>JAYVIQ010000189.1:0-3209 GCA_043770215.1 Cytophagales bacterium | reverse complement strand
GGAATTTAGACAAAAGCAAATGTACCTAGTACCTGGAAATTCACCTATGGGACTACGGTTCCCTTTAAGTTCTCTTCCAGAAATGTTGCCTTCTCAAAGAATGCATGAGCTAGAACGTAGTCCTTTTGAATCCTTGGGCAATTTGCCAGATTATCATGCTCAAATAGGGCAGCAACAGCAAAGCGACTCCAAAAATTTAGATGAAATTCCAAAAGAATGGCTGTATCCAAAAGAGAATAAAGCAGAAGAAAATGAACAGAATGACAACTTTGTAGTCAAAAAGAAAAAAGAAGATAAAGACAATTTTGAACCTGAGTTTAGAGCCTTTACCATTAAAACGGCTTTAGGTATAGAGGCAAGAGAAGGTAAGTTATTTGTGTTTTTTCCACCGTTTAAGCACGTAGAACATTATTTAGAATTATTAGCCATAATAGAAGATGCTGCAAATAGGCTTTCTCTAAAAATTGTCATTGAGGGTTACGAACCACCAAGAGACAAAAGAATAGAGAAATTGGTAGTTACTCCAGACCCTGGTGTGGTAGAAGTAAACATACACCCAGCTAAAACTTGGAGCGAAACTACTGCTAACTATAACCTTTTATTTCAGGGAGCTGACAAAGTAGGATTAGGTACAGAAAAATTTATGCTAGACGGTAGGCATATTGGTTCTGGAGGTGGTCATCATATAACCTTAGGTGGTATAACTCCAGAAGATAGTCCCATTTTAAGAAGACCAGACGTATTAAAAAGTTTCATTTTATTCTGGCAGAATCATCCAAGTTTGTCTTATTTGTTCTCTACCGCTTTTATAGGACCTACTAGCCAAGCACCAAGAGTAGATGAGGGTAAAGCTGGGCAATTGTATGAATTAGAAATTGCTTTATCACAAATAAAAAGAGGGGAAGAAACTCCTTTTTGGCTTACAGACAGATTGTTAAGAAATTTACTGGTAGATATAACTGGAAATACACACAGAGCAGAGTTTTGTATAGATAAATTATACTCTCCAGATAGTTCTACAGGAAGGTTAGGAATTCTAGAATTAAGGGCTTTTGAAATGCCTCCAGAAGAGCGCATGTGCCTTATTCAATTATTGCTTGTACGTACTTTGTTTGCTTGGTTCTGGAAAAAACCTTATGAAGGCAAGCTTATACGTTGGGGTACAGAATTGCACGACAAATTTATGCTTCATCATTATATAAAAGAAGATATGGCAGACATTTGCAACCAACTAACCAACGATGGATACCCGTTTGAATTAGATTGGCTAGAGCCATTTTTTGAATTTAGATTTCCTTTGGTAGGGAAAATACAACAAAAAGGAATTTCTCTTTCTTTAAGAACTGGTATAGAACCTTGGCAAGTTCTAGGCGAGGAAATGTCTAGTGCTGGAACCGCACGTTTTGTAGATTCTTCTGTAGAACGAATAGAAGTGAAAATTAGTGGTATAAAAGAAGAACGCTATGCCATTTTATGCAATCAAATTAGAATACCGCTAAGAGAAACTGGCCAGCATGAAGAATTTGTGGCAGGCATCAGATATAAGGCATGGGCACCACCTTCCGCAATGCACCCTACCCTACCCGTAGATGTGCCTTTGGTTTTTGATATTTACGATCTTGTAAATAAAAAATCTATTGGTGGTTGTACTTATTATGTAGCACACCCAGGTGGCAGGAATTATGATTCCTACCCTGTAAATGCGTACGAAGCTGAAGCCAGAAGAGAGAGCAGATTCTTTAACTTTGGCCATACACAAGGAGACACAAGCACTAGTGTAGAAACCAAAACGCAAACAAAAGATGAGGTAAGTTACAGATACGTAAATCCTACTTATACAGCTGACATAAATGATGTAAAGGTTACAAAAGTAGAGCCAGACAAGGAGTTTCCGTATACCTTTGATTTAAGAAAAAATAGGTAGTATACCCTTAATTATTGAAGATGAAGAGTTATTTACTCCTAAAAAGAGAAAAAAAATAACCCTAGAAAACAAAAAGCCTTTGTTATAAAAAATAACAAAGGCTTTCTTTTGAATATGTGGAGCTGCAGAGATTCGAACTCTGGTCCAGAGAAGATACGTTACGAACCTTCTACATGCTTAGTTACACTTTGGATTTTAGAGTCTAGCGTGGTAGGCAACAACCCAACTAAACCTTAGTTGCAATTAGATCTCGTTTTGGCATCACAACCCTGCCCTAACCAGTTTCATTTTATCGACACCTCTAACCTAGTCCTCTGAAACGAAGTACTAGTGAGATGATGGCTGGGGAACTCTAAGCTCAACCCTTACGCTGTTTTAAACCGAAGTTTAAAAACTATGCAGCCATTGCATAAGAATTATCTTCTGCAATTATTTGTTAGAACTATCTTTTAAGGCTCTCATCCCATGAGCCTGCATGCTTACGCGCGTACATATTCAACCTGTCAATACCAGTCAGCCCCATTTTCTCTTAAAACGAAGAGTCCTATTTTCATAAGTTCTACAAAGTTGATTCTTTAGAAATGATTTTCCAACTAAATCATCGCTTATTCATCTAAATATAACTACATCCAAACCTTATTGAACAGTAGGCTATTTATAAATTTTAATAAAAAAAGCTACATTTACAACATGAAAAAAATCATCTTTTATGTAAAAGAATACTACAAAGAAACGTTTAATTTAAAGTTATATGCCGCAATAGCTATACTTCTTGCCTTTTTAATTTCTGCCAATTACACCCTAAACATAGAAGACAACTTTATAGACGCATACCATGGCACATGGTACAAAGGAGTTTTATATGCATTATTAACAGGCGGATCTTACCTAATTACGTGTTTGTTTATTCAACTTTTTACAGAAAAAAAAGATATATTCAAACAAAAAGGGATTTGGTATAGTCTACTTTTGTTTTACATTATTTTTGGGGTTTATAGAGGCTCGTATTATGCCATAAGGTTTGTGCAAGACATAACTATAGAAGCTGATTATTACTTCTATTATAAATTAGTTGGCAATTTAGAAGACATAGCTTTTGGTGTGCTTCCTTTTATTATTATCTATTTTGTATATGATAGAAAAAAAATAGTCCATTGCTATGGCTTAAACACACAAAATGCAAACATAAAACCTTACATAATTATGCTTTTGATTATGTGTTTACCTATTTATTTTGCATCTCTTACAGATGGATTTATGGAGTCTTATCCTAAAGCCAATAAAG
>JAYVIQ010000188.1:0-16154 GCA_043770215.1 Cytophagales bacterium | reverse complement strand
TGGGCGAAACCCTATCGGGTCAGGCTCTACGCTCTCGCTTTTGTTGCTGAAAAAGCAACAAAGAGCTCCGCTTCGATCCTTTTCGCAAAAAAATAATAGAAACTGGTATCATTGCGGATATTCACATTATCTTTCTTATGGAAGATAAAAATCTTACTACTTTCTGTTTTGGAAAGAAATAACAATAAAAGATAAATACTTAGCAAAAATAGATACCTCAGTCCTTTTGTAGATTAGACATAAAAAATGGCACATACAACCGAATCTAAATTAGATAACCTAAAAATTCTTGAGCACATTTCTGATGCTGCATTTTTGTTTGAAAAAGATGGCAGCGTTGGATTTCAAAACAAAGCGTCGTTTTCTGCTTTTGGGCAAATAGACAACTTCTGGAATTATTTTGCTTTAGACCCTAAAATACATCCTGAATTACAAAATTTCTCACAAACAAATTCAGTAAACTTAAAACACAAACTCCATTTCAAAGAATATAATTTTAATATTCAACTTAATTCTAACCATAGTTTCTTTGCCATAATTCAAACAGAAAAAACATTAACAGAAGACATAAACCTAAGACATACTTACTACCAAATAGGTAATCTTACTAAAACCACAAAAAATTTAGAAGAGCTTCTGTCTAAAATTCATGCATTACTTATAGATCAAATGCAAGCGCATAACATGACTGTGTGCATAGATAACCAAGAAACAAATTGTTTAGACTTTATCTACTATTTTGATGAAGAATTTGGTGGACAAAAGAAATCATACTCTAGAGAAAAAACTATAGGATTAAACGAGTATATACTCAAAACAAAAACTGCTCATTTACTTTACGCCGAAGATATCATTGAGCTAAAAAAGAAAAAAATATTAGACCCTATTGGAACAATACCAAAAATTTGGATTGGTGTTCCTATGATTTACAATGATCATTTAATTGGTGTTTTGTCTGTAAAAAGTCACAGCAATAGAAAAAAATTTACACAAGAGGATTTAGAATTTCTTCAATTTATAACCATTCAAATCAGTTTTGGTATAGAAAGAAAGATTTATGAAGATAGAATTACAGACCAAAGTGCTCGTTTGCGTTCTATTTTCGAATCTGGCAATCAGCTTATTTGGTCTGTAAACAAAAAAAGACAGCTTACTTCTTTTAATGAAAACTATGCTAAAGTAATAGAACAACTACACGGAATTAGACCTGAAATAGAAGCAAATAAAAACAAGATTTTACTCCTCTCTGCGGGTGAATTTACAGAATTAATCAAAGAAAAATACAACTTAGCTTTTGAAGGAATTTCACAACAATATGAAACAAGTTTTGTAGAAACAGATGGCACAACCACTTGGCGACAAATGTTTTTAAGTCCTATTTATAGTTCAGATGGGAAAATAAATCAAATTTCTGGCATAGCCCATGACATTACAGACAAAAAACTAAATGAACTAGCTGTTTCTGAAAGCGAGAAAAAATTCAGGCAAATTTTTGAGACCCTTCAGGACATTTATATAAAATTTAATGGTAGAGATGAGATAGAAATTATTAGTCCGTCTGTAATGCAAATAACAGGGTTTGAACAAGATGAATTAATAGGGAAAAATGTTAGAGATTTTTTTGTCCCTAAAAACGAAGGCGATTTGGAGCTGCTAAAAAACTTGCTAAACAAAGACAAAAGTGTAAAGAATTTTGAGTTGAACCTAGTCACAAAATCTGGTGAACTAATCCCTTCAATAGCTAATTTAGATGCTGTTTTGAACAATCATAACAAAACAATAGGAGTACAAGGAGTCATTAGAGATATTTATGAACTGCAAACCATTACAGAAGAACTAAAAAAAGCAAAAATAGAGGCAGAACATTCTTTAAAAGTAAAAGAAAATTTTTTAGCCAATATGAGTCACGAAATTAGAACTCCTATGAACGGAATTGTGGCCATGATAGATATGATTAAAGAAACAAAACTTAATAGGCTACAAAATGAGTATATAAATACTGTACAAGAAAGCTCTCATGTACTCATGAAAATTCTAAATGATATTCTTGACCTTAGCAAACTAGAAGCCGGAAAAATGGAGTTTAGAAAAGAAAATGTAAGTGTTAAAGAAATTTTACAAAAAGCGTTTCTTTTATTTTCTCAGAAAGCAAAATCTAAAAAAATTATTTTCAACTACTATTCAGACCCTAAAATTCCTAAATATGTAATCTCTGATGAGACTAGACTTATTCAAATTTTGTTAAATCTGATCTCAAATGCTATTAAATTTACAGATTTTGGTGGCGAAGTTTCTGTAACTGCCACTTTAATTGAGGATTTCGAACACTTTTCTTGCATAAAATTTGTCATCTCAGATACTGGAATAGGAATTGATGAAACTGAAATTGAAAAACTTTTTAAATCGTTTAACCAAGCAGATAGCTCTATAACAAAAAAATATGGCGGAACGGGTCTTGGTCTAAGCATCAGCAAAGAATTATGCAACTTGCTTGGCGGAGATATAGAAGTGCGTTCTATAAAAGGAAAAGGTAGTAGTTTTTTCTTTACATTAAATACCCCAAAATTTAATTTAGAAAATGAGAATAATCTATCTAACATAAGTTATCCTATAGAAACACGAAACCTAAAAAAACTAAAAGTTTTGGTGGTGGATGATAATGATGTAAATAGAAAAGTATGTATGCTCCTACTTTCACAAGAAAAAGCAGAAATACATTTTGCCACTAATGGAAAAGAAGCCATTCAACAATTAGAATCCAATAAATTTGACGCTGTTTTGATGGATATTCAAATGCCAATAATGGATGGTGTAGCAGCGCTACAAGAAATCAACAATAGAAATCTAAGAAAAAAAGCTAAAATTATTGCTCTTACAGCATATTCTATGGAAGAAGACAAAGAGAAGTTTTTATCTATGGGTTTTGATAGTTATTTGGCAAAACCAATTACAAGAGATAGACTAATACAATCTATTTTAGATTTACCAAAAGAACAAGAGCCTAAAGAAACCTATATAATAAACAAAGAGACTAAGCAAAATATAGTAAAAATTGGTGGAGAAGCGTTATATTTAGAACTACTACAAGATTTCAATATTGAGACTAAAGAATTGATTCAAGAAATTAAAATTGCTTTAGGAAAAAGAGATTGGAAGAGTATACATCTACATGCACACCAAATAAAAGGGAGTGCTGGAAGCCTAGGATTAGATAAATTATATAATCTTGCACACACTTTAGAGCAAGAAACTTTAAAAAATAACAGTGCAGCCATCTTTTCTTTTGTTGATGACTTGCTCAAAGAATATGAAAATTTTGTAATTTGGCATTATAAACTCTTAAAATGAAAAAAATACTTATTGCAGAAGATAGCTCAGTAATTCAAAATCTTATAAAAAAGGTATTGGGGCAGTCCAAAACAGTTGTTGAATTTAAAAGTGTTAAAAATGGTGAATTACTTGTAGAAGCAATTAAAAATGAATCATTTGACTTGTTTTTAATAGACATAAACATACCCAAAGTAGATGGAATAGAATGTTTAAAAACTATAAGAAATCATGCTTCATTGAGTACTAAACCTGTAATAGCCATAACTGGAAATGCCAATAATTATACTCCAGAGCAATTTAAAGACTTTGGATTTGATGATTTTTTAATTAAACCTTTAAATTTTGATTCATTGGTTCAAAAAGTACAATCTTTACTTGTTTAAAACACAAATGGAACTAAAAAACACTAAAAATTATCTTTCAAAATTAGAAGATATCTTTGCAGAAACAGAATATCATTTGCGTTATGAAAAAGGTAATTTTCAATCTGGCTGGTGTATTTTAAACGATAAAAAAATTATTCTTGTAAATAAATATTACCCAACTGAAGGTAAAATCAATGCTTTGTATGAAATATTAAAAAACATTGAAATAAAATTAGAAAACCTTAGTGAAAAAAATAGAAAACTATTTCTATCATTAAACCAAGTTTCTTTAGATATATGATATTTACTTTTTTAGGTACTGGTACCTCTCAAGGTGTACCTATAATTGGTTGCAATTGCCATGTATGTTTGTCATTGGACTACAAAGACCAGCGTCTTAGATGCTCAGGAATGTTAGAAACAGATTCAGGACAATATGTTATAGATGCAGGCCCAGATTTTAGACAACAGATGCTTAGAGAACGTGTAAATAAGCTAGATGCTATTTTTTTTACTCACGAACATAAAGACCATACAGCAGGGTTAGATGATGTAAGAGCATTTAATTATCTAACAAAAAAAGATTTTCCAATTTATGCAGAAGAGCGAGTATTAAACCAAATTAAAAAAGAATTTGCATATGCTTTTACAGAAAACCCATACCCAGGAGTCCCTTTAATTAAAACCAATGTAATTTTTGAAAACCAAAAGGTGGTTGTAGGAGATGATTGCTTTGAAACCATACGAGTACAACATCATTTGCTACCCGTTTTAGGTTTTAAAATCAGAAATTTTGCGTATATAACAGATGCAAACTATATTTCTGAAGAAGAGAAAAATAAACTAATAAACCTAGATGTATTGGTGTTAAATGCCTTGAGAAAAGAAAAGCACATTTCTCACTTCAACTTAGAAGAGGCATTACTTTTGATTTCAGAATTAAAACCTAAAAAAACGTATTTAACGCACCTTAGTCACCAAATGGGAAGACATACAGAAGTACAAAACACATTACCTGAGAATATTTTTGTAGCTTATGATGGTTTAAAAATTACTTTTTAATGCATAACACCTACTACTTTTTAAATGCCCTAACAAAAGACTTAAACCCTAAAATAAAGGGTTTTATACTTGCTGATTGTTTTTCTCAAAATAAAAATGAACTTATCCTTCATTTTACTAAAGAAAATAAAGACATTTACTTGCTTGCAAACTTAAATAGAGAGTTTAATGTTTTCTCCATAAATCTAAATTTCAAAAAGGCAAAGAGCAATTATACAAGTTTTTTTAAACAAAGTATTGGTCAAAGATGCACAGGCATAGTTCAAGTGCCATTTGACAGATCTTTTTATCTATCTTTTAAAGATTCTTCCAAATTACTTTTTAAACTTCACGGTCATAAAGCAAATGTTTTATACTTTAAAAAATCAGAAACAGCAGAACAGCTTTTCAATCCTAAATTTGAAGAAGATCTTTTGTTTGAATTGCAAGAATTACAAAAAGCCAGACCAGAAATTTTAGAAATAATAGACTCTCAAAATGAACTCTTAGACTCAAATAAATTACTAGGAAAAGAAGCTAAAAACTGGTTGATTTCAAAATTTGATGACGGCAAAAATTTAGAAGAAAAAAAAGAAATTTTCTATGATTTCATTCAGAGTTTAGAAAACTGGGAGTCACATTTTTATTTGAATGGATTAGAATTAACTCCCTGGTACACAAAAAATTCATTGGTTTACAATTCTCCTATAGAAGCTTCAAATGCACTTTTTGATGCCTTAAACTATCATTATTTTTACACAATAAGAAAACAAGATGCCCTAAAAGAGTTAGAAAAAAACAAGAAAAAACTCACGCTTTATGTCCAAAAAGCTAGTTCAGAACTACATAAACTTGTTTACGAATCTAATTTCAGACAAAGGGCTGATGTAGTTATGGCAAACTTACACAGACTAACCCAGTCAGAACAAGAGTATACTTTAGATAACTTTTATGACAATAGCACATTTGTATTTAAATACAAAAGAACAGAAAAACCACAATTAATAGCCCAAAAATGGTACTCTAAAGCCAAAAATGTACACAAACAAATAGAAAAACTAAGCCAAACCATAGAAAACAAAAAAGAAAAGTTACAAAGTGTTTCAGATAATATGGATATGTTATTGGCTATTTCAACGCCAAAGGAATTAAACAATTACCTAAAAACTGAAGAGAAAGCTATTTTAAAAGAACAGATTTGTCCATTTAAGCAAGTATTTTTTGAAGGGTTTGAAATATTAATTGGCAGAAATTCTAAAAACAATGATGAGTTAGTAAAATTTGGTCATAAAAATGATTTATGGCTACATGCTAAGGATGTAAGTGGTTCACATGTATTAATTAGAGTAAATCAAAAAATTGTACCAAAGACCATCATTGCCTTTGCAGCTTCGCTTGCCGCCTATTACTCTAAAAGGAAAACGGATACCATTTGCCCAGTAACTTATACAGAATTAAAATATGTTAGAAAGAAGAAAGGCTTTTTGCCAGGGCAAGTAGCTGTAGAAAGAGAGAAAGTTATCTTTGCAACTCCTATTTCAATTTCAGAAGCTCCTTTAATTCAGGAGTAAGCTCTTCTATTACATTATCTATTTTTATAACATCTGTAAACGTTTCTACATTAGTAACTATGAACATACCAAGTACAAGCTCTTTATTATCATTTACATTATATATATTACCCTCTACAGGTGCTGGAGGAGTAGAAAAAGGAGTTCCTCCATTGACTTGATTTCGTAATTGAGTAAAAAAATCATACACATCTTTATTGCATGACATTTGTTCAACTTTCACTGTGTCTCCTATAATTACGTTAGTTGGAAATGTTGCCACATAGTAAGGTATAATTTCTCCATCTTCTAAAAATTCATCATTTCTTAAAATAAAATCATTTGCTACTGTTACGTCTCTTCCATTTATATACAATTTAAATATATAGTTATCTCCTTTACCAATATTTTCCTTATAAGTAATAGAAACACTATAAGCACCAAAATCAGAACTATTTCCACCAGGAAAAAGTCCTACTATTTTACTTGAAAAAAATAAATACCCATCTATTTTTGGAGTGAAGGTGGCTTTTTGTTTTCTAGAAGCATATTCTTTTCCATCTGTTGTTTTAATGGATAAATGATACGTTTTGTTTAAATCTATGGATAAAAAATCGTTTGAAATTGAATAAATCCCAGGTTTTGTTTCAAGTAGATTATACGTCTTTCCATCACTACAAATGACAATTACTTTAGCGCCTGTTTCTACTTTATTGTTTTTGCCTTTTTCATTAAAGTTTGTAGTTTTAAACAACTTAACCACTTTTTGGCTGGTATCATTCTTAAACCATGACTCTACAACTAACTTGGGTTTAGAATCTGGTAAAGGAATAACAATTTCATCTGAGCATGAATATAAAACACTGCACACAAGTAGTCCTTGAAAAAATTTTATAAGATTATTCATCATTAGAATTTAAAATTATATGTTGCGGAAGGGAAAATAGTACCTAAAATTGCTAACCTCTCTACTTTGGCGTCATATCCAGGTTCTCCATTAAAGGTGTACGAATATGCATTTCTTCTTGCATATACGTTGTAAATACTAAAGACCCAATACGATTTCCATTTTCTAGAGTCATTTTTTTTGCTTTGTAATTCAGCAGAAACATCCAATCTATGAAAATCAGACAATTTACCTTGGTTTCTAGAAGAATAACTTGGAATAACTTCTCCAAAGACTTCATATTTACCATCTGGTAAAGTAATTGCTCTTCCTGTTGCATAAACAAAATTTAATGATGTACTAAGTCTTTTGGACAATTTGTAGGTTGCTACAAAAGAAACATCGTGTGGTTTATTAAAACTTGCATTGTACCAATCTCCATTGTTGATTGTTTCAGACTTATTAGGAGAAGCTACTAGAAGTTCTGATTTGCTTAGGGTATAGCTTAACCAACCAGTAAAAAGCCCTTTCTTTTTTCTAAGCATTATCTCCAAACCATAAGCCCTTCCTTTGCCGGCTAAGAGTTCTGTTTCTAAATTTGGATTTAAAAACAATTCAGCATTATTTTTATAGTCCAAAATATCTCTAAAAGATTTGTAATATACCTCTGCTGTTGCTTCAATTGTATTTTTTCTTAATCCTCGCACATACCCAAAAGCAATTTGGTTTACTTTTAGTGGTTTTATATGATAATCAGATGATTTCCAAACATCTACTGGCAAACCAGAAGTAGTATTGGATACAAGTTGCATATATTGTAAATTTCTGTTGTAAGCAAATTTTATAGAAGAAAGAGAATCTATTTTGAATAAAAAAGAGAAACGAGGCTCTAAGCCCATATACGTAGAGGTAATATCATTTCTTTTGAATATCAAAGTATCTGTTGTTGTTTCTTTTTCTTTTGGTTTTCCTGGCTCATATATGGCTTCATTTGCATTCCCAAAGGTGTTGTAGATAGAGTACCTAAGCCCTGCAAGTAAAGTTATTTTATCATTCATTTCCCATTCATCTTGTATGTAAATCCCATCTTCCATAGACCATTCATGATTTAAAGAGAAAGGCTTTACAACATTTACAAATGACCCAAGCGGCTTTATGCTGGCGGGTCTAAAATGATGGTTATTGTTTTGTATTCCAAAACCTAAAAGATGATTTTCTATTTTGTTGTATTCAAAATTAACTTTCTGAGTAATTGTAGAAATTCTAGACCTCCATATAAATAAATCTACTCCTCCTAGAGAATAATTATAGTCTGTAAGGGACAAAGAACTTTTAATGGTTAAATTTTTCATAGATGAGTTTTCCCAGTTTATGACTCCAAAGGTATTGCCCCAATCAAATTTAATGCTGCCTTTATCAATACTAAATATATCTTTTCCGTAATACCCAGTAAATGAAACATGATTTTTAGGATTTATAACATAATCTAATTTTAAATTCAAATCATAAAAACTAACACCTGAGTTTTTGACTGATGGATCAGAAGCAAACCTAAAAAATTGATCTATGTATGTACGCCTAGCACTTGCTAAAAAAGATAATTTGCTTTTAATAATTGGTCCTCCTACTGTTAACCTACTAGAAACAAATCCTATACCTCCGTCTACTGAAAATTTATCCAAACTTCCAGACCTTTGGTGCACATCAAGTACTGAAGAAACTCTTTCTCCATACTTAGAGGGCATACCCCCTTTGTATATTTTTAAATCTTTTACAGCATCTGGATTGAATACTGAGAAAAAACCAAAAAAATGAGAACTGCTATATATGTTTGCATTATCAGATAGGATTAGATTCTGATCTATGTTGCCTCCTCTAACATTGAATCCTGTAGCTCCCTCCCCTACTGAAGTTACACCAGGTAATAATTTTATAGCATTAAGTACATCAGGCTCACCCAAGAAAGCTGGTATGCTTTTTATTTCTTCTACAGACAATTCTTCAGTACTCATTTCCACACTATTTAGAGCTACTTCTACTTCATTGTTGTTTAAAAAAACTTCCTCTAGCAATACTACTTTTGCTGTGGTATTAATGTTTAAAAACACATCTTTGTCTAAGTTAATAGTGTCAAGCCTTACCTCAAAACCTACAGATTTTGTTTCAAAAATGTAATTACCTTTGGGTAGCTTAATGGAAAAATTACCTAAATCATCTGAGCTTGTAAAGTTACCAGTTGATAATTCTGTAACTCTTGCAAAAGGAACTTCGTAGCCGTCATCATCTAAAATTTTCCCACTAAAACTATACTGCTGCGCATAAGAAAAAGTATATATAAAAAATGAAATTAAGGTAAATAACGTGTTTTTCATTGATAAATATTATTACATACAAATTTAAAAATAAATAATCTAATATACTAGTTTAAAGTAGTGTATCAATCTATTAATCATCAATTCAAGGTTCTAGTCTTCTATATTATCTTCTATTCCCCCCATTTTTGTTTGAGAAAAAGACCCTGATGTTTTATATACAATATCACCTTCTTTGTTAAGTAAAAATAAATAAGGCAAATCTTTTTCTGACATAGAAAGTTGTTCTTTTATTAGTTTACTGTTCCCTTTAAAAATCATAAAGTGTTTTTGCATTTCTAGATCTAACTCTGCCTTCATTTTCTTTTTGGCTTGCCCTTCGGCAGTTTGGTTTACTCCAGAGAACATTGGTACAAATAATAAATTGATATCATAAGTAGAAAATGCAAAGGTAGAGCCGGCTTTTGGTTTGGCTATAAATTTATTATACAAGGGTAATTGCCATGTTTTTAAATCTGCCTCAGCTTTTTGTGAATATGCTAGTACCAACAATGAAAATTTACCCTTTAAGTCTTTTGGTAAAACAAGTTGAGTGCCATCTAATTTTTCTCCAATCATTTCAGGAAACTTTTTATTCTCATTTTTAAAAGAAAACAACAAGATTAAAAAAAACGATAGGGCAAATGTTAACTTTTTCATACTTTAGAATTATAATCTTAAACAATGACTAAATATAATGAAAAAAATAAATTTTGCAGCATCTTTACTTTCTTTCTTTACTATAACTCTGGTTCAATTTTCTTGCAATACCATCAATAAAAAAGAAGACAATAGCCGTTTAAAAACACATGAAAGACTAAATATTTCTTTATTTCCTTCAGAAGAAAAAACAATCAACTATGTAGACTCTATTTCACTTAAGGATTCTATTATTTTGACAGAAAACACATTAAATGATGTGAAAAGTACACTAAAATTCTATTCCGACCAAGAAAAATTTTGGTGGAATAAACTAGAAAGATTAGAAAAAGAAAAATTTAACTTGATACAACGATTGGTTGAAGAAGTAAGCTACAACAAACATGTACAAAAAGAAGAGCTAGAATATGCTAAAGCCATTGCAAAAAAAATAAAAGCACAGTTTATGATGCGATCAGAACTTCAAGATACACTAAAAGACCCTACGCATGATAAATACCTGGCCGAACTTTTTTATACTTGTGATCAAATTAAAGATATTCAAAATCAAAGTTTGTACAATGAATTGAAACAAGAAATACAACATATAAATACTGATTTAGTTCTTTTATACAGAACCAAACATGGTGATTCCGTAAACCTTTTCAACCATGCAGTAGATTCTTTGAGTGCAGAAATAAAAGAAAAGAAACTAGTCTTTGTCAAAGTAAAAGGCTATTACTAAACTTTAACACTTATGAATATACTCTTAGCTTGTAATTACCAAACAAGAGGAGTATCTTAGCAGGGCGTAAGTCGTCTTGTCGCTGTTTTGCTTGCAAAAGAGAGGAAAGTCCGGACAACAAAGAGAATCATACTTCCTAACGGGAAGGGTTTTGAGAAATTGAAATACAGCTAGTGCAGCAGAAAATAACCGCCAAAGTCTAGGCATTGGTAAGGGTGAAAAGGTGAGGTAAGAGCTCACCAGTGTCTCAAGTGATTGGGCAGCTGTGTAAACCTTATGAGTTGAAAGACCAAATAGGTTTTGGGTTAAAGTAGGGCTTCTCGTTCTAACAATTCTTGCAATTGTCCCAAAATGGGTAGGTCGATGGACTCTATGGGTAACGATAGAGCTAGATAAATGACAAGAGTTTCAATTTTTTGAAATACAGAATCCGGCTTATAGACTTACGCTTTTTTCATTTATAAACTAAATTCAACTATCTATTTTTTTTTTTAAATTCTCTGCCTGCTCAAAAATCTCTACATAAACTTCGTCTCGCTCTACTGGAGGATAACCAAATTCATCTAATAAGAGTATTAAACCTACTTTTAGGGCTGATTTAATGTCGTCACGTTTGTTCCAATCTGGAAATTTGGATTGAGCATTTACCAAACTTTTCACATGTTTTGCAAGTTCTATTGTTTTTGGTTCTGGATAGGTGAAATCATACTTTTTACAAAGCGACTTTAGAATATCATAAAAGGCTTTTTCTTCAAAATCAATCCCTAATTCGTCACCAGCAGAAAATTCTTTTTGAGCATCCCAAATAAGCTGAGTCAATTGTTCTGCTATTTCATCGAAAACTTCGCTTCTCATAATGTCATTCTTATTACGATCATTATACTTTTCAACTACTGCTTTCATTTTCTTAGAAAACTCAACTCCTTTGACTTTATTTACCTTCTTTATTTCTGCAATTACCTTTTCTAAAAGCTTTTGCAAAATTTTGATTTTGGTATTGGGTAGCTTTATACGATTGATTTTATCTATGTACTCATCAGAAAACAAATCAGTTTGAGGATCATTTTCTTCTCCCATTTTAAAAAGTTCTTCTACTCCATCGCTATAAATAGCATCTTTTATCATTTCTCTAACCCTAGCATTCATTTGCTCGGTATCTGGTGCTGGGCCATCAATTAGCTTAAACAGATAAGAACGTACGGCTAAATAAAAGTGCGTCGTATCTCTTTCTACTTGGGTCAGTTTACCGCTGCCTACACATATATTATACGCTGCTTTTAATCGCTTGACTAAACCCATAAATCTAGTTTCAATCTCTTTCGTTATTTGCGTGTGTTCAGCTGCTTTACGTAAAGTCTCAAGCTGCTCTAATGGTAAACCATGAAAATATAAAGTAGCATCAAACTTATGGAAGATCTTTACCAACAAATCCAAATGATCTCTTACTATTTTTATAGACTGATCTACATCTTCAAAATTGTCTTCATCGCCTTTGTTGTATTTAGCCAAAGCTAAGTTCATTTGATTTTTGATGCCGATATAATCGACAACCAAACCTTTGTCTTTCCCTTCAAACTTTCTATTTACCCTAGAAATTGTCTGGATAAGATTGTGTTGCTGAATGGGTTTGTCTATGTATATGGTATCTAAAAATGGCACATCAAAACCTGTCAACCACATATCTACTACTATGGCAATTTTAAAGTTAGATTTTTCATTCTTGAATTGTCTATCCAGTTCTTTGCGGTATTCTTTTGAACCCAACAATTTATGCATGGTAGCATCGTCATCTTTGTGTCGGGTCATAATCATTTTGACCCTTTCCATAGGTTTGACTTCTTTCATTTCTTTTTCTGAAAGTTCAATTCCCTCATCGCATACTTTTACTTCTGCCCATTCTGGTCTAAGTCGTATCAATATCTGATAAAAATTATAGGCTATTTCTCTTGAACTAGATACAAACAAAGCTTTGCCTTTGATGGTAGAGGCTTCTTCTATTCTTTTCTCATAATGTGCAATGAAATCTTCTGCTAAAGCTTCTAATCTTTGCGGATCTCCTAAAACAGAATACAAATTGGCGGTCTGAAGTTTACTCTTTTCTATCTGGTAATCGTTTGCTCCTTGTTCCGATGCCTCTTTGTAATACTCTTCAATTTTAGCAAGCTCTTCACTTTTGAGTGTTACTTTTGCAGCTCTTCCTTCATATACTATTTTGACTGTAATCTCATCTTTTACGGATTCTGTCATGGTATAAGCATCTACTACTTTTCCAAAAACATCTAAAGTGGCATCTATAGGCGTTCCTGTAAAACCAACATAAGTTGCATTAGGCAATGAGTCGTGTAAGTATTTTGCAAAGCCATAAGTCTTTACAACTCCTTTTTCTGTGGCCTTCACTTTTTGGTCTAGGTTTACCTGACTTCTATGCGCTTCGTCGGAGATACAAATGATGTTGTTTCTATCGGATAACAACTGTGTATCTTCTGTAAACTTATGTATGGTAGTTAAAAAAACACCACCGCTTTGTCTGCCTTTTAGCTGATCTCTTAATTCGTTTCTACTCTCTACGCTAATAATGGTATTGTCTCCTACATAGAATTTTGCATTGGTAAATTGACCAGAAAGCTGATCGTCCAAATCTGTTCGGTCGGTGATTAAAACTATGGTAGGACTACCAAAATACTCGCTTTTCATCAACAAGCGAGTAAGGTAAAGCATGGTAAAACTCTTACCACAACCTGTAGCACCAAAGTAAGTTCCTCCTTTTCCGTTGCCACTCGGTCGCTGTGCTTTTTTGATGTTTTCTACCAAGGCTCTTGCTGCGTAATACTGTGGATAGCGACAAACTATTTTTTCGTTTTTCTTAGAAGTATCGGGTATGTATATAAAGTTTCTTATTATGTCTTTGAACCTGTTCTTGTTTAACATGCCTTGTACCAAGGTAAACATGCTATCTACTCCATCAACTTCTTTTTTCAATCCTTGTATCCTACGCCAAGCATAGAAAAACTCATAGGGTGCAAAAAAAGATCCTGCTTTATTGTTTAATCCATCACTGATAACACAAAACGTATTGTATTTAAACAACTCTGGTATAGAACGGCTGTATCTTTTGGTCAATTGCTCAAAAGCATTGTGAAGGGTTGCTTCTTCTCTGATCGAGCTTTTAAACTCAAAAACCACCAAAGGCAATCCGTTGACATATAAAATACCGTCTGGTATTCTCTTTTCTACACCTTGTATTTCTAACTGATTTACAAATCTATAAATGTTTCTATCTTGAGCATAAGAGACTGTATTTTCAGCAAAAACTTGTATGGAATGTTCTGGTTTAGGTTCTTCGTATTTTTCTAAACTACTATAATCTAAGAGTTGTATGTAAATATCCTTTTCCGCTCTATTTTCTCTTTTAAGAATAAAACCGTCCGAAAGCATACGCATAAAAGTTTTGTTGCTTTCATAAAGATCCGATGAGGGTAAAGTCTTTAATTGCAATACAATTGACTGTATTTCCACAGGCGTAATCCCAGCTTCTTTGTACTGTATGGCTAGAAATTGTTTTAAGTCTTGCTCTATCAATACTTCGTCTGGGCTACGTGTAAGCGTTGCTCCATTAGTATGTGGATAGCCTTCTTGACCTAACAATTCTATAAATACTTTTTCTAATCTATGCTCCGAAAAACTCATTTGCTCTTAGGTTTAATTTTTTATTTCAATTTCACTACTCAAAAAAATCTTTTCCGAATCCGAGTTAAATAAAAACTCATTGATTTTCAGTTGATTACCTGATATATTCACATTCTTGGAAAATAAACCCAAACTACTTTCCGAATCTGAGTTAAATAAAACCCATGACCAGTTTTGTACGGCAAATACCATTTCTAATCTATTTTTGTTAAAACTCATTCTTGGTTATCTAGTGTAATTGTCCAAGTGATTGTTTTTAATCTTTCTTGAATCTTCTTTAAAGTTCCCAAAACAGCTTCTTCTTTGGGTATTTCTCCATATAGCAAGTTTTTAAAGTCTGTTCTATATATTGCTTTCAGCTCAGACCATACATTTTCCAAATCTTTAAAGATAAGTGCTTCATTTGGATGATGAATTAACCATTTATTGTTGTTTTTAAAACTTACCACATCGTCTTTTGCTACTTTTAATAACATCTCATCAAAAGCCAATGAGTTAAAAAAATCCGAAAATTCTTTCTGATTTAATAACTGATGTAAATCGTAGGTATGCCTTATCTTATTCTTTAAATCGACTATTGGATTTTCGCTGTAAGAAAAACGAACCAAACTCATTATTTTTTCGCAAATGGTTCTTGTCGGTTCTAATGCTAATAGATCAAAAGGTAGTAATCCATTTTCTTTGGCAATCTGATCCTGATTATTGTCCAACATCATTTGACCAAGGAAGGAAACAATACGTTTAGTTGTATATGGCTCATGATATCCTAACCAAGTTGCTTCCACCACTATTACATCTCGTATTTGCCCATAATCACCTTTAAATTCTTTACTGTAGGAATGTGCCGTTTTGCGATTCATCCCCATTTTTTGAGTAAGTCCTTCAATAGGTACTTCTGGCAATATAGAATTAACTATTTCACTTATTAATCTGATTTTGGTGGTGAGTTTATTGTTTGATTCTCCTTCTCTTCGTAAGACCACCAAATCTATATCCTCTGAAAAGCGTTCTATCAATTGGTAACATTTTGATAGTGCTGTTCCGCCTTTAAATACGGTGTCTTTGCCTATCTCGTGATTAAAAATTGTAAACAAAGCATAGGTAAGCCAATAGTCTTTTTCTACATACTCTGGCGGAATATCTAGTTGTTGTGCCGTAATCTTTACTGCATCTCTAAATAATGGTATGTTCTGATGCAGCTTCATTGAATGTTCCAGTCTTTAATAGTAGCTAAGTCTGCTTCTTTTAATCCTAGTTTGATGATGGTGAGCGGATTCAAGCTGTCTTTGAGTTTGGCGGTATTGGTATTACTTGCAAGCATATCTAACATTGCCCCAAGCAATGCTCGTACTCTTGGTGGATAAAGTAAGGCATATTTCACTAAATCAGTGATTTGCTTTTCTTCTAAGTTTCTGATTTTACCACTTATAATTTTTACGGCTTGACTCACCGAACAATCTGGAATACTCTTGATGTCTTTTATGGCATCTAAAAAACCCAAGATTTCGTAATTGGTATCGTTTACTTCTGCGTAGCTTTTTACGGCATCTGCTTTTAATG
>JAYVIQ010000187.1:0-12498 GCA_043770215.1 Cytophagales bacterium | reverse complement strand
TTGTACAAACTATTAGAGTCCAAATAGAATCATTTTGAAAGAAAAAATAATCGTTACAGGAGCAGCAGGCTTCATAGGTTTTCATTTTATACAAAAAGTATTAAAAGCTGGAGAACTAGAAGTTGTAGGCATAGATAATTTAAATGATTATTATGACCCTGAACTCAAAAAATCACGTTTGAAAATCTTAAAAGAACTAGATTTTTTTAGCTTTACAGAATTAGATTTACAAGATAAAGCAGGACTAAACACCTTATTTTCTGAAGTAAAGCCTAGTTTTGTTTTAAACTTAGCTGCACAAGCAGGTGTAAGATATTCTATAGAAAACCCTCATGCGTATACAGAAACCAACATTACTGGTTTTCTGAATATTTTAGAAATGAGTAAAAAGTATTCTATAAAACACCTTTTATTTGCTTCTAGCAGTTCAGTATATGGCATGAACCAGCAAGCTGTTTTCTCTGAAAACATGAGTACTGAGCACCCATTATCTATGTATGCTGCTACAAAAAAAGCAAATGAAATGATGGCCCATTCACATTCTAGTTTGTTTAATTTACCAGTAACAGGATTGCGATTCTTTACTGTCTATGGCCCTTATGGCAGGCCAGATATGGCTTTGTTTATGTTTACAAAAAGCATCCTAGAAGGCAAAACTATAGATGTTTTCAACCATGGAGATATGCAAAGAGATTTTACCTTTGTAGATGATATTGTAGAAAGCGTTTTTAGACTCATTCATGTTATCCCAAAAGGAAAAGAAAAAAATACTCTATTGGCCTCTGATTCTAGTTTTGCGCCTTATGATATTTATAATGTAGGCAATGGTAGCCCATCTCAATTGATGGATTATGTAGGTTGTATAGAATCTGAATTAGGAATAAAAGCAAAAATTAATTTTATGCCTTTGCAAGCTGGGGACGTACCCAAAACTTTTGCAAATACAGATAAACTTTTTGCTGCCACAGGTTTTAGACCAAATACCAAAATTCAAGATGGCGTAAAGAAATTTGTAGCCTGGTACAAAGAATATTATGGAGTTTAAAACACATATAGAATACGCCAAAAAAGTTGCACAGATAGAAATTGAGGCCTTGCAAAGACTTCAAAATGCACTAGATGAATCTTTGGATACAGCACTTGAAATTTTACTGGCGTGCAGAGGTAGGGTGGTTGTAACGGGTATGGGCAAAAGTGGCTTGGTTGGCAAAAAAATTTCTGCTACTTTATCTAGCACCGGAACACCAAGTTTTTTTTTACATCCAGCAGAAGCATTGCATGGAGATTTAGGCATGCTAAAAAGTGGCGATGTGTTGATTTCTATTTCTAACTCTGGCGTATCTGATGAAATATTACGCTTGATACCATTTATAAAAAACAATAAAATAAAACACATCTGTTTTACTGGCAAACAAGACTCTATTTTAGCCAAACATGCAGATGTAGTGTTAGATATTTCTATAGACAAAGAAGCTTGTCCGCTACAGCTAGCGCCAATGGCATCTACTACTTCTTCTTTAGTAATGGGAGATGTTTTAGCAGCATGTTTGATGGATATAAAAGGATTTAAGCCAGAAAATTTTGCTCAATTTCATCCTGCAGGTGCACTAGGAAGAAAACTTTTGAGTACTGTGGCTGATGAAATGAGGACAACAGAATTGCCGAAAACTGATGAAAACACCTCTTTAAAAGCATTAATTTTTATAATTTCTAAGGGTCAATTAGGACTTTGTGCCATAGAAAATAAATCTTCAGAAGTCATTGGAGTAGTTACAGACGGAGACATTAGAAGAGCTCTAGAAAAGTACCCCGAATCAGACTTTTTTGGATTATCAGCTAAAGACATCATGTCTTCTAACCCAGTTACAGTGTTGGCTGAATCTAAAATTTCTGAGGTAGAAGAGCTATTACGCATAAAGAAAATTAAAGCAGTACTTGTCACAGAAAACAAACGCCTTGTTGGCGTATTTGAATACCATGGAATTTTATAAAAAACTTCAAGAAAAACCATTTATCATTGCTGGCCCATGTGCTATGGAAGGCAGAGAAATGGCTTTAGAATTAGCAGAAGAGCTTAAAACCATTTGCGAAAAAAATGGATTCACCTTTATTTTTAAAGCTTCTTTTGATAAAGCAAATAGAACTTCTCATGGGGCATACCGAGGATTAGGCATAGATAAATGTTTAGAAGTTTTTACAGAAGTAAAGTCAAGGTTTAATATCCCTGTAATCACAGATATACACGAAAGTTACCAAGCAGAAATTGTAAAAGAAGTCATAGATATTATACAAATACCTGCATTTTTGTGCAGACAAACAGATTTATTACGTGCTGCTGCAGCTACGGACAAAGTGATAAATATAAAGAAAGCTCAGTTTTTAAGTGCTGCTGACATGGCTAATGTTTTGCAAAAAATGAAAGAATTTGGCAATAACAAAATCATGCTATGCGAAAGAGGTACAAGTTTTGGCTATAACAATTTAGTAGTAGATTATACAGGCATTATAGAAATGCAGAAATACGGTGTACCCGTAGTTATGGATGCTACACATAGCGTTCAAAAGCCTGGTGGTTTAGGAGGCAAAACTGGAGGGAATAGAGATTACGCACCTTTATTAGGATACGCTGCTGCCGCTGTTGGTGTAAAAGGATTTTTCTTTGAAGTGCATCAAAATCCAGAAATAGCATTATCTGATGGACCCAACATGATTTATTTAGATAAGTTTGATACTGTAGCAAAACGACTGAGGAGCTTTGTAGAACTCTAACTTAGAAGTTTTTGAATAATAATACCCCCAAAATGCTGTAAATTAAACACAGATACAAAGTTTCTTCTACGCTCCTCTCTTAGAGAAGTAGATCTATCTGCATTTTTTATGAGTTGACACAACTCTTGACTGTTAGAATATTGTTCAACACATTTCTTTAAATACGGATCTAAATACAATGATTTATTAGAAAAAACGGGCACACCGGCAGATAATGAATTTAATATCTTTAGTTTAACCCCTGCATTTACACTACTATATACAATAGATGCTTTGGCTTCATTGTTTAACTGGTACATTTGTGTTTTAGATGGCGAGGATACCACAGTTACGTTTTTAAAATTGTTTTTAGGGATATTTAGCAAAGCATTTTTTCCAGCAAAAACAAAATTCTGTTCTGGGCATTTTGCAACAATTTCTTTTAGCAAATAATTAGCGGCCTCTTTGTTTTCTTCAACATCAAAATTTCCTTGCAGAAGAATGTAATTTTTTGGAGCCACAACAGTTACCAAATCATTATAAAAAGCAGAAACGTACTGTACTTCTGAATTTTTGTACACCTCCTTAAAATGCAATAAGTCTTTGTGAGATAAAGGGAAAACATAAGCAATTTTTTTAGCTATTCTTCTTTCAAATCTTTCTAACCTTATTGATTCTATTTTGTAGTACAATTTCCTAAAAAAGCTATTTGTAAACTGTGCCAACCCTTTGTAATACTCATGCTCTATATTATGGGTTCTTAGTGCTATTTTTCTGTTTATTTTAAACAACCTCAACAAAAACCCTGTACAATGTATCCCTTCTATAAGAATTGGGTGTTTATCTTGCTTCAATCTATTTATTAAAGCATAACTTAATCTGGAGGAAACTATATGAGGCAAAAAATTAAATACATTAAATTTTTTACGTTTATACAAATGTACTTCTTTGCACAGGTCTTTAAGTCTAGTAATGTCTTTTTCTTGCTTATAAAAGCAATGCAAAATAATAGAGACATCTAAACTTTTTAATGTTCTTAATTTGTAATAAATATCTACAAGACCCCCATAATTTGGAGGATAAGGAGTGTCAAAAGCAATTACATGTAGTACCTTTTCTTGCATAAACTAAAGATTAATAAATTAAAACTAATATTAAAACGAATCTATAAACAGAACAAACAGTTTTAAATAATTGATAGCATATATGTTTTACATTTTATTTTAAATGTATGAAAACAAATATGTACTAAACAAGATTACTTACAAGCTCAGTTAGTTTGTTTTCTTTGCAAACCAAAACTCTACCCGGAAATTTATCTATAAAATTATGGTTGTGTGTAGCCATAAGTATAGTTGTACCACTATGGTTTATATCCTTAAAAAGCTCCATAATGCTTTCACCAACTTCTGGATCTAAATTTCCTGTAGGCTCATCTGCCAATAAGATCGAAGGTTCATTTAGCAAAGATCTAGCAATAACAATCCTTTGCTGCTCTCCTCCGCTTAACTGATGTGGCATTTTGTTTAGAGCAGACTCCAAACCTACACGCATAAGCACACTAGAAATACGAATTTTCATTTGTGCTCTATTTTTCCAACCAGTAGCTTTGAGCACAAATTCTAAATTTTCTGCTACTGTTCTATCATAAAACAATTGAAAATCTTGAAAAATTATGCCTAATTTTCTTCTAAGAAAAGGAACCTCTTTGTTTTTTATCTTTTCTAAAGAATAGCCAGCAATTTTTACTTTTCCATTACCTACTGGCAAGTCTGCGTACAATGTTTTAAGCAAAGAACTTTTTCCAGAACCTGTTCTCCCAATCAAATACACAAACTGTCCTTTTTCTATGCTAAAAGTCACATTATCTAGTACTTTATTTTGTTCTTGATAAATATCTGCGCTCTGTATATCAATTAAGGGTTCTGTCATAATTTAGCCATTCGCTTTTTTATGATCTGCAAGAAATTTTGCTAACCCAATATCTGTAAGCGGGTGCTTTAATAAACCTTCTATAGCGCTTAATGGCCCTGTCATTACATCAGCACCTTCTTTTGCACAATCTATGATGTGCATAGTATGTCTTACAGATGCAGCTAAAATCTGAGTTTCAAAACCATAATTATCGTAAATATGGCGTATTTCTGAGATAAGATGCATTCCGTCTGTAGAAATATCATCTAATCTACCAATGAATGGACTAACGTATGTTGCTCCAGCTTTTGCTGCCAATAAGGCTTGACCTGCAGAGAAAACAAGCGTAAGATTAGTTTTTATTCCTTTAGATGAAAAATACTTGCACGCTTTTATACCGTCTTTTATCATGGGTAGTTTTACAGTAATTTGAGGGTGTAAAGCGGCCAAAACTTCACCTTCTTTTATCATACCTTCATAGTCAGTAGCTATTACTTCTGCACTTACGTCACCATCCACAATTTCACAAATTGCTTTGTAATGAGCAAGAACCTGCGTATCTCCACGTATACCTTCTTTAGCCATAAGTGATGGGTTTGTAGTTACACCGTCTAAAATACCTAAGTCTTGTGCTTCTTTTATTTCTGTTAAGTTTGCTGTGTCTATGAAGAATTTCATGCTCTTTTTTTTTATAAATTATATTACTCTAAATTACTGTTTTATTCAATTAAAACAAGTAGGAAAAACTATTTGATGCTATTTTTTTTATATAAAGGTTGTACTTTTAGTTGGAGTAAAGATTTAGCCATCAAAAGCCAATCTCTTAATCTATCTGTTTTGTGTTGTTATTGTTTTTAAACAATTCTCTAAAACTATCAAAACTTTTATTGTGTGTGAGGCTTAAACCATAAGTTGTGTTCATGGCATTGTCTGCGTTTAACCCAGATACGGTAGAATTTCTATTAAAGGCTTTCATTCTTATTTTTCCATCGTCTGTAATCAGGTACTCAATTGTCCACTCACCAAACACATTTGCCAATTCATTAGACGTTTGTAAATTAGTAAATGAGCCATCTCTAGAAACTCTGAGTCTACCATCTAAAAGTGAGTATTCTAGTTTTAGCCTAAAGTTGTTTATTTCTTCAGAGTTATAGCCAGATAAATCTATGGCTACATTCAAGTTTTCATCAAAATGAGATACCCACGAGCTAAACTGATTAGAAAACAATTCACTTAAATTATCTGTAACACCAGAACCCAAACTACCAATATTTTCTTCTGGAGAGAATTGTTTTAAGACTATTAATGAAAACACTTGTTTATTTCTAAACTGATCATCATTTTGGAGTTTGGTGGTAATTTCAGCAACCAAAGACTCTAGGCTAGATGGATAATTTTTTATTTCTACATTGAATAGAACCTCAGGACTTAATAATTTACCTGAAAGCCCTAAATGAATTTCTACAGGTACTTTTCTTTGTAAATCAGGATTTGTTTGTGCTGAATTTGTATTTGAAGTATCGCCGGCTTCTTTAGGCGCAAATACTTTTAAGGATGTAAACTGCTGATAAACGGCATCTAAAGATAACTCTCCTAAATAAGGGTCTCCATTCCAAGTAATTGCACTTCCTTTCTGTATGTCAAATTTTTTATTTATAAGATCTACTAAAGTAAAATTATAAGACCCTTGATTAAACTCATAGGTTCCAAATAAGTTAAAATCGCCTCGGGTATCTACCTTTAGATTCAATTGTCCTTCTCCAGTTCCTTTTATAACATCACCTGCATTGGCATCAAAAATAATTTCAAATTCAGCATCTTTGGTGATGTTAAAGTTGATGTCCATATCTACACCAGACACATTAAAATCTTTTTCTACCTTTTTTTTCTTTATCTGAACCTTTTCTTCTTTTGTTATAAATTGAATGTACTCTTTTCTTGATAAATTATCTGGCTCTTCTAATGGCACATATATTTTGGTGCCGGTATTGCTTGTAAGCTCTTTAGACCAAATTTTAAGGTTAGAAAAAGGTCCATCAATAAAAACATCACCTGTACCAAATGCAGATCCGTAATACAAAATATTATCTTTGGAGCTGGTATTTAAAACAAACGTATTTTTAAGCTTGATGCTTGCATTGGCAGAAAAATTATTAAACCAATGATGTTTTATACCGCCCTGCAAAGTTGCCTTTGTTTTCCAAAGTGTATCTTTCAAAACCAAGTTCTCTACATAAATCCCTTCTTTATCAAAAAGTAATGTATGCTCAAACTCATAATAGGTTTTAAAATAATCTATCATAAAACCAGCTTTGGTCACATCCATTTTACCCTTCCAACTAGGCTGTTTTATTGTGCCACTCAGGTGTACTAAACCATCTATTTTACCTTTAAAATTTTTAGCGTATCCTAGCATAAACGGCTCTAAAATAGAAAATTCAGCATTATCTGCCGTAAAATCTAAATCTAATTGTTCTTGAACTTTTTCAGGAAAAAAATCGCCTTTTATGTGCGTAACTACCAAATTATCTTTAATAAAATCTATGTCTAATTTCAAATCTTTGTCTTTACTAATCCAATCTACAGATCCTTTTATCTGACCTAATGTATCTCCTAATAAAGCAAAATCATCTATAAACAACCTGCTTTTCAACTCTGGGGATTCAAAAGCATTGGTCAATTTAAAGTCTCCGCTTACCAACCCTCCAAGCGAAACGGAAGTTAAACTTTGTAAGTTTCTAATATCAAAATCTTTTAATCTAATACTTAAGAGATCTTGTTTTGAATTGCTTAAACTTCCATTTATAGACAATAGCTGAAAATCATTTATAAAACTTATATCTTTAAAATTTACATGGTTTTGCCCTATGGTTATTTTATTATCATCATCTATTTTCCAATCCTTTTGGAGCAAATGGAGGTAACTATTGTTAAAAGTAACAAGCAAAGAGTCTTTTAAAAATGCTGCATCTCCTTTGAATAATAGATAATTATCAGACTCATGCTGGTTGGATTTTAGCACAAAGCCTACATTCTGTTTATCAACATTTACTAAAAGATCTGACTCTTCTAGGAGAGATTTACCATTAATTTTCTGTGTCTTTGATTTTAAATAAACAGTTGCTTTTGCCTGCGAAGAATCTATTAATTTGCTGGAGGTGATATCAATTTCGTTTTCAAAAAACTCGTAGTTCTTATACCTAAAGTAATCAGGTTTAGATTTAAAATTAAAAACAGCCTCACTACCTCTATTTAACTGAGCATCTATTTTTGTATTGTTAGACAATTCTATGTCTGAATTTAGTAAAGAAACTAAACCTTGTATGTCTTTTAAATTTGCCGATAGATTTATATTATAATCTCTAAAAGAACGGTCTTTATTCTTATAATGGTTTGCAATTTTTAATGGATTATTTTCAAAAAACAAAACATATTCTTTTACTAATACTGGAAAATCTCTTAGAATATCTGCAAAGTTATACTCTCCTACTAATTTAGCATCTAAAAAATTAGACACCATTTTTAAAGTCCTATAATTGTTTTCTAGATTAGATTCAAAATCAATATTTACCATTGCATAGTTTTCATTTAATATCCTTGCATGTACTGAATCTAAGCTGATCCTACCTATTAGCTTATCTAAATCAAAAGTTTTATTCTGAGTATTGAAATCAAAATCATTTAGATTAATATCCATATTTCCAGATAGTTCTATGGGATCATTTGAGAGACCTAATGCTTTAAAATTCATTTTTCGCAATGTCCCATCCACCAAAAATTTGGTTTCTTTTTTATTAAAATTGATGTTTCCTAAACCATTAAATGTGAGATTTGGGTCATTTATTGTTAAATCTCCTATAAAAATATTTTTGGCTAAACTTGCGTCCAAATGTATATTCTTATATGTGTAAGCATCAAACTGAACACTCTTTACATTGCCAATTAAATCTATTTTGGCATCGGCAGCAGAAAAACCATAACTTCCAGGTTCTATTTTCAGGGCTAAATCTGCCTTACCTAATTTTTGCTCATCAAAGAGTTTTCCAAGCTGAAAATTCTTGGTCATTACTTCGCCACTATACTTAGATAAATTGTAGTTCTTTTCATTCAAAACAAAATTTACATCTGTTTTTACAAAACCAAGTTGCGTTTTAAATTCGCCATTAGAAACAAAGTTATTTGTGTATCCGTTAAACTTAGCTTTAAAATCTATTTCCCCCAGTTTGAGCAAAGATTTTTTGTAAAACAATTCATTTTGAACATATTGACGTACATCTCTTGGAATAATTTTTGAGTCTTTAAGGTTCAAATCCATAAACATTTCTTTTACGTTTGGCAAACCTTCAAAAGCCATTCTTCCATTTAGCTTACTAGACTGCCCAAAATTTAGGCTAGTATTTCTGAGCACAAAATCACTTACATACCCAGAAAAGTCAGTACTTATATGCCAAACATCTTTATAATTACCAATACTAGGTATAATTATCCCTATGTCTTTTGAAGAAAATGTGCTTTGTCTTATTTTAGCAATGATTTTTACACTATCATTAAAGTTAGAAAATGCACTAGGTTTATCGTACGTAAAGGCTAGTGAATCTTTTATATAACTGTCCCCTATTTTAGCATCTAACTTTGAAAAAATCATACTTTTATTGCAGTACAAAAAATCTGAATTTACTTCTAATAACTTTAAATTAGAAGCGGTATGATTTGCTTTAACACCCTTCCCTACAAAAGTGGTCGTGTCTTTGTATACTCTAAAATTAGAGATATCACCATAAATACTATCTAAGGTAAAAAAATTATAATCAAAGTAATTGTTTAGACCTGATGGATTTTTTTTGTCATTGAAATAAGTAAAAGTTCCGTTTATTACTTTTCCTTTCAGTATTACAAAAGGCAAAATAGGTTTCTTTTTCTTTTTATTAGAATCATAAAATACTGCCCTTAAATCCTTTACAAACCTAGAAAATGTAATCAAATCATCTCCTAGTACATAACCAACCGTGAAATTTGGCGTATCTAAGCATGCGTAATCCAACTCAAGTTCTTTTGCTTTCCAAAATTTAAATAATTTATAGTCTATTGAAAGGCTTTTTATATCAAACAGATGCTTATTTCTTTTATCAAATACATATACACCCTTAGCGTCTAGCTCATCAAACCATTTTATAGCCAAACGATCTATTTTTATAGTATAACCTGTTTTTTGAGATAAATAAGTAGCACTTTTTTTTGCCAAAAAAGTTTGCACAGTAGGTGTAGAGAGTACAAAAACAAGTGTTAGAAGTAAAAATAATAAACTTCCTAACAGCCATGTAATGGTTTTGAACAACGTATGTCTATTTTTTTGTATCTTCACGCAATATTTAATGTATGTCTACACTTCTAGCTATAGAATCTTCTTGTGATGAAACAAGTGCTGCTATAATTTCTAATGGCAAAATACTTGCCAATATAGTTGCAACACAAGAAGTTCACAAAAAATTTGGTGGTGTTATTCCAGAACTAGCTTCTAGAGCACACCAACAAAATATTATTCCTGTTGTAAATGAAGCTTTACTTAAAGCAAATATAAGCAAAAAAGAGTTAAATGCCTTAGCTTTTACAAGAGGACCTGGTTTAATGGGTGCATTATTAGTAGGCACGTCATTTGCAAAGTCTGCTTCTTTGTGTTTAAATATTCCTTTAATAGAGGTAAATCACATGGAAGCACACATTTTGGCACATTTTATAGATGATCCAAAACCAAAATTCCCTTTCTTATGCCTTACAATTTCTGGAGGACACACACAAATAGTACGTGTAGACTCTCCTCTTAAGATGACAGTAATAGGAAAAACAATAGATGATGCTGTTGGAGAAGCATTTGATAAAAGTGCAAAAATTTTAGGCATAGAATATCCTGGCGGGCCTCTGATAGATAAATTATCTAAACTTGGCAACGAAAATAAATTTTCCTTTTCTAAATCTAATATGCCTGGATATAACTATTCATTTTCTGGTATTAAAACATCTATTCTGTACTTTTTACAAAAAGAAATGAAAAGCAATCCTGATTTTATTACAACAAATTTACATGATTTGTGCGCAAGCATTCAGAAAAACTTAGTGGATATGCTTATGGATAAACTAAAAAAAGCAGCGTTTGAAACAGGTATAAATGAAATAGGAATAGCAGGTGGTGTAGCTGCCAATAGCAAAGTTAGAAGTGAATTAGAACTATTGGCGCAAAAACACAATTGGAATTTTTATATTCCAAAATTTGAATATTGCACTGATAATGCTGCAATGATAGCTATGGCTGCACATTTTAAATTTGAAGAGTCTGTATTTAGCGACCAAAGCATTAGCGCTAATCCTAGACTCAAAATAGATGAAATTTAAACACAATTTAGGAAACACTCCAAATGGCAATAAAAAAACCTGAATACAAACCTGTAAACATCAAAAATAAGCGTGCTTATTTTGATTATGAAATACTAGACACCTATACCGCTGGCATAATGCTTAGAGGCACTGAAATAAAATCTATTAGGCTACAAAAGGTAAGTTTATCTGAAGCCTATTGCTACTTTAAAGAAAAAGAATTGTACATAAAAAGCATGAATATTGGCACATACGAAATGGGAACTCATTTCAATCATGACCCAATACGAGATAGGAAATTACTGTTAAATAAAAATGAACTGAACAAAATTCAAAGAAAACTAGAAGAAAAAGGATTATCCATTATCCCTTTGCGTTTATTTATGAGCGATAGAGGCCTTGCTAAAATTGACATAGGCGTAGGGAAAGGCAAAAAAAACCACGATAAACGTGAATCTTTAAAAGAAAAAGACGCTCAAAAAAGAATAAAAGAAGATTTATAATGAAAGGATTTTGTAAAGTATCTACTATGCCATTACGTGCAGAACCATCTGACCGCTCTGAAATGGTAAGCCAATTGTTGTTTGGCGAGTTTTTTGAAAAAATTGGTGATTCAGAAAAAGGAGATTGGATAAAAATAAAGTGCCTAAATGATGGCTACGAAGGGTTTATAGACCCAAAACAAATTTCATTTTTAGAGGATGCAGAATTCAATATTTATATAAACAGAAAACCACAACTAACAGGGAAAATTTTTACCGCAGCATACTTCCATCAAAAACCTGTACGTATACCCCAAGGTGGTGATTTAAGGGTGTTTGGAAACAAAGATGCTCCCGAAAAAATAGATAATGCTCATTTTGCAGTTTCTTACCTTGGCGTTCCTTACTTATGGGGCGGCCGTAGCCCATTTGGTATAGACTGTAGCGGATTATCTCAAGTTATTTTTGCAAACAACAATATACAATTACCCAGAGATGCGCATGAGCAAGCAACGCTAGGAAAAGAAATAGATTTTGGTAAACACAATATATGGGATTTAGCTTTTTTTAAAAATGAAAATGATAAAATCATCCATGTTGGCATACTTTTAAGAGAAAATGACGTATTGCACGCTCACGGTGAGGTAAAAATCTCTCAGCTAACAAAAGAAGGGTTGTTGCACGATAATGGAATAAGTATAACTCACAAACTTGCTTTCATAAAACGAATTTAATAACACCTAATCAAATTAACTGGGAGTAGATGATTCATTTATTCTTGGTCTGATTAAGGTTTATATTTGTAGTTATTTTGGTTTTGATTTAAAAAAAAAATTTCAAACATGTTGGTAATCATTCCTCTAAAATCAATCTATTTAGAGACGATTTTTTTCTTTGATACATCTTTAAACGATAGTTTACTTAATTACCTTTTGTTTCATTAATTTAATCAGTAGTATCTAAATAACTCATCCAAAAAATAAAA
>JAYVIQ010000186.1:0-29426 GCA_043770215.1 Cytophagales bacterium | reverse complement strand
GTGGACCACTTAATTTTGCAGTATGTATAGTCTTTATTTTTTCATATGTATTTTTTACAATTTTAAACAACTATTACAATCAAAAAAGTTCTTTCAGTTTTAGTAAAGAAGAGATTATAACTCTAGTACCTATTTTTTTATTAAGTATATACTCTTACATTCTTAGCACTCACAACCAGATGGGTATTGATTACCAAAAACCTATTTTTGAAATGTATAATATCTTTTTTAATGGATTAAAGGTCCAATTTTTAGAAGATAATACCTATTTATTTATTACTATCCTTCTAATAACTAATGTTGTTATATTACTAATATCCAACACTTTTAGTAAAAAAATGAAAATGATTTTTATTTTTTTAATACTGTTTTCTATTACTTACATATTTTTATTGCCATTTGGTGGGTATAGACCTTGGAGGCCATTTATATTAAGATATGACACGGTGATACCTTTTAATATTATAATATTTGGGATGATAATTGGTACTTCAATTGTCATATTGAATTACTTAAAAGAAAATTTAAAATTGATTACTTTATACATATCATTCGTACTTTATATCGGTGTTTTTTATTTAAATAAAGATCAAAATCAAGTTTTTAATAAAGATGAAAAAAATATGTTAAATACTCTTTCAACAGTTACTTCAGAAGATACTATTAAATTTCTTAAGCCTTGTCCATTGTTTTGGAGTATTTCTAAATATCCTAATACTGAGGCTTCGGAGTTATTATTGAAATGGAATATTACTTCTAAAAAAGTATTATATTGTAATTAGACCAATTAATATTCTTTTTACTTTTCTAAAAGTAATATTTTCTGTCTATTATTAGAGTATTTAACCTCTTAAAAACTATTCTTTTCCTATTATGTATTTGAAATTGAAAAAATGAAATTTGGAAAAGATTCAAGTAAAATTTGATAAAGTTTACTAGTATCTAAACTGGTTTATTCTTAATAAGTTAGATTCATAACTAAACAAAGATATTTTTTTTATGTGAATATCCGCAATGATACCAGTACGTATTATTTTTTTTTGCAAAAAGATCGAAGCGGATCTCTTTTTTGCTTTTTCAACAAAAAAAGCTTGAGCGATGAGCCTGACCCGATAGGGTAACGCCCAAAATCACTAATCAATTCCTCTACTTGTACAATAACGGATATTGACATTTTTTATTATAATATTGGATACTTACAAAATTGAAAAAAAATCGTTCCCTTTTCATGTAGTTCGGAATATTATTTTTTGAAGATTTTGAAATTATTTTTATAAAGTAAACTAACATTTTTGTGGGTCACCACACAAATAAAACAATCCTCGATTCTTAATTTTTTTTGAAGCAGAATATAGTTTGTTTAAATATTAATACCTTTGTAAAATAATATGAAAAAGAAAGTAGAAATTCTTGCGCCTGCCAAAAACCTTTTTCAAGGTATGGCCGCCATAAATGCAGGCGCAGATGCTGTGTATATTGGAGCTCCTTTATTTGGAGCAAGAACAAATGCCACAAACTCTGTAGAAGACATTGCTCAAATGGTGCAATACGCACATCTGTTTAAAGCTCAAGTTTTTGTAGTGTTAAATACTATTTTGTATGATAATGAATTAGAGTCTTGCCAAAGATTGATACATGAACTGTATCATATAGGTGTAGATGCATTAATTGTTCAGGATATGGCTGTTATGGAAATGGACTTACCCCCAATAGTTATTCATGCCAGTACACAAGCAAACAACAGAGACCCTAAGCATGTAAAATTTTTAAAAGATGTGGGCATGAAACGTGCAGTTTTGGCTAGGGAGCTAAATTTAGACCAAATCAAAGATATTGCCTCAGCTACAGATATAGAATTAGAGTTTTTTGTTTCAGGTGCTTTATGCGTTGCATTCAGTGGTAACTGCTATATGAGTATTGCCGGTGGCGAAAGAAGTGCCAATAGAGGCTCTTGCGCTCAAAATTGTAGATTACCATACAATTTAATAGATGGGACTGGTAAAACTCTGATTGCCAACAGCCACCTTTTATCAATCAAGGATTTGGATCTGAGCGATCAGCTCCCAAACCTAATAGAGGCAGGAATATGCTCATTTAAGATAGAAGGGAGGTTAAAAGATCTGGTTTATGTAAAGAACAATGTGTCTTACCTCAGAAAAAAGCTAGATTCCTTTTTAGAAAACAATGATACATACCAAAAAGCATCCTCTGGTAGAACATTTTATAACTTCGAAGCAGAAATGGATAGAAGCTTTAATAGGGGGTATACAGATTATTTTGTAAACCATAGAAAAGAGAAAATAGGCACTTGGGAAACACCAAAATCTCAAGGGCAAGTTATTGGAAGAGTAACTGAAGTTACAAAAAATGGTTATGTAATAGAGAATGCCCATAAGTTAAATAATGGAGATGGACTATCTTTTATAAATGATAATAATGAGGCAGATGGTATACAAATAAATGTTGTTGAGAATAATTTAGTTATACCAAATACTATGAAGCCAATTAAAATTGGCACTTTGATTTTTAGAAACTCAGATGCTGAGTTTATTAAACTTGTAGAAAGAGAAGATAGTGCCATCCGCAAGATTGGTGTTACTTTATTTTTATCTGAATCCAATACCGGTTTTGAATTAAAAGCCGTTGACGAAGATGGTCATATAAGTACGCACATATTAGAAACACCAAAAGAAACAAGTAAAAGTGGCGAGTCTATAGTAGACAATATAAAGAAAAACCTTTCTAAATCTGGCAATACACCTTTTATTATAGATGATATTCAGATAGAATTTAGTCAAAACTGGTTTTTGCCCATTTCTAAAATAAATGAAATTAGGCGTATTGTTTTAGATCAATTGATAGGTGTAAGGGTAAAAGAATACCACAAAGAAGAACATCAGATTACCAAAACAGAACACCCTTATCCAGTTTCTAAATTAGATTTTACATACAATGTGTCCAATAAATTAGCAAGAGCCTTTTATCATAGGCATGGTGTTACAGACATAGAAAAAGCCTTTGAATTACAATGGGATCCAGGCAAAGCTCGGGTAATGACAACAAAATATTGTGTAAAATACGAGCTAGGCAAATGTCCTAAATACCAAAAAGAAAGTATGGGTGTAAAAGTTGTAGAGCCTTTGGTCTTAAAAAATGGAGATAACGAATACAAATTGAAATTCAACTGCAAACCCTGCGAAATGGAGATTTGGGAAAAAGATGCCGACTTAGTTTTTGACGAAGACGAGTTTTAAGTAAGTAAAATATACATGCAAAAACCATCTTTCAAAGAAGCCTCATTATTTTGGCTAAAACTAGGTTTTATAAGTTTTGGTGGTCCTGCGGGTCAAGTGGCCATAATGCACGAATATTTAGTGGAAAAGAAAAAATGGATAAGCGAAACTAAATTTTTAAACGCTTTAAATTACTGCATGGTACTTCCTGGTCCAGAAGCTCAACAGCTTGCCACATATACAGGTTGGATGCTCCATGGGACTATGGGTGGTTTAGTAGCTGGGTTACTCTTTGTGTTACCATCTATGTTTATATTGTTAGGGCTTACAACGTTATACGTTAGTTTTGGAGCCATTCCTTGGGTTTATGCCTTGTTCTCTGGTTTAAAACCTGCCATTATAGCTATAGTTTTATTAGCTCTTTACAAAATAGGTAAAAAATCACTACTAAGTTACTTTCATTATCTTGTGGCTTTTACAGCTTTTGTATGTATTTTCTTTTTTCACATTCCCTTTCCAATAATTATACTTGGCGCTCTCCTTTCAGCTTTAGTATTAAATGTTTTTTACCCAAAGATTTTTTTAGATAAATCTAAAAACAAAACTAATGAAGAGGCAGATGAGTCTGTTTATTACATAAATAAATTTACACCTCAAAAAGATAATTTTTCCTGGGCAAGTATAGTAAAAAAACTTGTTGTAGGTTGTTTGCTTTGGCTGATGCCAATAGTAGGATTGTATTTTTTCACACATGATTTTATTTTTTGGGAAAACCTTATTGTCTTTTTTACAAAAGCAGCATTGGTAACATTTGGTGGAGCCTATGCAGTCCTTCCTTATGTTGCTCAAGTTAGTGTAGAAAAATTTCATTGGTTAAGTAATTTACAAATGATGGATGGTTTGGCTTTAGGCGAAACCACACCAGGTCCACTAATTATGGTATTGGTTTTTGTAGGGTTTATGGCTGCGTACAACTACCACCAGTCTTCATTGCTTATGGGTAGTTTAGGCTTGTTTGTGACCACGTTCTATACCTTTTTATTTTGTTTTTTGTTTATTTTTATTGGAGCTCCTTTTATAGAAAAATCTCAAGGGAATAAAAAAATTGGTCAATTGCTTAGCCTTGTTTCTGCTGCGGTTGTGGGTGTAATTTTAAATCTTACTTTATATCTAGGTCAGGCGGTTTTGTTTCCTAAACACTTATCTTTCAGCGGTTTAGATTTCAGCTCTTTCTTATGGATTATTGTTTCTTTTTTAGCATTGTATCATTTTAAAATAAATATGATACTCTGGATAGCCATAAGCGCTGTTTTTGGATTAACTCATTTTTTAGTTTTAGGCTAATGGTTGCATCTCAAATGGAATTTTATCCTAATTTTTTATTTTCCAATCCTCATTTACAAACAATTATTCCTCATCAATTTAGAAAAGTTCCTAAAATAGACTACAATAGAGAAAGAGTAGAGTTATTAGATGGGGATTTTATTGATTTAGACTGGTCTATAAATCAAAATACCAAGCTTTGTATTTTACTTCATGGTTTAGAATCCAATTCAAATAGGACATATATTTACGGTATGGTTCATGCTTTAAAAACTCAAAACTACGATGTGGTAGTAATGAATCTTAGAGGGTGTAGCGGTGAATCTAATAGACTTTTCTCTGCTTACCATAGTGGCAAAACAGATGATTTAAATGAAATCATGAATCATATAAATAATGTTTCAAAGTACCAAGAAGTGAATCTAATAGGGTTTAGCTTGGGGGCAAACATTGTTCTAAAGTATTTGGGCGAATACAAAAATAAGTTTCCAATCCCTTTGCATAAAGCTGTTGCTATCTCTTGTCCATGTGATTTAAGTTCCTCTTCTAGGCGGCTCGAACATTGGAGCAATAAGATTTATCACGATAGATTTTTACACTCCTTAAAAAATAAGTTGCTGCTAAAAAAAGCTTTTTATCCAGATTTAATACATGAAACTAAGATTAGGGAATTAGAAACCCTAAGAGAATTTGATGAATATTACACTGCCCCTGTTCATGGTTTTGAGTCAGCAAAAAACTATTACGAGAAAGCCAGTTCTAAACAATATATTTCTGAGATAGAAATACCTACTTTGCTAATCACAGCACAAGACGACCCATTTTTAAGTTTCGAGTGTATGCCTTACAAAGAAGTTAAAAACAACAAACAAATATTTTTTTTGAATCCAAGAAAAGGAGGTCATGTTGGTTTTTTACAAAATATACAACAACAAATTTATTGGCATGAACAAAAAACAATAGACTTTATTACAGAAATTGACATCTCTTTATTCGTTAAATAAATATTAGTTGTTTTTTCTTCACTTTTATATAACATTTAGTTTTCTTATAATCAGTTAGTTAATGTTTATTTACATCAAATAAAACATTAACTGTTAAAAAAGCTTAGCTATTTCATTGCATATATAAGAATTTTGTGTAATATTTGCACCTCGATTAGCGGATGTGGTGGAATTGGTAGACACGCTAGACTTAGGATCTAGTGCCGTAAGGTGTGCGGGTTCGAGTCCCTCCCTCCGTACAAAACCCTTTACATAGTAAAGGGTTTTTTGTTTTAAGTAAAAAAAGCATTAACATAGAAAGCAATAAAATGGCAGTTACATTCCAAAAACAATCAGATTTAGAAGGTCAACTATTTATAAAAATTAGTGAAGCGGATTACAAAGAAAGTTACACCAAAAGACTTGCTGAGCAATCAAAAAAAATAAATGTAAAAGGTTTTAGAGCTGGTAAAGTGCCTACTTCTGTCTTAGAAAAAATGGCTGGTCCAAAAATCTTGTCAGAGGAAGTATTTGGTCTCTTAGAGATAAATTTATCAAAATTTATTGCTGAAAATAAACTAACATTGGTTGGTCGTCCTTTACCAGCAGCATCAGAAGTAGATAAAAAAATAGATTTTTCTTCACAAAGAGAGTTTAATTTCACCTATGATATAGCTACTGTTCCAGATTTTGAGGTTTCAGTTTCTAAAAAACTAAGTTTCAACAACTACAAATTAGTTGCTGATGGAGATAAAATAAAGGAAGTTCATGAAAGCATGATCAAAAGATTTGGTACTCATGAACAAATGGAAACTATAGGTTCAGGTGATTTAGTAAAGGGAAATGTAAAAGCTTTAGACAGTCTTGAAGATAAATCAGTAAATCTTTGGACAGAAAAGCTGAGCGCTACACAGCAACAAGCATTTATAGGCAAAGGTATAAAAGAAGTAATAACATTTGATATTAATGAGCTATTCGATTCAAATGCCAACCTAATAGCTCAATTTTTTGCTATTTCTAAAGAAGAAGCTGCAAAACTAAGCGGAGTCTATGAATTCGAAATCATTTCCATAACTAAATACACAGATGCGGAAGTAAATCAAGAGTATTACGATAAAGTTTTTGGACCAAATACTGTTACAAGTGATGAACAGTATAAATCTGAAATTTCTAAAAATGTAACCAGCGGTTATGCTCCAAATGTAGAATATTTACTCTTTAAAGAAATGAGAGATGAATTGCTGAAAGAAACTAAAATATCTATTTCAGAAAGTTTCTTAAAGCGTTGGATATTAGAAGCAAACCAAGAAGCAACATTAGAAGCCATTGAAAAAGATCTTCAAAAATATGTAGATGAGTACAAATGGTCATTGATTAGAAACAAAATAATTTCTGATAACAATCTTGTTGCCAGCTATGAAGAGGTTAAAATTGATGCTTTTAATAAAGTTGTAAGGCAATATCTTGGAGGAAATGAAGTGACTGAAGAAATGAAAGAAACATTTAACAGCTTCATAGACAAATATCTTAGAGAAGAAAAAGGAAAAAATTATTACAACCATTATGACAGTGTACTGGCAAGTAAAGTAATAGATTTCTTAAAGGAGAACGTAAGTTTAACCGAAAAAGAAGTTTCAACAGCAGAATTTGAAGCTATCGTAGAAAAAAGTATTTAGTGTTGAGAAGTTTCTAAACAACTAGAACTTTCTTTACCTAAATAATGTTAATATTGTATAAAGTCCTATTTAATAGGACTTTTTTATGAAGTATAAAATCAAACAAGACAATTATGTACAGTACAGACGAGTTTAGAAAATTTGCTACTAAGCACATGGGAATCAATAGCTTGATGACCGACCAATATATAAGTTCAATAGACAATGTGACTCCTTACATCATAGAAGAACGCTCTTTGAATGTAACTCAAATGGATGTTTTTAGTAGGTTAATGATGGACCGTATCATTTTCTTGGGTACAGGTGTAAATGACTACGTGGCAAATATTATTACAGCACAGTTGCTTTTTTTAGAGTCCGTGGATGCAAACAAAGACATTACAATGTATATAAATAGCCCCGGTGGTGGAGTTTATGCAGGACTAGGTATTTATGATACAATGCAATATATCAAGCCAGATGTTTGTACCGTATGTACCGGTTTAGCAGCTTCTATGGGTGCAGTTTTATTGGCAGGTGGTGCAGCTGGCAAAAGAGCAGCGCTACCACATTCAAGAATCATGATACACCAGCCACTAGGAGGTGCCCAAGGACAGGCATCTGATATAGAAATCACTACAAAACAAATCTTGATGTTAAAGAAAGAATTGTATGATATATTAGCAAAGCATAGTGGCAAGACATACGAAGAAATAGAGAAAGATTCAGACAGAGACTATTGGATGAAAGCTCCAGATGCAAAAATCTATGGTTTGATAGACGAAGTTTTGGAAAGAGGAAAATAAAATGGCAAAAATCACCTGTTCGTTTTGTGGTAGAGACAAAAATGCTGTAGACCTAATGATTAGTGGTGTGAATGCACACATTTGTAATCATTGTATAGAACAAGGGCATTCTATTCTAAATGAAGAAAAGAAAAACGGTACAAAAGTAAAAACTTCTGCATTTAAGCTTAAGAAACCTTTAGAAATGAAGGAGTTTTTAGACAATTATGTAATAGGACAGGACGAAGCAAAAAAAGTCCTTTGTGTAGCCGTATACAATCATTACAAAAGACTCAACCAAAAAATAGATGTAGACATTCAAATCGAAAAGTCTAATATACTTTTAGTTGGCGAAACAGGGACTGGAAAAACATATTTAGCTAAATCATTAGCTAGAATATTAGAAGTGCCTTTTTGTATTGCAGATGCTACTGTACTCACTGAAGCCGGATATGTAGGCGAGGACGTTGAAAGTATTCTTACTAGACTATTACAAGCGGCCGATTATAACGTAGAGGCGGCAGAAAGAGGGATTATTTATATAGACGAGATAGATAAAATTGCTCGTAAAAGTGATAACCCATCAATTACTAGAGATGTAAGTGGGGAAGGAGTTCAACAAGCTTTGCTTAAATTGCTAGAGGGTACTTTTGTAAACGTTCCTCCTCAGGGTGGGCGTAAACATCCCGACCAAAAAATGATTAAAGTAAATACTGAAAATATTTTATTTATTTGCGGAGGTGCTTTTGATGGCGTAGATAAAATAATAGGTAGGCGTATGACCAGTAGACCCCTTGGGTTTTCTAATAAAAAAGAAGATACAGAAATAGACTCCAAAAATTTGTTGCAGTACATAAGTGCACATGATGTAAAATCTTTTGGCCTTATTCCTGAACTTATTGGGAGATTACCTGTTTTGTCTTATCTGAATCCTCTAGACAAAGAAGCTCTTAAAGATATTCTTACTAAACCAAAAAATGCTTTGGTTAAGCAATACAAATCTCTTTTTGCAATGGAAAAAGTAGGATTTGAAATCACTGACGGAGCTTTAGACTTAATAGTTGATAAAGCAATAGATTATAAGTTGGGGGCAAGAGGTCTTAGGTCTATTTGCGAAGCAATTTTAACAGATGCTATGTTTGAGATACCTTCAGATAAGTCAATAAAGAATCTTGTCTTGGACGAAGCGTATATTGCCTCAAAATTAGCAAAATCCAAAATAGGAAAATTACAAGTAGCATAAAATAAGGTATTTAATTATTCAAAGATGGACATCACAAATAGAATTATTCCAAAATTTGCCAATAATCAAAAAGACTTTTCGCAAGTGCTTAGAAAAAGGGTAAACGAATATTTTACTGCCAAAAACATTAGTACAGATGCTGATTTAAAAATGGTATTAAAAACTAGTTTCTATTTGTGTTTGTGGATAGGCAGTTATGCAATACTTATGACTCAAGAGCTTTCAATGATTCAACTGTGGGCTGTTTGGAGTTTTTTGGGTTTTAGTTTTGCCGCTTGTGCTGTAAATGTAGGTCACGATTCTATACATGGGTCTTATTCAAAAAATAAAACACTCAACAGGTTATTGAGCCTTACATTTGATTTAAACGGAGCAAGCTCATACATGTGGAGCCTTATGCATAATGTAGCCCATCATACATACACCAATATAGTAAACCATGATGAAGATGTACATCCAGCTCCAATAATAAGGGTGTCTCCAGAAGCAGAGTATTTACCAATTCACAAAAATCAATATTGGTACTGTTTCTTTTTATATCCGCTTGCAACTATTTCTTGGTCATTCAAAAAAGATTATGTAAAATTTTTTTCTAACACAGTAGCTAATTATAATAATAGAAAACATCCTAAATCTGAATTGTTTGCATTGTTCTTTTTTAAGTTTTTGCATTACACTTTGTTTATTATTTTGCCATTCATTATTATAGAAGCACCTATTTGGCAAAAGATCATTGGTTATTTGCTTTGTAACTTTGTTGCGGGTATGTATTTGGCTTTGATATTTATGCTAGCACATGCAGTAGAAAAAGTTGAGTTTCCAACACAAGATGAAACAGGAATGACAGAAAACAATTGGTTTATTCATCAATTAAAAACTACGGCAAATTTTGCAACAGATAGTAAAATTGCAGCTTTTCTTTCTGGTGGTCTAAACCAACAGGTAGAGCATCATTTGTTTCCTAATATTTGCAGCACGCACTATCCTGCCATTGCATCTATAGTTAGAAATACGGCAAAAGAATTTGATGTAGCGTATCATGAGTACCCAACATTTTGGCAGGCATTAAGATCACATGCTAGATTCATGAAAAAAATGTCTGTAAATCCAGTAACTGCATAATTTTTAGAATATACCTTCAGAATATATCTTAAAAAATACCTAGTTATTAAATGTTTATTAAAAGCTTTCATTGAATACTATTGATTCAGTGAAAGCTTTTTTATTACTTTAAAGTATTTGATTCTTTTGTTACTATTTTTAGAACTTAAAAAGTGCATTTTTTTAGGGGGGACTATCCATACACTTCATTTAAAGCTTCTAAAATAAGTTTGCAAGCAAATTCAATCTCAGCTTCTGAAATTATCAAAGGTGGGGCAATACGCATGCTTATATTGTTAAATAGAAACCAATCTGTAACTACTCCTTTTTCTATACACTTTTGAATAACGGATTGTAAATTTTCAAATGAGTCTAATTCAACAGACATCATCAATCCTTTACGTCTAATCTTTTTTATCGCTTTATGAAGTAAAATTGATTCAAAAAGTACTCCTTTTTTTTCTACTTTGGATAATGTATCCGACTCTAACAATTCTTTCACGCAAGCTGCTGCTGCTGCTGCACATACAGGGTGTCCGCCATAGGTAGTTATATGTCCTAATATTGGGTTGTGAGATAGGCAACTCATCACTTCTTTTTTTGCCAAAAATGCACCAATTGGCATTCCTCCACCCATTCCTTTTGCAGTAGTGAGTATATCTGGGGTAATATCATAATGCTTGTATGCCCAAAACTTACCACTCCTACCAGCTCCACATTGTACCTCGTCTAAAATAAGTAAGGTGCCTGTTTCTATACACTTTGTCTTTAGCTTTTTTAGATAATCGTTAGAGGGCTCAATGACACCAGCTTCTCCTTGTATGGTTTCTACCATTACTGCGGCAGTTTTAGAACTTATCCTCTCTAAATCTGGCACATTATTAAATTCTATAAACCCAATTTCTGGAAGCAAAGGTCTGAAGGCTTGAGTAAAAAAGTCATTGTCTGATAATGACAAAGCGCCATGTGTAGATCCATGATATCCATTTTTGGCAGCAATTATTTCTGATCTTCCGGTGTAGCGTTTAGCAAGTTTTAATGCACCTTCAGTTGCTTCTGTACCGGAGTTTACCAAATACACAGAGTCCAAAACAAAATCTGTGCTTTTCGCCAATAGTTCTGCCAAAACTACTTGTGGAGATTGAATAAATTCACCATAAACCATCAAATGCAAGTACTTATCTACTTGATTTTTTATTGCTGCTGTTACTTTAGGATGTCTGTGACCTAAATTACTTACCCCTATTCCAGAAATCAAATCTATGTATTTGGTTTCTTTAGAGTGCATCCAAATTCCTTGTGCGAAGTCAATTTCTAATGCTAAAGGAAATTCAGAAGTCTGGGCGAGGTGTTCGAAAAACAATTGTCTTTGAGTAATCATAGGCTATAACTAAAAAAGGGAGTATAAACTCCCTTTTTGCAAATATAAATAGATAAAATTTAAATTTCTATTTTATGATCATTCTTTCAGTGTAAGTTCTAGTTCCTTTTTTAGAATCTAATTGTACTTTAACTAAATACATGCCATTATCTAAAAATGGCAATGCTGACATAGATATTTGATTTGTTCCTTGAGACATATTCCCATTATACAATTGTCCCATTTTGTTGCCTAATACATCAAAAACATCTATTTGTACTGTTGTAGCTGTTGGTAAATCAAGTTTTAGATAGGCATCACCTTTAGAAGGATTTGGGAAAATAGATAAGGCTTCTGCCATATCAAAACTTTCTAGACCAGTAATGCATGCGGGGTCATTTGCAGCTAAAACTTTCATGTTGATGTCGTAATCTACTGAATAATCTAAAGGTAAGCCATTTTTAGAAAACCATACCTTTGCATTTAGCACCAATACGTTGCCACCAGCTGGAGAAGCAGTAGTAGGAACCCCAGAAACATTTATACATCCTCTAGAAAGTTCATTTATAGTACCAGTTCTATAAAATTTACAGCCATTTGCACATTGGTAAGACAACCCATTTGGTATAGAAGAAGGTTTTATAACTGCTAATATTGAATCAAATTCAAAAGTCCCTATAAAAGGGAGGGTAGTATCATTAGGTATTGCTATTTGTATTACTTGATTTATGGATTTCCCCAAGCAAACTGAAGTTAAACTTTTTGGTGAAGCGCCAATAACATTGTTGCTTGCATCAGGTATACATTGGCCATTAACTGATAATAAGCCACCAATAAATAAGATGCTAGAAAGGTATATTTTTTTCATATTTTTAATTTTTGTTCATTAATTCATTGTTAATATATCTATTAATTTTGACTTTTCAAATTTTTTGAATGTCAAAAACTAAAGTCTATTGGATTTTGGAACAAGAATGTATAATCTGTTTCTAGTATCCATTTTTCCGAGCTAATTAATTTATTCTTTTCATTTATATTTCCTTTTGATAATAGAGGGAGAGATAATTTTTGATTCCATGCGTTGTAAACAGTTATTTTACTTGGGTGATTAGGACTACATAAATTGTATGTACCAACAATTTCCTTTTCAATACCCAAAAGTAGGCAGTTTACTGCATCATTTAGATGTAATAAATTGCTTGGTGCATTATACCCATCTAAGAAGCCTTTTTTTTGTAAAATGTTTACAATTGTTCTTTCAGGCCCTGCCAATCCCCCAAGTCTTAAAATCAAGTGGTTCTTAAATCTTTTTCTAAAAATATTTTCAATCTCAAAAATTGTGCCTTCACATTCAGAGTCTTCATTTTTTTGCCCAATTCCAGCATATACAGATGTACTACTGCTGTACACTAGTCGCGTATTTGAATTTAATTGCTTTGCAAAACAAGAATATTTTTCTAAAAGTTCATTTTTGTCGTGATGTCTTATTCTAGGAGGTACCAAAACTAGTATGGAAGATAATTCCATTAATTTTTCTGGGACTAAATCACCAATAATATAGGTTGCTACATCTCTATCTAAATTCGAGTTTTTTGAAAACACATAAGTGTCATAAAACTGTTTATTTAGCTCTTTTAATAGATTTTTACCCAACCAACCATACCCTATAACTCCAATTTTTTTATTTGAATGCATCATGTTCTTGCTATATTTTATAATTTTTGCGTTATATTTTATTTATAAAGATTCTAAATTAATATTTATATATTATTATAAAAACTTAAGTAATTAGTAATCAATTATTTATGAATATGATGCCTTTTGCTGTTAACATCTTCTTTGAATCACTATTTGAATATACAATTTTCATCCCTAGATTTGACAAGAAATTTAGTGGACACTCAGATATAGAATGAAAAAACACTTACAAATAAGACTAAAATCATTAATTAAGTCTTCTATTCTAGCGATAGGATTATCATCAACGTTTATCTTGAATGCTCAAGATTCTTCAATGTCGGTTGCAAATCCTAGTGCTGCGGCAGCAGCTCCTTCTTCAGATTTATCTACAGCAGGTAAGGCAATCTTTGAGGCAAATTGTGCTTCTTGTCACATGTTTGGTGCGGCGGGAACTGGTCCGGCTTTGTCAGGGGTTGTCAAAAGACAAGGAGAAGCATGGTTGACAACTTGGATAGATAATCCTGCAAAAGTTATTGCTAGTGGAGACAAGCATGCCGTAGAAATGAAGGCAAAATATGGTGCTGTAATGCCTTCTTTAGGATTGTCTAAAGATGAAATAAAACAGGTAATAGAGTATTTAAAAGTTGGGCAAGATGCAGTTGCAGCTACAGCTGTAGCTACTACTGATTCTACAAGCACCAGTTCTGAAGCTTCAGGCTCTGGATCTTCAGCATCAACAAATGTAGTACTCATTGTTGTGTTGGTAGCTTTACTACTAATTATGGGGGTGCTAATATTGTTATCATCTACAGTTTCCAAAACATTGAAGCAGAAAGAAGAACTTGGAGAGTTGGATGAAACTGAAAAAGAATTCTTCAATCAAAAGCATGATATTTTATCAATTTTTAAACATCCTGCTTTTATTAGTGTTTCTATTGCAATAGCAGTTTTATTAGGAGCTTATTTTGGAATTACAAAAGGATTATATGGTATTGGCATGCAACAAGGTTACAAACCTACACAGCCTATTGCATTTTCTCATGAGCTTCATGCTGGTCAGCATCAGATTGCGTGTGAGTATTGCCATACCAGTGTGAAAAAGGCAAAGCATGCAAACATACCCTCTGCAAGTATTTGTATGAATTGCCACATCAAAATTAAGACAGAATCAGAACAAATTGCACAGATTTATGATGCTATAGATTATGATCCTAAAACCAAAGTGTTTGGTACAAATATAAAGCCTATTCAATGGGTAAGGGTACACAATTTGCCAGATCACGTGTATTTCAATCACTCTCAACATACTAAGCTAGCTGGAATTGAGTGTGAAGAATGTCATGGGCCTATCAAAGAAATGTCTAAAGTCTATCAATACAGTCCGTTAACTATGGGTTGGTGTATAGAATGCCACAGAAAAACAGTAGTAAAACATGCTGATGGCAACAAGTACTATGACGATTTAATTAAAGCTCATGAAGAGGCTGGAGGAAAATCATCAGAAATGACTGTTGAAGATATAGGTGGTACAGAATGTGGCAAGTGTCACTATTAATAAAATTAGTTAAGTAAGAACGTTTACTATTGGTAGATATATGAAAGAACAAGAAAAATACTATAGAGGAATTGAGGAGTTGAATCAGACCCCTGAGTTTGTTCAAAATGCAAATTCGGAATTCCCTGAGTACCTTCCTGTATCAGATAAAGAAGATAATAACAATTCAAGAAGAGACTTCTTGAAGTTGATGGGGTTTAGTGTCGCTGCAGTTTCTTTGGCTGCCTGTGATGCACCAATCAAGAAAATTATCCCTTATGTCAATAAACCAGAAGGAATTGAGCCAGGTACAGCTTTGTATTATGCTACATCTTATGTAAATGGAAGTAGTTACAGCAGTATATTGGTAAGAACAAGAGAAGGAAGACCAATTTTAATAGAAGGAAACCCTTCTTCTTCCCTTACAAAAGGAGCAGTAGATTCAAAAGGTGTAGCTTCTATACTTTCTTTGTATGATAGTTCAAGAGCGCAAAAATTTACAGAAAAAGGTAAAGTAATAAGTGTTAAAGAAGCTGATAAACAAATTTCTTCAAAGTTAGGTGATATAGCTAAGCAAGGTGGGCAAATTAGAATCGTTTCGGAATCTATTTTGAGTCCTTCTACTAAATCAGTTATAAAAGATTTTATAAATGTTTATCCAACAACGCAGCATGTAATTTACGATGCAGTTTCTGCATCAGCACTATTGCAAGCAAATGGTGGTTTTGTGCCAAATTATGATTTTTCCAAAGTAAAAACTGTTGTAGGTTTTAATGCTGATTTTTTAGGCTCTTATTTAAATTCATCGTTATACATCAAAGATTTTTCTGAAACTAGAAAGATTAGAAGGGGTAAAGATGCTAAATCTGTAATGTCTAAACATTATCAGTTCGAAACATTATTATCACTTACGGGAGCGAATGCTGATAAAAGAACCCCAATTAAACCATCTGAAGAAGGTCCTTTAGTTGTTGCTTTATACAACAAGTTGTTCGGTAAGTCATTACCAACAACTGCTAAAAGTGAATCAATTGTAGAGGCAGCAAAATCATTACTTTCATCAAGAGGACAGTCAATAGTACTTTCTGGTTCAAATGATTTTGCAATTCAGTCATTGGTAGCCGAAATTAACGATGGCCTTGGAAATTTAGGTAATACTATTAATAGTGCTAATAAAGCAACTTTTAAGCAAGGAGTTGATTCTAATCTTCAAGGGTTTATATCTGAATTAAAATCAGGTAAAATTGATGCTGTAATTTTCTTAGGATCAAATCCTGTGTACAACACACATTTTGGTAAAGACCTTGCTGCATCACTTTCAAAAATTAAATTATCTATTTCTACTTCTGATAGATTAGATGAAACAGCTAAACTTTGTACGTTTAATTGTCCTACTACCCATTTCTTAGAATCATGGGGAGATGTAGAGCCAGTACAAGGGTTTTATAGCATTATTCAGCCAACAATTGGTAAAATATTCAAGGACACAAGAGGTTCTGAGGAGTCTTTATTAGCATGGTCTGGAACTGAATCTGATTATTATGATTATGTAAGAAATTATTGGAAAAATCATTTAGCACCATCATCTGATTTTTTTAGTTTCTGGAATGCAACACTAGAATTGGGTGTTTATGAGCCTAAAGTTTCTCATAATTCTCCACACATTGTTAAATCTGATATCCAATCCGACTCTTCTGCAGTAGTAGCTCCAATAGAATTACATGCATCTCATAAATCTGTAGGTGCTTTATCTGCTTCAGAAGCGGCATCTAAAATATCATCCAATAAAAATACTAAAGGCATAGAGTTATTGGTGTATGAAAAAACGAATCAAGGAGCTGGCGAGTTGGCTAATATTCCTTGGTTATATGAAAACCCAGATCCAATAACTAAAGTTTGTTGGGATAATTATTTATCTATTAATCCAGAAACTGCGGCTAAGTTAGGTTTTAAACAAGGTAAGTTAGATGATGGTACATCTTCTGATTTAGTAAATGTTACAATACCTAAATTAGGTACCATTTTGCTCCCAATTCTAGAACAGCCAGGTCAAGCAAAAGATACTGTAGCTGTTGCTTTAGGATTTGGAAGAACAGATGCTGGCAAATTGGCAAAAGGTGCAAGTATTATGCATCCTAATCCAAGCAATAAAGAATTAATAGGTGTAGATGTTTTTCCTTACTTGTCAATTGTAAACGGAAACATTTCATACTCTTATTCTGGTATAGAATTAGTTAAAGCTGAAGGTTCATATAGAATTGCACAAACTCAAACACACCATACAATCATGGGGCGTAAAATTGTGCAAGAGTCTACATTAAAGTCTTACAAAAACGAAACTGTTTTTGCAGAAGAGATGAAGGACAAATATCAAATCTTGATAGAAACTTCTAATGGACCAATGAAACCAAATGAAATAGATATTTGGAAAGCTCCTAAAAAAGATGAGAACGGAAATGTAATTGTTGAAGAAATTAAAACCCATATATATTCTAACCATCATTGGGGTCTTGCAATCGATTTAAATTCTTGTTTCGGTTGTGGTGCATGCATAACCTCTTGTCATGCAGAAAACAACGTGCCTGTCGTAGGTAAAGATGAGATTCTTCGTAAAAGAGACATGCATTGGTTAAGAATTGACCGTTATTATAAAGCATCAGGCGAAGAACAGTTAAAAGATGATAGAACTTTTGGTAATCTTAAAAAATTAGAAAATCCAGATACTTCAAATCCAGAAGTTACTTTTCAACCAATGATGTGTCAACATTGTAATCATGCTCCTTGTGAAACTGTATGTCCTGTTGTGGCTACAACTCACTCAAGCGAAGGATTGAATCAAATGACATATAATAGATGTATTGGTACAAGATATTGTGCAAACAATTGTCCTTATAAAGTACGTCGTTTCAACTGGTTCAATTATTCAGATAGTAAAACTACTATGATGAATGGCGAATCACGTCAATTTCAATATGTTAACGTTACAAGCAACGATGATCTAGGTAAGATGGTTTTAAACCCAGATGTTACTGTTCGTGCTCGTGGTGTAATGGAAAAATGTTCTATGTGTGCGCAAAGAATTCAAGCTGGTAAATTAAAAGCTAAGCTTGAATCTAGAAAAGTTCAAGATGGAGATATAAAAGTCGCTTGTGCAACATCTTGTCCAACTGGAGCTATTGTCTTTGGAGATATGAATAATCCAGATAGCGAAATTTCACAGTTACTAACTGTTGAAAATGCAGATAGAAGTTTCCATGTTTTGGAAGAAATTAACGTGAAACCAAATGTTTCATATTTAACAAAAGTTAGAAATAAATAAAACGTTTATAACAGATGATAGTTACGTCTAGAGTAAGACCACCTTTAATTACTGGAGGAAAAACAGTACACGATGTTACTGAAGATATTTGTAGACAAGTAGAAGCTTCACCAAACATTCGTTGGATGATTGCATTCGGTATTGCAGTGGCTACACTTGGTATTGGTTCAATGGCAGTTATGAGAACCTTGTTTTATGGTATCGGAGAATGGGGTCTTGATAAAACAGTTGGTTGGGCATGGGATATTACTAACTTTGTTTGGTGGGTAGGTATTGGTCATGCGGGTACTTTAATTTCTGCAGTATTGCTTTTATTCAGACAAAAGTGGAGAATGTCAATAAATAGAGCAGCTGAGGCAATGACTATTTTTGCGGTTATTTGTGCTCTACAATTTCCTATTCTACACATGGGTAGACCTTGGATTGGTGCTTTATGGGCTTTCCCTTTTCCAAACACCTACGGTTCTTTGTGGGTAAATTTTAACTCACCTCTGTTGTGGGATGTTTTCGCTATTTCAACATATTTTCTTGTATCCCTCGTATTTTGGTACGTAGGTTTGATTCCAGATTTTGCAACTATTAGAGATAGAGCAAAAGGTAAAATTGCAAAAGCTGCATATGGAGCTTTATCCTTTGGTTGGGTTGGTTCTGCAAAAGATTGGTTAAGATATGAATCTGTTGCCCTAATTCTTGCGGGTTGTTCTACTCCATTAGTATTGTCAGTGCATACTATTGTATCCTTCGACTTTGCTACATCAGTTATTCCTGGATGGCATACTACTATTTTCCCTCCTTACTTTGTAGCTGGAGCTATTTTCTCTGGTTTTGCAATGGTTTTAACATTGCTTTTAATAACAAGAGTGGTTTTCAAATTAGAGGACTACATCACAATGAATCATATTGAGTCTATGAACAAAATTATCATGACAACAGGTTCTATTGTAGGTATAGCTTATATAACCGAGTTTATAATTGCGTTTTATTCAGGAGTAGAATATGAAGAGTATTGTTTCAAAAATAGAATGGCCGGAGCATATTTTTGGGCTTATTGGGCTATGATGACATGCAATGTCTTCTCTCCACAATTCTTTTGGTTCAAAAGTATTAGAAGAAACATTGTTATAACTTTTATACTTTCAATTGTAGTAAATATTGGTATGTGGTTTGAAAGATTTGTGATTATAGTTACATCATTACACAGAGATTATTTACCTTCTAGTTGGTCGTATTTTAGACCAACTTTGGTGGACCTTGGAGTTTATGTATTTACTTTTGGGTTGTTCTTTACTCTGTTTCTATTGTTTGCCAAATATTTTCCGGTAATCAATATGGCTGAAGTTAAAAGTATTGTTAAAGATTCATCTGAAAGAAAAGATAAATAGATATTATGAGTCACGGTGGAAAACATTTTATTGTCGGTGTGTTCAACGACGATGATTTATTGAAAAGTGCAGTTAGATTTGTACGTAGTAATGGAGTTAAAATATTTGATTGTTATACTCCATTTCCAGTGCATGGTTTGGAGCATGAACTTGGTTACAAACCAACTAGACTTCCAATAGTAGCCTTTTTGTTTGCAATGACAGGTATGAGTGTTGCATTTACTACTCAAGTTGCCATGATGGTGATTGATTGGCCAATGATCATTGGGGGTAAACCTTTCTTTGCTTATGCAGATTTTGTGCCAGTTACTTTTGAGTTTTCCATTTTATTAACTGCTTTTGGTATGGTGGGAACATTTATGGTTAGAAGTGATTTGAAACCATATAAAAAACCTATGATATTTGATTTAAGATCTACTGATGATAAACACCTTATTACTATAGATCTTGAAAATAATACCTTATCTGTTGATGAAATAAGAACTATTTTATCAAATTCTGGAGCAGAAGAAGTTAATTTAAAAGATTTTGAACACTAATAATTATATGAGAAAGTTAAATAGTATTAACTATAAATATTCTGTTCTTTCTTTAACAGGTATGTTGTTTTTATCCTCATGTTATGACAGAGAAAATAAAATCACACCTGATCAAACAACAGATTTCCAAGGTACAGAATTTGCGCCTCAGATGTATCACGCTAAGTCTTATGAGCCATTAAGTCAAGTAGTTGACGAAGAATCTGGTTTGAATTATTGGCCTTACTTAAGAGTTGGTGGTGGGTCATCTGATTACGACACATTAAAAGATGGGCATGGAGAATTTTACAATTCTAATTACTTCAATCAATTTGGTATGAACATGAGGCAGCCTGTTGCTGGTACTGTTGCGAAAGGCAAAAATGAGTTTAAATATAATTTGAACCCAGATAGTACCTCTGTTTGGACTAATGTTGAATCACCTTTTCAAAAAACTGATCAAATTATTGAAGAAGGTAAAGCTTTATACACAGCGTATTGTCAGCACTGTCATGGTGAAAATGGAGATGGTAAAGGCCCAGTAGGTGTTGTTTATGGTGGAGTACCAAATTACCACACTAAAGCTTACAGATCCAGAACAAGAGGAGACATCTACCATACAATAACTTATGGTCAAGGTTCAATGCGTCCACACGCTGCACAAGTTGATGCTGTTGATCGTTGGAAAATTGCTGAATATATAAAAGATTGGCAATCAAAAGTAGAATTAGAACAAGGTAATTAATATTTGAACAAGGGAACGATGAGTTACGTAGAACATTTTGAATTTTCCGCTGTTGCAAAGAAAAGATTGATTCTTTTAATTGCTGCTGGTGCGGTACTCTTTTTAATAGGTATATTAGGTTTAAGCAGTGGAAGTACATTGTTCGATCCTTCTTTAGAAGCTGATCACGCACATGGGGCTCATACTTCTGTTTCTAGACCAAAATTACTTGCGGAGCATAATTCTTCTGCTCATAAAGAGCAAGCCTCTCAAGAACATAGTCATACTAGCCATACAATTGCACATGGTTCTGATGATGGTAACAAGGAAGCTGTACATCATGGTTACAGTTGGTTAACTAGAGTTAAAATGGTACTTTGGCATAATAATGTTTATTTTATCGGTGTCTCACTTATAGGATTATTCTTTTATGCAATTCAATTTGTATCTTGGGCTGGTTGGTCAGCGTTGCTCAAAAGAGTCTTCATTGCTCAAGCTTCTTTTGTACCTATTGCGGGTGGTTTACTTATAATTTTTTATTTATTTTTCAACAAGGATATTTTTCATTGGGCTCATGATGGAGTTATGACTCCTGGTTCTGATACGTTTGACCTATTAATATCAAAAAAATCTTGGTATCTAGGATACAGTTTTGTGTTAATACGAACAATAATATATATAGTTGGTTGGTGCACATTTATGTACTTTTTAAGAAAAGAAGCAAAATTACAAGATTCTACTGGAGATTTATTACATCACAATAAATCAATAAACATTTCTGCAGGTTTTATTGTTTTCTTTGGTGTGTCTTCATCTATGTGTGCATGGGATTGGATTATGTCCATTGATACACACTGGTTTTCAACTATGTTTGGTTGGTACGTTTTCGCTTCTTGGTTTGTTTCGGGTATTGCTATTATGACATTTTTAATAATTGAACTAAAAGCAGCTGGTTACTTGACAAAAGTAAATGAGAATCACATCCATGACTTAGGTAAGTTTATGTTTGCCTTTTCAATTTTTTGGATGTATATATGGTTTGCTCAGTTTATTTTGTATTGGTACTCTAATATTCCTGAAGAAGTTGTTTGGTTTACTGAAAGAATGTTTTTCAATAAAGGCAATTATGCGCCAATGTTTATTATGAATTTAGTAATAAATTTTCTTTTCCCTTTTTTCTTTTTAATGACTAGAGATGCTAAACGTCAGATGGTTTGGCTTAAGATTGCATGTGTGGCTATATTTATTGGACATTGGTTTGATACGTATTTAATGGTTATGCCAGGTGTATTAAAAGAGCATGGCGGATTAAATTTTGGTACTTTTTTTCTAGAGCTTGGCGTTGTATTGATGTATGTTGGTGGTTTTGGTTTTGTGGTCTTAACTAATTTGGCCAAGTTACCATTAATTTCAAAAAATGATCCTATGTTAGAGGAGAGTATAAATTTTCATCAATAGTATAAATTAAAGTAAAAAAGTAAATAGTATAACATGAGTATGACATTTCTATTGGGTATTGCAGCAATTTTAGTTATTGTAATACTGATTCTTATATTTAGAATTCAAGGGTTACTTGCTATTGTTAGAGGTTCAGATAATAATCCAGGTGGCACTTTAAATAAGTTTAATGCTTTATTGCTTTTATTGTCTGCCTTTGTTGGTACATTTTTCTTTGTATACTATTCTTATACAAGGTTTGATGTGTATACTTTACCAAATCCGGTTTCAGAACACGGTTTGGAGACAGATCATTTGTTTTGGGTTACAATGAGTATCATTTCCGTAGCATTTATAGTTTTTAATGCTGTATTAATGATTTTTGCTTATAAATACCAATACAAAAAGGGCAACAAAGCCACTTTCTATCCTGACAATCATGTTTTAGAGTTGGTTTGGACTATTATACCAGCTATCGTTTTAACATATCTAGTTTTCAACGGTTGGCAGGTTTGGTCAAAAACAATGTCTTCTCCACCCGCTCAACTTATGAACGATAAAGTTGAGGTTGAGATTGTTGGTCAACAATTTTATTGGAGTGTTCGTTACCCTGGTTGCGATAATGTATTGGGTGCCTACTATTACAAAAATATTGATGATGATAACTCATTTGGTATTAAAGTTTCAGATTTTAAAAGTTGGGATGATTTCACTCCTAAACAAATCGTTCTACCTAAAGGAAGGCCTGTACATTTCAATATAAGAGCTAAAGATGTTCTACACTCTGTATATTTACCTCATTTTAGAGTCAAGATGGATGCTATGCCAGGTATGCCTACTGAGTTTTGGTTTACACCTATAAAAACTACTAGAGAAATGCGTAACGAGCTTGAGAATCAAGAGTTCAATTATGAAATGGCTTGTACAGAAATGTGTGGAAAAGGACACTATTCTATGAGATATGAATTAGTTGTATTAGAAAACGATGAGTACGAAGAATGGCTTTCAGAATCATGTAAATCTTCTTGGGCTTTAGAAAAAACTCCTTACGTAATTAAAACTTTATTATCTCAAGGTGCTCCTTTAAAAACCGTATCAAGTTTTCTCACTTTTATAAATCAAAAAGATACTGCTAAAGCCAAGGTAGGTATACAGGCTTATTTTGATGATTTGAAAAAGAATGATGATAACTCAAACATTAAAATTCAATCTTTCACCAATAGTTTCAAAAATCTAAACCCTACAATTTATAATTTGCTGCAGAATGTTTCTAAATCTTCTATTAACGATTCTACAAAAATTCAATTACCATCATCGCCTTCGGTTTCTAAATTAAAAGAAACTGATTTATCAAATAATGATTCAAAAACTACTGTTACTAATGTTGTTTTAAAATCTACAGATGCCAAAGAACCTATGAATAGTTACAATTCACACAGTTCCAAAGCTGTAAATAAATAATTTCCTTCAGATATTTAATTAATTATATTACTTTATTAAGTTATAACATATGTCAGCAGCAGTAAATCACGAACACGACGAGCATCACGAAGAGCAACACGAGCAGTCATTTATCGAAAAGTACGTATTTTGTTATGATCACAAAACAATCGCCAAACAGTATTTAATTTCAGGTATTGCATGGGCTTTTATTGGAGGTTTATTATCTGTATTGTTTCGTATACAACTAGGTTTTCCTGATGCAGATTTAACGTGGTTACAAGATATTTTAGGTGATGGTTGGATAGTTGAGGGGAAAATGAATCCTGAGCGTTACATGGCGCTTGTGACTATGCATGGTACAATAATGGTATTTTTTGTCCTTACAGCTGGTTTATCAGGTACTTTTTCTAATTTTCTAATTCCTTTACAAATTGGTGCTAGAGACATGGCATCAGGATTTATGAATATGCTTTCATTCTGGTTATTTTTTCTATCAAGTACTGTTATGTTTATATCTTTGTTTATTGAGTCTGGTCCTGCCTCCGGTGGTTGGGTAATTTATCCACCATTATCTGCTATTCAAGAAGCTATGGATGGTTCTGGTTTAGGTATGACATTGTGGCTAGTATCTATGTCTCTATTTATTGCATCTTCTCTATTAGGAAGTATTAATTACATAGCTACAGTCATAAATATGAGAACAAAAGGTATGTCCTTTGATCGTTTACCATTATCAATATGGGCCTTTTTTGTTACAGCTATTCTTGGTGTATTATCTTTTCCTGTACTTTTGTCTGCTTGTTTGTTGCTTGTAATGGATAGAAGTTTTGGTACAAGTTTTTACCTCGATAGTATTTACATAAACGGTCATGCTCTTCACAATTCTGGAGGTAGCCCATTATTGTTTCAACATTTATTTTGGTTTCTTGGTCACCCTGAAGTTTACATTGTTATATTGCCTGCCTTGGGTATTACATCAGAAGTTGTTTCTACCTGTTCTAGAAAGCCTATTTTTGGTTATAAAGCTATGATTGGTTCTATTGTTGGTATCGGGTTTTTATCTTTCGTAGTATGGGCCCACCACATGTTTATGTCGGGTATGGATCCATTCTTAGGTTCAATATTTATGTTTTTAACTTTAATAATTGCTGTACCATCTGCTGTTAAAGGGTTCAACTACGTAACTACAATGTGGAAAGGTAATATCATCTTTACTCCAGCTATGTTATTTTCTATAGGTTTGGTTTCATTTTTTGTATCTGGTGGTGTTACAGGAATAATTCTAGGTAACTCAGCTATTGATATTCAGCTTCATGATACTTATTTTGTTGTAGCACATTTCCATATTGTTATGGGATCCGCTGCCTTTTTTGGTATGATGGCAGGAATATACCATTGGTTCCCAAAAATGTTTGGTCGTATGATGGACAACAGATTAGGAACTGCACATTTTTGGCTCACATTTGTAGGTGTTTATATGGTCTTCTTTCCTATGCACTATATAGGTATTGCTGGTTTCCCTAGAAGATATTACATGTGGTCTAAATTTAATGTTTTTGATATAATGGCAGATGTTAATACCTTTATTTCAGTTGCAGCATTTTTGACATTTAGTTCTCAGTTTATATTTGCTTTTAATTTCTTTTATAGCATGTTCAAAGGAAAAAGAGCTCCTCAAAATCCGTGGAATTCTAATACTTTAGAATGGACAACAATGAATCCTGGTCATGGTAACTGGCCTGGTGCAATACCTGAAGTTCACAGATGGCCTTATGACTATAGTAAGCCTGGTTTTGATTCTGATTTTATTCCACAGCATATTCCATTGACAGATTCTGAAAAGGAACTATTAGTAAAGAAAAATCACTAGTTTTATTTTAATTATCAAAAAAGACAGGAATAATGTTTAAGAAATTACTTCTAATAACAATTTTTTCTGTCTTTTTTTTAATTTTTATCGGTTCTGTTGTTAGAAGTACAGGTGCTGGAATGGGTTGTCCTGATTGGCCAAAATGTTTCGGTAAAATTGTACCTCCCATGTCTGAATCTGAATTACCTCCTAATTACTTAAAACTTTATAAAGACATCCGTATTAAAAAAAATCATAGATTAGAGATTCTTTTTACTTTTTTTGGTTTAAAATCTGTGTTACAAGATAAGTTATCAAATCATACTACATATAATGAAGTTAAGTATGATTTTAATAAGGCTTGGATAGAATACTTGAATAGACTTATTGGTGTTGTTGTTGGTCTTCAAGTTTTGGCTGTTTTTTTGTTTTCTTTTACATTCATTAAGTCAAAATACAGTGTTATAGTCTTGAGTTTTTTTGCTTTAATTATTCTTTTGTTAGAAGCGTTTTTAGGTTCTGTAGTAGTTTCCACTAACCTTTTTCCGGAGTTAATTTCTGTACATTTGGTATTGGCTTTGATTCTTGTTTTTTTACTTATTTATATTTATTTTAGTTTGTATTTTATTCCTATCGATAAGAAAGTTGTCCCAAAGTCTGTTTTTATTTTGTCTGGATTTGTGCTCTTTACGTCATTTGTTCAACTCTTTTTGGGGGTAAACGTAAGAGAGGTGGTTGATACATTACACAATGAATTTTTAATTTATGACAATATTATCCCAATGTTGGGCATTAAATTTTATATACATAGGTCTTTTTCTTTATTTATTCTAGTCTTAAATTTGTATATGGTTTATAAAATTTCCAAGTTTGGATTATCTAATCCTTGGTCAAGGTTAATATTACCAATTATTTTTTTAGAAATTTTGACAGGTATTATCCTTTCTTACTGGGATTTACCAAGTTTTTCTCAACCTTTTCATCTTTTATTAGCTAGTTTTTTAATTGGAATGCAGTTTTTAAACTTTCTATACCTTAAATTTGTTTCAAATATATAAATGAGCGTTTCTACAAACATAGTATTATCTGATACAAATTGGCTTGCAAAAGTCAGGGCTTATTCTCAGTTGTTAAAGTTTAGGCTTTCTTTCATTGTTACATTTTCCGCTGCTATTGCTTATTGTTTGGGAGCTGGAGATTTATTAAATTATTTTGACTTATTTTATTTTGCCATAGGTGGTTTTTTGATTACAGGTTCTGCAAACATAATTAATCAAGTTATTGAAAAGGATTTAGATAAACTTATGACAAGAACACAAAATAGACCATTGCCTACTGATGTATTAGATAAAAAAGAAGCAATCATTTTTTGTGTTATTATTGGTTTAATTGGTTTATATATCCACCTAAGTATAAATATACTAACATTTTCTATATCATTTTTGAGTCTAATATTATATGGGTTTGTTTACACACCTCTTAAAAGAGTTGGTCCTATTGCTGTATTTGTTGGCGCTTTCCCTGGTGCTTTCCCTCCTTTAATTGGTTGGGTGGCTGCTACAGGAGAGATTAGTTATTTAGCATTAATCCTTTTTGGTGTACAGTTTCTATGGCAGTTTCCTCATTTTTGGGCAATTGCTTGGGTATCGCATGATGATTACCACAAAGCAGGTTTTAAATTACTTCCTTCTAGTGGTGGACGTGATTTAAGTACGGCATTTACTATGATGATTTATAGTTTGTTTTTAATACCCGCCAGTATTTTGCCTTTTATGATTGGTGCAACTGGTAAAACGAGCGCTATAATTGTCTTGATAACAGGTTTGTTGTTTTTAGCCCAAACTTTTTTATTAATGAAAAGGTGCGATAAGAAATCTGCAAAACAAATGATGTTTGGTTCCTTTTTCTATTTGCCAATTGTTCAAATTGCTTACGTATTAGACAAAATATAGTTATGAATATTGATATTTCACACCCAAAACAGATTCAAGTTTTCAATCCTAGAAAATTTATAGTTTGGTTGCTTATAGTAAGTTCACTAATGGCTTTTGCTGGTCTTACAAGTGCATTTATGGTGATGAAAAGTCAAGGTAGCAAGGTTTTTCAAACCTTCGAATTGCCATCTATTTATTTCTATAGTAGTTTTGTGGTCTTAATAAGTAGTATCTTTTTGCATTTTGCTTACTCAAAAGCCAAGTCGAATGAGTTAAAAGTTAGTAAGTTTTTAGTTTTCATTACCTTTTTATTAGGTTTAGTTTTTGTAAAGATGCAAATAACAGGTTTTCAGGAACTAATTTCAAACAGAGTATTTCCAATGGGTTCAGGTTCTCCATGGAATTCCAGTCTCACATTTGTTATTATCAGCTTTCATATGTTCCATTTATTCATTGCTATGTTGGTTCTTATCTTATTGTTAATCAAATCATTTAAAGAAAAAGTGTATGAAAGGAACATAATAACTTTCCATAATTGTGTTGTATTTTGGCACTTTTTAGGAGTTTTATGGGTATTTTTATACTCTTTTTTGTACATTAGCCTTTAAATTATAAATATCTATGGCAACAGCTGTATTCGAAGAAAATCTAGAACAAAATGCTTGGGGTGGTGGAGTATCCCCTATGAACGCTAGTTACGGAAAACTAATGATGTGGTTTTTCTTATTATCAGATGCCTTTACATTCTCTGGTCTGTTAGTGGCTTATGGTTTTATCAGATTTAAACATATACCCAATCCACATCCCCATGAGTTAGCCGAAGGGTCTGAATATATGGCCTCTGTTAGTAAATGGCCTGTTCCAGAGTTTGTATATGATGCTTTTCCATTTTGTGGCCATGCTCATCTACCTTTGGTTTTTGTTGGTCTTATGACTTTTATTCTTATATTAAGTTCTGTTACTATGGTTTTAGCCGTAGATGCGGGTCATAGAATGGATAAAAAAGGAGTTGAAAAATGGATGTTGTGGACTATTTTAGGTGGTTTGTTGTTTCTTGGTTGCCAAGCTTGGGAGTGGGTTCACTTTATACATGGTACTTCAGAAGGTTTAACTTTGGCAACTGGTGAAGTTATTCATGGTGCAAACTTAAAAGTGAACCAGTATGGCCCACCTGCCTTTGCCGACTTTTTCTTTTTCATTACAGGTTTCCATGGAACACACGTTTTGAGTGGTGTAATTATAAATATTATTATATTTTATTGCGTTGTAACTGGAGTATATCAAAAAAGAGGTCACTATGAAATGGTTGAGAAAGTAGGACTTTATTGGCACTTTGTAGATTTAGTATGGGTATTTGTATTTACCTTCTTTTACTTAGTTTAGTTTTATATATCATTTATCATACTTTAATACAAAATAATGGGACATCATCACGAAGAAAAAGAAATTCCTGTAATACCAGTAGATAACGCTAAGGTTAAGAAAATTTGGTCAGTAGCTGGTATATTGGCTTTGGTTACAGCTGTTGAATATGCAATTGCATTTACCTTACCAGTTTCTGGTGTAAGTAAGTATACTAGAATTACTTTATTTATACTACTTACTATTGCAAAAGCATATTACATTATGAAAGAATTTATGCACTTGGGGCATGAAAAAAAAGGTTTGCAGTATTCTATTGTTTTTCCATTAGTATTTCTTGCTTGGCTTATTTTATCCCAGATTATGGAATCTGGATATGTTTACAATGATTTGAAGATTTTCTGGGCTACTTTAGCAAGATAATTTTGATGATAAACAAACTCTTTAAAGCCGGTATATTAATTGCAACATTAATGTTACCGGTTGTTTTTTTTGTTGGACCGCATTTTTTAGGTGAAAATAAGTTTGGTTTACCAAGATTTGGTGGTTTAAGTTTGAAAA
>JAYVIQ010000185.1:0-4234 GCA_043770215.1 Cytophagales bacterium | reverse complement strand
CTCAATTTTTTTCTTCCTTTAGCTCTTCTTCTTGCTAAAACAGCTCTACCATTTGCAGTTTCCATTCTTAGTCTGAAACCGTGCTTGTTTTTTCTTTTTCTGTTCGAAGGTTGAAATGTTCTTTTCATTGCTATAAATTGTATCTAAATATTAAGTCAGAATCTATTGATAATACCAACTTCTTTTGTAAAATTGGAATGCAAAGATAATTGCTTGTTCCGGATATTCAAACTATATTCCCAAAAATAAATCAAATATTACTGTTTTATGACTCAATACCTTATCAAATACGGAAAAAAAGATGATAATAGATTAGAAATATCTTTATTCATAGATGATTTGTGTGGAGAAGAATCTTTTTTTCAGCTACCATCTTGGAGGCCGGGTAGGTACGAGCTAGGAAATTTTGCTCAAAATATGTTTTGTCTTTCAGCTAAAAATCAAAATGGAAGTACTCTTAATTGTTACAAAATCACCAAAGACAGATGGAAAATAGAGCATCCAGGGGCTACAACCATAAACCTGAAATATACGTATGCCGCCGTTATAAAAAATGCAGGTGGCACATTTAAGACACCAGATCAATTGGTGATTACTCCAGTAAATTGCCTCATTTATGCAGAGCATTTACTAGATAATCCCTGCCAGATTTCTTTGGAAATACCAATAGAATTTGAAAGTTTTAGTGCCATCAAAAACGGCCTTTGCGGTTCATTTTATGAGCTTGCTTCTTCTCCAATTATCTGTGGGGCAGATATTTGTAAAAAAACACTTACTTGCTCTGGCGTACAATTTCATATTTTATTTCAAGGTAATGTTAACCCAGATTGGACTAAAATAACCCAAGACTATGCTAAGTTTATTGCAGAACAGCTGAGTATTTTCAAAGAATTTGTTAGCACAGATTATTATTTTTTGAATCTGATTTTTGAGGAAGATCATTATCATGGAGTGGAGCATTTAAACAGTACACTTATTGCTTTAGGGCCAGATATCGCTTTTGGTCATGAGGACTTTTATTTAAATCTTTTGGGCATTTCTTCGCATGAGTTGTTTCATTATTGGAATATTTGCAGAATACGTCCACTGGAGCTTTTGCCTTATGATTATAGTCAAGAAACATATTTTCAGACCGGTTACATTGCAGAAGGAATAACTACTTATTATGGAGATTATTTGCTTGGCAGGTCAAATGTAGTTTCAAAACAACAATGTCTTCTAGATTTAAGCGCTACTATCAGCAAGCATTTAACCAACCCTGCCAGGCACCAAGTGAGTGTGGCTGAGTCTAGCGTAGATCTTTGGTTAGATGGCTACAAAACAGGTGTTGTGGGTAGGAAAGTTTCTATTTACCACAAAGGGGCTGCTATTGCATTTTTATTGGATTTATGGATACGTAAAACAACCAGAAATGCTAAATCTTTAGATGACATTATGTTGCTGATGTGGCAAAAGCATGGTAAGGTGGGCATAGGATACTCTAACAATGATTATAAAAATTGTATAGAAGAAGTTGTTCAACAAAATGTAGAATGGTATTTTGAAGATTATGTGTTTGGTACCATACCAGTGGAGAATCTTTTGGGCAGTCTTTTATTAGACTTTGGAATGATTTTGAAGCAAGAAACTACATTAGATTCTGCTAAATGGACTATTTATTTGGTTGAAAATATGAATGATTCAAAAAAAGAGAATTTTGATAAATGGTTTTCTACTACTACCACCACTTAATTTATTTAGGGCTAGAATTTTCTTAGGTCAAATTGTTCCAATAAAATAGATTCTATAAACAATGATTTTTTCAAAAGTTTATGACAAAGCTAACCGTACGCTCCATTACTTCTGAATAAAAATACTTGAAATGATTTTATAAGTGTACAGGCATAAAAAAATCCTCATCTTTAAAAAGATGAGGATTTGTACCTGAGGCCGGAATCGAACCGGCACACCAAAGATATACGAGTTTGAGTCGTACGCGTCTACCAGTTCCGCCACTCAGGCTGCTTTTAGGTTTGCAAACTTAGGTATAGTTTAGCTAAATATCAATTCTTTTTGATATTTATTTTCATTCCTGCTTTTAGCCCCAATAAATCCTCAGAATTTCCACTGTTATTAGCAATTTCTAAATATCCTTGTTCATTAAAGAAAACTACCAAGCCAGCATCTCTGTTGTCTGAATAATCTTCACTAAGGCTTTCTATTATTTCTCTTCGGATTACAATTTGATATATACTATTTGCTGTAAAGGCATCAAAATCAGCTCTTTTAATATTCACAATGCTATTGCCATATGTATCTGTATAAATAATCTCTCCAGTCATTTCTTTTTCTCTGTATCTGATTTCTTTGTTTTTTAGAAAAAAAGGATCTTTTATTCTTTTTAAGGAAGGAAGTTCTGTTTTGGAAACTTGTTCTATAATGGCTAATTCTACAAATGGACTTGGTAAAACATTAAGTTCAAAAAAATCTATAAATTCTACCTGCAATAATCCTAAAATACCGTTGTTTGGTGCTACAATTGTCCCATGTGTTTTAGTGTTTGCAACAATGATGGAATAATTTTTGTTATAGTGTAAATGTATAAAAATAAAGTGTAAGCCTTTGTCGTTAAACTCGGGCAGCATGGCATTAAATGCATAAGCAGCCTGTTCTAAATTGAAGTGAGGTATTTCATGGCAAATATCAAGAATATGATCTTTTGGATAGCATTTAAATAGCCTACTTTTTACTTTTGCTAAATAGTAGTCTTTAAAATGATAATCTGTTAGTAATGTTATGAGTCTCATTCGCTAAAAAAGCGTATTATTGTTTTATAAAAGTAGTACATAAAATAGATTAAACCTTGTTAGAAAAAATAATTTCTTTAGAAGATATTTCTTTGGTTGATTTTTTGGGTCAGCAAAATGAGAATATAAACCTTGTAGGAACGCATTTCCCAAAATGCAAAATTGTTTCTAGAGGAGATGAGCTCAAGCTCATAGGCGCCTCAAAGGATGTTTTTCAGTTGAATGAGTTTATAGTACTTCTGCTTTTGCATTTAAAACGCTATTCAAAACTTACCAAAGAAGATATAAACGGATATGCTGATACAGAAAGTGTAGAAGAAATGCAAACGGTAAAAGAAAACGGAGTAGTTCTTTTTGGACATAGGGGTAATGTGATTAAGCCAAAGTCTAAAAACCAACAAGAGTTAGTAGATGCAATACAACAGAATGATTTGGTTTTTGCTATAGGGCCTGCCGGTACCGGTAAAACATATATGGCTGTTGCTATGGCAGTAAATGCATTGAAAAATAAAACAGTAAAGAAGATTATAGTAACTAGGCCTGCCGTAGAGGCTGGCGAGAGTTTAGGTTTTTTGCCTGGAGATTTAAAAGAAAAAGTAGACCCTTACTTACGGCCTATTTATGATGCTTTAGAAGATATGATTTCTCCTGAAAAATTGGCTATATTGAAAGATACTCAGGTTATAGAAATAGCTCCTTTGGCATTTATGCGAGGTAGGACTCTTAATAATGCATTTGTTCTATTGGATGAAGCCCAAAACACAACAATTAGTCAAATAAAAATGTTTATGACCCGTTTAGGACCTAGCTCCAAAATGGTTATTACAGGAGATCCAGAACAAATAGATTTGCCTCCAAAAACAACTTCTGGTTTAATAAACGCTATAGATACTCTAAAAAAAGTAGACGGTATACATGTAGTTAGACTAACAGAAATAGATGTTATGAGGCACAGAATTGTCAAAAAAATTATTGCTGCTTACAAAACAACTGAAAAAAATGTCTCATAACAAAACCGCAACTATTTTTTTTTGTTTCCTAACTCTAAGCTTGTTTTCTCAAGAACATAAGTGTGGTTTTAAATATGTAGACAGTTTGCACTCTGGCTTACAAAAGACTATAGAATCTGTACTGTCAAATAGAAAAGCTAGGCTAAACACAGTTTTAGACAACCAAACTTTTAAAATTCCGGTAGTAGTGCATGTTGTACATAATGGCACTTCTGAAATAGGATTTGAGAATAATATTTCTGATGAACAAATTTTTTCAGCCATAAAAGTATTGAATGAGGACTTCCAGCGCAAAAACGCAGATACAGTACTCACACCCCCTTGGGCAAGACCCGTTGCAGCCAATATGCAAATAGAATTTATATTGGCTTCTCAAGACCCTATTGGTACAACTACAAATGGGATAACAAGACACAAAACAGATGTCCCTTTTTTTAG
>JAYVIQ010000184.1:0-15878 GCA_043770215.1 Cytophagales bacterium | reverse complement strand
TTGATTAGTGATTTTGGACGAAACCCTATCGGGTCAGGCTCTACGCTCTCGCTTTTTTTGCTGAAAAAGCAAAAAAGAGCTCCGCTTCGATCCTTTTCGAAAAAAAAATAATAGGTACTGGTATAATTGCGGATATTCACAGTATAAATTTATGTTTAGGGTCTATCCTATTTTACCATCATAAAGGATACTACACTTATTTTTTTCACGTCAGCTTTAAGCAATAAATTTACACAAGTTTCTATGGTAGCCCCAGAAGTTATTACATCATCAATTAATAAAACATGTTTGTCTTTTAGTTTAAAGCTGTTTTTAGAATGAGAATATAAGGTTTTCAACCTCAATAACCGATTTACTTTATTTCGTTTGGTTTGGCTATACATGTCAAAATGTTTTTTTAGAGCATTGGATTCTAAATGTACGCCTAAATAATCTCCAAAAGATTTGGCAAAAACTTCTGCCTGATTGTACCCCGTTTTCATACGTTTAAACCAGTGGTTTGGAACCGGAACTATAAGGTCTGGCAGCTCAGAATCAAATAAATTATGGGTAATTGTTTTATGAGCTAATATTTTTGCATAATGCTCAAATAGATACATCTTATTTTTGTACTTGGCTTCGTGTATCAAAGATTGCGAGACGCCTTCTAAAGAAAAAACATATAAACTAAAGGCATGTTTCACATCAAAAATACCTTTGAACTTGTTTCTCAATGAATTTTGCCCATTAACATCTAAAAAGGCAACTTCTAGTTGTGCTTCGCATGGCAAACAAAGTGAAACTGTATTTTGAACAATTGTTTTTGCACCACAATGCAAGCAATGTTCTGGAAAAAACAAGTCTATAAGCCCTTTTTTTATGCTCATTTTCAAAAATTAAATGCAATGTGAATATACTAAATTTTTCTATTGGTTTAGAATGACTAACTTTGCAAACTATTTGCAAAATACACTATGACTACTAAAGAGGAAATCCAACGCAGGCGCACTTTTGCCATCATTTCACATCCAGATGCAGGTAAAACTACACTCACAGAAAAATTACTTCTTTTTGGGGGTGCAATTCAAGTGGCTGGGGCTGTAAAGTCTAATAAAATAAAAAAGACTGCAACCTCAGATTTTATGGAGATAGAAAAGCAAAGGGGTATTTCTGTGGCAACATCTGTAATGGGTTTTGATTATGAAGGTAGAAAAATAAATATTTTAGATACGCCAGGTCACAAAGATTTTGCAGAAGATACATATAGAACTTTGTCTGCTGTAGACAGCGTAATAGTGGTAATAGATGTTGCAAAAGGCGTAGAAGAGCAAACAGAAAATTTAGTAAGGGTATGCCGCATGCGCAAAATACCTACTATGGTTTTTATCAATAAAATGGATAGAGAAGGCAAAGATGCTTTTGATTTACTAGATGAAGTAGAGCAGAAACTAGGCCTAAAAGTAAACCCACTTTCTTGGCCTATAGGTATGGGCAAAGATTTTAAAGGTGTTTACAACATCTATGAGAAAAAATTAAACCTTTTTATGCCAAATCGCCAAACAATTTCTGAAGGCGTAAGTGTAGAAAGCCTTGACGATCCATATTTAGATAAACAATTAGGCAGATATGCAGGTATTTTAAGAGAAGATGCAGATTTAATAACTGGCGTATATCCAGATTTTGATATAGATACCTATTTAAAAGGAGATATTTCTCCAGTATTTTTTGGTTCTGCCATGAATAATTTTGGTGTGAAAGAGCTTTTAGATACGTTTATAAAAATTGCTCCCTCTCCTACTCCTACAGTTGCAGATAATAAAACGGTAGATCCTTATGATCAAAAATTCAGTGGTTTTGTATTTAAAATACATGCCAACATGGATCCGAATCATAGAGACCGCTTGGCTTTTGTAAAAATATGTTCTGGTGTATTTCAAAGGAATACAAATTATTTGCATGTTAGAAACAACAAACAGTTAAAATTTAGTTCGCCAACTGCATTTATGGCTTCTAAAAAATCTGTTGTAGATGAGGCTTTTCCAGGTGATATTATAGGCTTACATGATACTGGCACATTTAAAATTGGCGATACCTTAACGGATGGAGAGAAGTTTCAATTTAAAGGAATCCCAAGTTTTTCTCCAGAGTTGTTTAAATTCATAGACAATGCAGATCCTATGAAAGCAAAACAACTGGCAAAAGGGGTAGATCAGCTTATGGACGAAGGTGTGGCTCAGTTATTTACAAATTACTACAATAGAAAAATTATTGGCACCGTAGGTCAGCTACAATTTGAGGTTATAGAATACAGACTAGAACACGAATATGGCGCAAAATGTAGATGGGAAACGTTTCCTATGTACAAAGCCTGCTGGTTTAAAAGCGATAACAAAGAACAGTTAGACGATTTTATCCTTAGAAAACAAAAATTTATTGCTACAGACAAACATGGCAACCATGTCTACCTAGCCGAATCTAGATTTTCTGTTCAACAGGCAGAAGACAAATACACAGACATTAAATTTTATTATACTTCTGAGATGAATGAGGAGTAGCAAAGGTGTTTGTTTGAACTCTTTGTATTTAAATATTAATATTTAATTCTGGGCTAATTATTTTCAAAAAACAGCTAAATTGCGAGTAAATGGGATTAAAATCTTTCTTATCTAAACCTTTAGCTTCTTTGATTCATAACAAGAATCAACAATGGATTTCTAATCCATTAGATAGCCAAAAAAAAGTATTTAATAATTTAATTTCTTGTGCACAAAACACCCTTTTTGGCAAAGACCATAATTTTAATCAACTATCTGATTATAAAGATTTTGCACAAGCTGTTCCTATAAGGGAGTATGAAGATTTAAAACCTTACATAGAACAAGTAGTTTCAGGAAAAGAAGATATCCTTTGGAAAGGAAAACCAGCCTATTTTGCAAAAACTAGCGGTACTACTTCAGGGGTAAAATATATTCCAATTACCAAAGATTCTATGCCAAATCACATAAATAGTGCCAGAGACGCATTATTAAATTATGTGCACGAAACAGGAAATTCTAAATTCTTTGACAAAAATTTAATGTTTTTATCTGGCAGTCCTATTTTAGATAAAAAAAATGGCATTTATACAGGTAGGCTTTCCGGCATTGTAAACCATCATATACCGGCAATTTTAAAACAAAACCAAAAACCAAGTTGGGAAACCAATTGTATAGAAGATTGGGAAACAAAATTAGATGCCATTATAGATGAAACTATTCACTCTCCAATGTCTCTAATATCTGGTATTCCGCCTTGGGTGCAAATGTATTTCGATAGAATTTCTGCAAGAACCGGCAAACAGATAAAAGATGTTTTCCCAGATTTTGAACTTTTTGTGTATGGAGGCGTAAACTTCGAACCTTACAAACAAAAAATGTTTGACACAATAGGCAAAAAAATTACCTCCATAGAAACCTACCCAGCCTCTGAAGGATTTATAGCATACCAGCATTCTCAAGAAGACAATGGACTACTTTTATTGCTAAATAGCGGTATTTTTTATGAATTTATCGTGGCAGATGAGTATTACAACCAAAATCCTAAGCGCTACACCATAAGCGAGGTACAGCTGAATGTAAATTATGCATTAATCATAAATAGCAACGCTGGTTTATGGGGATATTCTATTGGAGACACTATAAAGTTTATATCCTTAGAACCAGTAAAAATATTGGTGACAGGTAGAATTAAGCATTTTATTTCTGCTTTTGGCGAGCATGTGATAGGCGAGGAAGTAGAAAAAGCTATGAAAGCTGCTTGTGCAAAACACCCAGAAGTAGATATTATAGAATTTACTGTTGCCCCAAGCATCAACCCAAATAAAGGAATGTCTAGGCACGAATGGTTTATAGAGTTTGGCACCGAACCAAATGATTTTTTGCAATTTGAAAAAGACTTAGATCTTGAGTTGATAAAGCTCAATATTTATTACAAAGATTTAATTAGTGGGAATATATTACAAGCGTTGAGTATTATAAATCTAAAACCCCAAAGCTTTATAAACTATATGAAATCTGAAGGGAAATTAGGGGGGCAGAACAAGGTCCCTAGATTATCTAATGACAGAAAAATTGCAGCCGAACTTATAAAGTTGGCAAAATAATTTAAGAAACATACTTTGAAAGAAGACAACAAAAGACACATAGCAATTTTAGGTTCTACAGGTTCTATAGGAACTCAAGCCCTACAAGTAATTCGTGAAAATCCTGATAAATTTATAGTAGAAGTACTAAGTGCTCAAAACAATGGCGATTTATTGATTGCTCAAGCCCTAGAGTTTGAGCCAAATTTAGTAGTCATTGGAGACGAGCAACAATACGAAAAAGTAAAAAATGCTTTAAGTCCTAAGTTGATAAAAGTATATACCGGCATAAAAGCTCTTGCAGATGCAGTTCAAAATGAACATATTGATATAGTACTTACTGCTCTAGTAGGTTATGCAGGATTATTACCAACAATAAAAGCAATAGAAGCTGGCAAAACTATAGCTCTTGCCAATAAAGAAACTTTGGTTGTTGCAGGCGATTTAATTACTCAACTTGCTAGAGAAAAAGCAGTAAACATTTTACCAGTAGATTCAGAACATTCCGCAATTTTTCAATGTCTTTTAGGTGAATTCCATAACCCAATAGAAAAAATTATCCTTACTGCATCAGGAGGACCATTTAGAGGCAAAAAAAGAGATCAGTTATTAGAAGTAACAAAAAAAGAAGCTCTAAAACACCCAAATTGGGAAATGGGAGCCAAAATAACCATAGACTCTGCTAGCCTTATGAACAAAGGCTTGGAGGTAATAGAAGCCAAATGGTTGTTTGCATTAAAACCAAGTCAAATAGAAGTAATTGTTCACCCACAATCCATTATTCACTCTTTGGTACAGTTTGAAGACGGAAGCATGAAAGCGCAAATGGGCTTACCAGACATGAAATTGCCCATACAATTTGCGCTAGGATACCCTGCACGAATAAAAACCAATTGGGAAAGATTTAACTTTATGCATTACCCACAACTAACGTTTGAGCAACCAGACAAAGAAACGTTTAGAAATCTAGATCTTGCATACCATTGCATGGAAAAAGGAGGTAACTTTGCCTGTGGGTTAAATGCTGCTAATGAGATTGCTGTAGATGCATTTCTAAAAGATAAAGTAGGATTTTTAAATATGTCTAACGTATTAGAAGAAACCCTTTCGAAATTAAATTATATTGCAAAGCCAAGCTTAGAAGATTATATAAACACAGATACAGAAGCGCGTAAAATTGCGCATGAATTAATATACAAATGATAGGATACGGACAGTTAATACTTGCACTTTCAATTTTGGTTGTGCTACATGAGTTGGGGCATTTTATACCAGCAAAACTATTCAAAATGAGGGTAGATAAGTTTTACTTATTCTTCAACCCTTGGTTTTCTGTATTCAAAGTAAGAAAAGGCGAAACAGAATATGGCATTGGTTGGTTACCACTTGGTGGCTATGTAAAAATAGCTGGCATGATAGATGAGTCTATGGACAAAGCTCAAATGGATTTGCCTCCACAACCTTGGGAATTTAGAAGTAAACCTGCTTGGCAGCGTCTAATTACCATGCTAGGAGGTGTATTTGTGAACTTAGTGTTGGGCTATGTGATTTTTAGCGGGATATTTTATTTTTATGGCGAGGAATATTTACCTATAACAAGTTTAAAACAAGGTATATATGTAGATCCAGTACTTAGAGATGCAGGCTTTGAAAACGGAGATAAAATATACAAACTAGACAACACACTAGTTACAGAAGAACTAGCTATACAAGATGTATCTTGGGCAATTCTAATGAAAGAATGCAAAATAATAACTGTACTTAGAAATGGAAAAGAAGTACAAATCTCTTTACCAGAGGATATAGACACACGTTTATTAGCCAATAAAGAACCTAGACTTATAGAAGTTCCATTTCCATTTGTAATAGATTCTCTTGTGTTAGATGGCAATGCAGACAAAGCCGGACTTATAAAAAATGACCGGATTATAGCCGTAGATGGCAAAAATACTGGAAGTTTTCAATACGTAAAAGAGATTTTATCTACCAAAAAAGAAAAATTTGTAGAATTTACCTTAGATAGAAATGGAACTCAAAGAAAACTAAAAAGCTATGTTTCTAAAGAAGGAACTATAGGCGTGATGGCAAAAACAGACTGGGTTGGCTTGTATGATTTTAAAACGAAACAATTTGGAGTTTTTGAGTCGCTTTCAAAGGGAGCTTCATTTACTTTGGAGATATTTACCAAAAATGTATCACAGTTAAAGCTATTGTTCAATCAAAATGGAGTAAAACATGTAGGAAGTGTCTTGTCTATGAAAAAACAATTTGGAGAAGAGTGGCACTGGCAAAAATTTTGGTTGCTTACTGCTAATCTTTCATTGGTATTGGCATTTTTTAATATTTTACCTATCCCTGGATTAGATGGAGGCCATGCTATATTTACTTTGTACGAAATCATTACCAGAAGAAAACCATCTAAAAAATTTATGGAGGTTACACAAATGGTTGGCATGGTTTTGTTGTTAACGCTAATGTTCTTTGCTTTAGGTAATGATATTTACAACGGAAATTATTAAATTAATACCATGAAAAGAATTTTGTATCTGTTTTTTATGCTCATTTCTTGTTTGGCTTTTGCAGAAAAACAAGATTCTATTGGAGTAGAAACAAAAGGGACTAAGAAATATGTACGTTATTTGGTAGGGCCAAGTGAAACAATTTATCATTTATCTACCACCCACAAAGTAAGTGTTACAGACCTTATGACAGATAATCCTGGTTTAGAAAATGGATTAAAAGTAGGGCAAATACTCTTGCTAAGAAATTACATTAGAACAAATACAGCAAAAGCTTCTGTTTTTGAACCCAAAACGGATACACATGTAGTTCTAAAAGGAGAAACATATTTTAGAATTTCTCAGAAATACGGCATACCAGTAAACAATTTAATTGCTTGGAATGGTTTTGATTTAAAAGAAGGACAAATCATAGTACTTAAAGCTCCAAAAAGTATAGAAAAAACTACAGAAGTTAAAACCCCAACAACTTCTCCCATAAAAACCAATGTCCCTGACAAAAAAATAGAAGCTACAGAAGTAAAAAATACTAATGTAAAAACAAATTCTAATACGGAAGTAACTCAAAAAGCAGTGCCTGAATCGAAGACTAGTTCCACTATAAAAACTACTATGGAACCAGAGGAAAGTATTCAACCTGCTAAAATTAATTCTAAACCCATAGAAACTACAACATCTAAACCCGCTGCCACACAAACTGCGCACACAACTAAACCCACAACAAGCAACTCTTTGAACACGGTTACAAATTCTGGAAGCACTTTAGTTGTTAAAGAAAAGGAGAAGTTATCAGAAAATGAATCTATCTATGAATTTGACCCTAACAAACAACAAGTACTCATAATCCCTTTCGATCCACATTTGTATTGGTCAGATGCTGACGAAGAAATAAAAAAAGGCTCAGGATTAAATTCTACTTTAGAAGTAAGAAAAACAATAAGACGTAGATTAAATGCTCTTTTAGACCCCATGGGATTTGAGAACATACACCTAATGGGCGGAAAATTTCAGGACACACTTACTGATTTAAACAAAATTTATACTTCTGTTTCTTACGACTACCAAAGCGCTATTTTGTCTGAAGCATACAAAAAAACTTTGGCTCAGCAACAAGCAAGTACAATAGAAAAAGGAGAAGTGGCAACAGATAATTCTATGAAATCTAAACTTGCTGCGCTAAAAAATAAAGTATCAAACCAAACTGAAGTAGAAGAAACCAAAATAGACAACAATGCAGATAAATACTTTGGTGTATTGGTAAAAGACTTTAAATTTTTTGATTATTTTAACAACAAGTATAGTGTAGATTATTATATTTTTGTAAACCAATTTGAGGTCATCACAGATTACGATCATTGCCTAGACAGAACAACAGAAAATTATGTACGAACATTTGTGGTTCATTTCTCTATTTTCGATAGCAAAGGTATACAAATTGCAGGAAATAAACATAAGCAACAGTACAATTCAAACTCCAACAACATAGATAGAATTACTGGAGATAATCTGCAAGCAATGGCAGATAGAATACTATTAGAATTACCATTACCAAACAAATAAAATAAAAAACAATGTACAACGGAATACTACACGCTCACTCTGGCCTTAGATACATACTATTGGCAGGATTATTATTGGTTATTTTCAATGCCTATAAAGGCAAATCATTAGGCAAGGAATTTACAGATAAAGACAGAAAACTAGGTTTAATTGCTTTTATTTCCGCACATGTGCAGTTGGTGTTGGGTCCTATTTTGTATTTTTGGAACGCTGGTGGTAAAGTTAGTTTTGAAAACATGATGACAAACAAAATATATAGATTTTATACCATAGAGCATGCCGTAGGTATGTTGTTGGCAATAACAATTCTTACTATTGGCTACATAAAAGCAAAAAAAGGAACAGATTCTAAAGCAAGATTTAAAACTCAATTTAATTATTATTTAATAGCCTTAATCTTAATCTTGGCTTCAATCCCATGGCCTTTCAGAGGATTAGGAGCGGGTTGGTTTTAAGTAAAATTCACTTCCTATAACTGAAATAAATCAATGCAGAGATAAGAATTGAATATTGATGTTTGAAAAAAATATTAAAAAAAATAGATGAGTACTACAATAAATGAATACCTAGAAAAAATAAAAGATGCAGCAAAAAGCATCCCTCAACATAGACAAGTAATATTAAAAAACGTAATTAACTACGTAGTGAAAAAACAAGCCAAATGTGGGCTAATTTTTGTTTGTACACACAACTCTAGAAGAAGTCAGATGGCACAATCTTGGTCATTTATTATCTCTAGAAATTTCGGTTTGCATGAAGTAAGAAGTTTCTCTGCTGGTACAGAGGTTACCGCATTTAATGAAAGAGCATTAGAAGCTCTTTCTAGAGCAGGTGTATTGCTAGAACAAGTAAGTGAAGGAGAAAACCCTCAGTACAGAATACATTCATCTGATGATGCACGTACTTTGCTTACATATTCTAAATTGATAGAAGATCAGATTAACCCCGTAGCAAATTTTGCTACTATAATGACTTGCTCTACAGCAGACGACAATTGCCCAGTAATTGCAGAAGCAGACGAAAGAATTTCTTTACGTTACTCTGACCCAAAAGCAGATGATGATACCCCAGAAGAAGAGAAATCATACGACGAAAGGTGTTTTCAAATTGCATCTGAATTGTATTATGTATACTCAGAAGTTAAAAAACAGCTTTAGAATATACTTAAAATCAATAAAAAATGGGTTCAATCTAAACGAATTGAACCCATTTTTATAAAAATTAAGTATAAAAACGTAATTTTTATTTTACTAAAAAGCTTTTAAAAATTTAATGAATCCTTTTTTAGCCCCAAAAATACACTTCTTATAACAACAAACTCCGATCCTTCACTTTGAATTATCATTAAAGACTAGGCAATAAAAATGGATAGGCGTATCTTTGCAATAGACAACAACAGTACGCATGATTTCAGTAGATAATATAGCAGTAGAACACAATGCTTCAGTACTTTTTAGCAATGTAACCTTCAATATAAATGAAAATGACCGCATAGCCTTAATGGGTAAAAATGGAGCTGGCAAATCTACCCTTTTAAAAATAATTGCAGGCCAAGGAAAAGCAACAAGAGGAAAAATTTCTGCTCCAGCTGATGCAGTAATTGCTTATTTACCTCAGCATTTATTGACTAGTGATGACTGCTCTGTTTTTGAAGAAACCTCTAAAGCTTTTAAAGCTGTTTTGGAAATGAAAACAGAAATGGCTTTTCTAAATCATGAACTAGAAACCCGCACAGATTATGAATCTGACGAATACATGAAAATCATAGAAAAAGTATCCTCACTAAGTGAGAAATACTATTCTATAGAAGATTCTAATTTCGATGCGGAAATAGAAACTGCTTTATTGGGATTGGGTTTCTTAAGAAGTGACTTTACCAGATCTACCAAAGAGTTTAGTGGTGGATGGAGAATGAGAATAGAATTGGCTAAAATTTTATTACAAAACCCAGACTTAATCTTATTGGATGAACCTACCAATCACTTAGATATAGAATCTATCCAATGGCTAGAGGATTTTTTAATCAAAACAGCCAAAGCTGTAATTGTAATATCACATGACAAAGCATTTGTAGACAATATAACTAACCGCACCATAGAAATTACCATGGGTCGTATTTACGACTACAAAGTACCTTATTCTCAATACCTTCAATTAAGAAAAGAACGCAGAGAACAACAGCAAAAACAATTCGACGAGCAACAAAAAATAATTGCAGACAATACTGAGTTTATTGAACGTTTTAAAGGCACCTATTCCAAAACACACCAAGTACAATCTAGAGTTAAAATGCTAGAGAAATTAGAAATTGTAGCGGTAGACGAGGTAGACACTTCATCCCTAAACTTAAGATTTCCACCAGCACCTAGATCAGGATCTTACCCAGTGGTCACTGAGAATGCAGGCAAAACGTATGGCGATTATGAAGTCTTTGGAGGAGCGAATTTCTGTATAGAGCGGGGTGAAAAAGTTGCTTTTGTAGGCAAAAATGGCGAAGGGAAATCTACCATGATTAAAATGATTATGGATGAAATAGATTTTAATGGCAAACTAGAAAAAGCAAGCAATGTACAAATTGGTTATTTTGCTCAGAACCAAGCCTCATTGTTAGACGAAGAAATAAGTATACACGAAACCATAGACAATATTGCGGTTGGTGACATTAGAAAAAAAATAAATGATATTTTAGGTGCATTTATGTTTGGTGGCGAAGCTGCTCAGAAAAAAGTAAAAGTACTTTCTGGTGGAGAAAAAACACGTTTGGCTATGATTAAACTCTTACTAGAGCCAGTAAACCTGCTTATTTTAGATGAACCTACAAATCATTTGGACATAAAAACAAAAGACATTCTTAAAGAAGCGCTAATTGCTTTTGACGGGACAATCATATTAGTTTCTCACGATAGAGATTTTCTAGATGGTCTTGTAACAAAAGTTTTTGAATTTGGCAATAAGCAAGTAAAAGAACATTTAGAAGATATAAATGGGTTTTTAAGAAACAAAAAAATAGAAAATTTGTCTGAGGTAGAACGTAGGAAGTAACGCATTATTTAAAAAAAGGCTCAGGCTCACAAAATAAAAAATAAATTTAAAAGAATAAAATTATGAATGTAAGAAGCCATTTTATCAGATTATCTATATTAGCACCAATTTTCATAATTGCATTATCATTCTTAAAACCAGGTGTTTTATGGCTTTTTGTGATTGTTTTACCTTTGATTGTTTTAGGATATTTAGACATAAATCAAAAAAAGCAATCTATAAAAAGGAATTTTCCTGTGGTGGGTAATCTTAGGTATTTGCTTGAAAAATTTAGGCCAGAAATAATGCAATATTTTGTAGAAACTGATACAGAAGGCAGACCTATAAACAGAAACAACAGATCATTGATTTACCAAAGAGCAAAAAACGTAACTGATTCTACTCCATTTGGTACACAACTAGATGTATACCAACCAGGGTATGAGTGGATGGCCCACTCTATCTATGCAAAAAATGCGAGCGAAATTAAAGGTTTGGATAGAGTTTTGGTTGGCGGTAAAGACTGTAAAACTCCTTACTCTGCAAGCGTATTAAATGTATCTGCCATGAGTTTTGGATCATTGAGCGAAAATGCTGTTTTAGCATTAAATAAAGGTGCTAAAATAGGTGGTTTTGCCCAAAATACTGGAGAAGGCGGAATAAGCCCTTACCATTTAGAAAATGATGGAGATCTAATTTGGCAAATAGGCACAGGATATTTTGGTTGTAGATCTAAGGAAGGAGGTTTCAGCGCAGAAAACTTTGTAGAGAATGCACTAATCCCTTCTGTAAAAATGATAGAACTAAAATTATCACAAGGCGCAAAACCTGGTCATGGAGGTATTTTACCAGCTAAGAAAAACACATTGGAGATAGCTAAGATAAGGAATGTAGAGCCATTTAAAGATGTTCTATCCCCTCCTTTTCACACAGCATTTAAAGACGGGCATGGTATGATGCATTTTATACAAAAACTTAGAGAATTGTCTGGCGGCAAACCCATAGGATTTAAGTTGTGTATTGGCAAAAAAGATGAATTCATAGATATATGCCAAGCGATGATAGATACAGGAATAAAACCTGATTTTATAACCATAGATGGTGGCGAGGGAGGCACTGGAGCAGCTCCTGTAGAGTTTTCAAACTCCTTGGGTCTGCCTTTGTATGATGGACTTACATTTGCATACAATACACTTGTGGGCTTTGATATTAAAGATGATATAAAACTAATTGCTTCTGGTAAAATAATCACAGGTTTTGATATGATTAGAGCCCTATCATTAGGAGCTGATATATGCAGCAGCGCTAGAGCTATGATGCTTGCAATTGGGTGTATACAAGCATTGGAGTGCAATAAAAACACTTGCCCAGTAGGTGTAGCTACTCAAGATAAAGGATTGATGAAAGGTTTAGATGTAGAAGACAAAGCTCAACGCACAGCAAACTACCAAACCAAGACGGTACATAGCTTTTTAGATTTATTGGCAGCTTCTGGAATATCAAAAAGAGAGGACATCACTAGAGAACTTATTTTTAAAAGAGTTAGCTCATCTCTGACAAAAACTTACGAAGAAATTTACCCCTCTGTTCAAAAAGGAAGTTTACTCAAAAAGGAAGTTGTCTAATACTTCCTTTTGAGCTATTTTAAAACCAATTACAACAAAAGTATTGGTTGTATAGTACAAAACTAAAAAAATTACAAAAATATCATTTTATGATTATTTCATCAACAAAAATAAATCCTTTGTGAGTAATTTCTAAAACATATTTCCCTTTAGGTAATTTAGATATATCTACCTCTTCATTTTTTTTAGTTATCTCCCCTTCCATAACCACATCTATATGATCATTATCTATCATATAAGACCCATCCACATCTATAAAAAAGATTTTTTTCTTTTCTATGTCTATCTCATATATGGGCTTGGATTTTTCAAAATTAACCATGTTTTTAGCTTGGTCATAAAAAATGGTTGACCATGAATTAATAGTTAAAACAGACAGTAAAAGAGCTGTTGATAATAAATTTAGAAAATTTTTCATAATTAATACTCTTTTTAATTAAACCACCTTTTTTACTAAATATAGTGTAAAAATTGAATAAAAATCAATCTTAATAAAAATTAAATTTTAAGTGAATATCCGCAATGATACCAGTACCTATTATTTTTTTTGCGAAAAGGATCGAAGCGGAGCTCTTTTTTACTTTTTCAGCAAAAAAAGCGAGAGCGTAGAGCCTGACCCGATAGGGTTTCGTCCAAAATCACTACTCAATTCCTCTATTGGTACAATTACGGATATTCACAAATTTTAATTAAAGAATGAAAAGAAAAAATTTATTCTAGGACCACACGCTCTATTTTCTCATTTAACTTGATCAAGTAAACACCTTTTGGATACTCGGAGATGTTTATTTGGTTTCCTTTACCAGATTTTAAATCACTTCCCTTTTGTGATATCACTTTCCAATCACATTCTTTGGATAAAGTAAATTTACCATCGCTACTTAGGTTTGGAAATATTGTTATTGTTTCAGGATCTTCTAAAACTACTTCTTCAATTTCTGTTGGTATATTTCCTCTTCTTCGGTCTAGTTGCGCCTGAAAAAGATCCGGTTGGGCCACCTTCTCATTTACCCCTGATATTTCTACCAACTGCGAATTTACTTTTGCAATAGGCAAACTATTTTTTCTTGCGTCCACTACTCCTATGTAGTTTAGGTAAGCAAAACCATCTGTGGAAGCAACTGGAACTTTGGTTCCTGGCTTTACACTTTCATAGCTTATGTTCCAATATGTAGTTCTAAAACCTGCATTAGGTCCTCTTTCTCGGCCGGCTACTCCTATTTGGTTAGACCCAGAATTCCACCACAATCTTTCTGGTCTACCCAAATCTATATTTGTCCAAAGATTTGCAAAAGGTATTTGTCTGTGGTTGTCAAAGGCTATTGCAATCCCTTTTCCATTTCTAAACACATTAAATGCTGTAGCTCCCTCTACAGATAGTTCGTGCCAGTAAATATCTTTGAAATCGAAATTTTCTATCAAATTGTAGCATCCAAATGTCCCTATTTGAATAGGATGATGTCCACCACCAGCATTTTGTTGTAGTTTACGAATTATTTCTAGTGCTGATAAGCCTGTGAGGTTTGGTATAGGTATATTTCTCTTTTCGTCTCTGATAACTACGCCCTTAATGGTGTTGTAGCAACTACTGTTAGAGATATCTATTCCATACTCTAAATCTACAAGTTCTACATTTTCTACCCAACAGTTTATCACTTGATCTAAAGTTAAAATCCTCCATCCTTTGTAAAAATTATGTTCGAACCTTTCTGTATTATTGCATTTAAAGACAATATTTTCGATACCCATTTCTGTAGCTGAGTTTGCCACATTGAACTTTGAAACAGTAGGTTTCCAACTGGTTTGAACCTTAACAGGTAGAGGCCTATCTACAGTTACTTCATCTACATTTACACTTACAACTTTAGCATACCAGCGGAATAACTTTGGATAAATACTGATTTCTTTGGTACTTTTACCTATGTCGTCTAAGTCGCCATGTAAATATTTTGATAAACTTTCTGCAGCATCGTCTTCTTGTACCAACTGTATAAAATCACCAACATTAAATTTATTTGCTGAAGAATATCTTACTTTGAAAGTATTTTTGCCTTGCGCGGTGTTTGACGAAATTGTACCTAATGAAGTAAGAGCAAAATTACCTTTACCCATTGTGATATGGTAATCTGTAAGAGGGTTTGAAGGATTGGGGAAATAAAACTCTGTAATTGGTTTTCCAGATCTATCTACTTCACCCCTAAGTACTAGTCCAGACTTATTCAAGAAAATAGGATTGTCTATAACCCATTTTCCTTTGGGAATAAAGATAGCTCCTGGGTTACTTGCTGAAACAGATGATTGTGCATTTATCAAATCTTGTAGCTTTCTAGAATCATCTATATTGTCGTTTGGCAGTGCCCCTGTTGAGGCTAAAGAAGCTACTTGCCTTACATTTGGAATGGCTTTGGCTGAAGAACGGTAGCCCGCATAAGAAAAATCTGGCAATCTCCCAGCGGGATCCCAATTTACACCATTTGGCCCCCAAAGTGTACTCTCTTTTATGTTCTGAGCATTACCATACTGCATCATAGTAACAAATAGTACAACTAGACAAATACTTAAATTAAATGTTCGATTCATTTTGATTATCATTTATTATCTACTGTACTATATTTAACAATTTTAAGCTGTTGTATAGAAGTTTTCAAAAAAGAAAATTAAACTTATACTAAATTTTGGCTTTTCTTTTTTTATATATGTGATTTACTCCACAACCACTTGTTCTATTTTCTCATTTAACTTGATCAAGTAAACACCTTTTTGGTTTTCTGATAAATTGATTTGATTGCTATTGCCCGACTTTAACTCTTTTCCTAAAACTGAAAACACTTTCCAATCTTCAGGCTGAGATAAATTGAAAACGCCATTGTTGCTTGGGTTTGGATAGATACTTATAATTTGATTTAGTTCATCAAAAATTAATCCAGTAGGCAATCCAGATGAAGATTCGTGTATTCCAATATCTAATTTCAAATTTTGTAGTGAATTTCCGAAATAATCAAAAGGACCAACATTTATACCTAATAGGGCTTGAAGATTTAGCCCTTTGTCTAT
>JAYVIQ010000183.1:0-4167 GCA_043770215.1 Cytophagales bacterium | reverse complement strand
AAGACAGAATCACCTATAGAAAAAAACCCTCCAGTAGTTGTATATGATACTTCTGGCCCATTTACAGATCCAGAAATAGATTTGGATGTAAGAAAAGGATTGCCAAAGCTTAGGCATCAATGGATTTTAGATAGAGGAGACGTAGAACAACTGGATCAAATTAGTTCTGAATACGGTAGAGAAAGATTAAATGATGCTTCACTAGACCACTTGAGGTATGAGTATTTAGACAAACCCTTAAAGGCAAAACCCGGATTAAATGTATCTCAATTGCATTATGCAAAAAAAGGCATTATTACCCCAGAAATGGAATACATAGCCATAAGAGAAAATCAGCAGATAGAAGAGCAAATACGCATTAGAGCACAGCATAAAGGAGAAAATTTTGGAGCAAACACGCCCAAAAACTTAATTACTCCAGAGTTTGTAAGAGATGAAATTGCCTCTGGTAGAGCTGTGTTGCCAAACAACATCAATCATCCAGAAACAGAACCAATGATTATTGGACGTAATTTTTTGGTAAAAATAAATGCCAACATAGGGAATTCTGCTACAACATCATCTATAGAAGAAGAAGTAGAAAAAACCGTTTGGTCATGCCGTTGGGGTGCAGATACAATTATGGATTTGTCTACGGGAGCCAACATACATGAGACTCGTGAATGGATCTTAAGAAACTCTCCTGTGCCAATTGGAACAGTACCAATATACCAAGCGCTTGAAAAAGTAAACGGAAAAGCAGAAAACTTGACGTGGGAAATTTTTAGAGATACCTTAATAGAGCAAGCAGAACAAGGCGTAGATTATTTTACAATTCATGCAGGCGTGTTGCTACGTTATGTACCTATGACAGCAAAACGCTTAACAGGTATAGTATCTAGAGGCGGGTCTATTATGGCAAAATGGTGTTTGGCTCACCACAAAGAAAATTTCTTGTACACTCATTTTGAAGAAATTTGTGAAATAATGAAAGCTTATGATGTTGCTTTTTCTTTGGGTGATGGATTGAGACCAGGATGTATAGCTGATGCCAACGATGAAGCTCAGTTTGCTGAGTTAGAAACGTTGGGCGAGCTGACAAAAATTGCATGGAAGCACGATGTGCAAACCATAATAGAAGGGCCAGGTCACGTGCCTATGCACATGATAAAAGAAAATATGGAAAAGCAATTGAAAGTTTGCCATGAGGCTCCTTTTTACACACTTGGTCCATTGACTACTGACATTGCTCCTGGTTATGACCACATTACTTCTGCCATTGGAGCTGCCATGATTGGTTGGTTTGGTACAGCTATGTTGTGTTATGTTACGCCAAAAGAACACCTGGGTTTACCAAATAGAAAAGACGTAAAAGATGGTGTAATTACATATAAGCTAGCTGCTCACGCAGCCGATTTAGCCAAAGGACATCCTGGCGCACAACATAGAGATGATGCTTTATCAAAAGCACGTTTCGAGTTCCGTTGGCAAGACCAGTTTAACTTGTCACTAGATCCTGATACTGCCCGTGAATTTCATGACGAAACCTTGCCAGCCGAAGGTGCAAAAACAGCGCACTTTTGTTCAATGTGTGGACCTCATTTCTGTTCTATGTCTATCACTCAAGACGTAAGAGATTACGCAGAGGCTAATGGCCTAAACAGCCAAGAAGCTATAGAAGCAGGTATGAAAGAAAAATCGCAAGAATTTGTAGAAAAAGGTGCAGAAGTGTATAAATAACATTTTCTAAAAAAATTATACATAAGCGTAAAAATTACATAATAATTAATGTTAGGTATTAAAAATCAATTAGATACTAAACATGTTATTATGTAATTTTTTATTTTAGTCTATTTTTTTTAATCCACAAAAATACTTTTGTCAGAAACAAAGAACCGATGAGGTTTTTTACTCAGCAAAAAAACAGAATGCAAGAAGAAATCCCATTGCATTAGCCATAATTAAACGAAAACAAACAGCATCAAAGTGCGTGGAGTATTAAAACAAAACACAAAAAAATAGCCTTTTTAAATAAGAGAATTTCTTATTCACAAACCAAAAAGTTAGAATATACAAAGTTTAATAGAAAGTAAAAATCTTAAAAACATATTGTTTCTAAGTATTACTACGTAGAATGGGACTACATCTATATAAATTCTTAAAAATCAGTTTGTAATTTTAGTTGTAATGTATAAAGAATCTCCTACCTTTGCACCCAAAATAACATTACTAATCATATCAAGTCAGAAAAATAATGGCTAACATAGGCAAAATCACTCAGGTTATCGGTCCAGTTGTTGACATAAGTTTTGAAGCAGAGGGTTCAAGACTTCCAAACATTCTTGATGCATTAATTGTAATCAAAGACAACGGCGTAGAAGTAATTTTAGAAACTCAGCAGCACCTTGGAGAAAGCAGAATAAGAGCTATATCTATGGAAAGCACAGAAGGTCTTAGAAGAGGAATGGATGTAACTGATTTAGGTGCTCCAATCTCTATGCCTACTGGCGAGGGTATAAAAGGTAGATTGTTTAATGTAGTTGGCTATGCAATAGACGGTATAGACCAGCCAGAAGAGTCCAAAAGACTTTCTATACACAGACAAGCACCAAGATTTGAAGATTTAAGTACTACATCAGAAATTTTGTTTACAGGTATCAAAGTAATAGATTTAATAGAGCCTTATGTAAAAGGGGGTAAAATTGGTTTATTTGGTGGTGCAGGTGTAGGCAAAACGGTATTGATTATGGAATTAATCAACAACATTGCCAAAGCATACGAAGGCCTATCTGTATTTGCAGGTGTAGGTGAGCGTACACGTGAAGGGAATGACTTGTTGAGAGAGATGATAGAGTCTGGCGTAATAAAATACGGCGAAGCCTTCCAACATTCTATGGAAAAAGGCGGATGGGATTTGTCTTTAGTAGACAAAAATGAGTTGAGCAAATCACAAGCTACATTGGTTTTTGGTCAAATGAACGAACCTCCTGGAGCACGTGCTCGAGTTGCGTTATCTGGTTTGACTATTGCTGAGTACTTTCGTGATGGAGATGGTACTGGCGAAGGAAGAGACATTCTTTTCTTTATAGACAATATCTTCCGTTTTACACAAGCGGGTTCTGAGGTATCTGCACTTTTAGGTCGTATGCCTTCTGCGGTAGGTTACCAACCCACATTGGCTTCTGAAATGGGTTTAATGCAAGAGCGTATTACTTCTACAAAAAGAGGTTCTATCACATCTGTTCAAGCGGTATATGTACCTGCCGATGACTTAACTGACCCTGCACCAGCAACTACGTTTGCTCACTTAGATGCTACAACTGTACTTTCTCGTAAAATTGCAGAAAAAGGTATTTACCCAGCTGTAGATCCTTTGGATTCTACTTCTAGAATCTTAAAGCCAGACATCATTGGAGATGAGCATTACAACACTGCACAAAGAGTAAAAGAAACATTGCAACGTTACAAAGAATTGCAAGATATTATTGCTATTCTAGGTATGGAAGAATTGTCTGAAGAAGACAAACAAGTGGTACACAGAGCTAGACGTGTTGAGCGTTTCTTGTCTCAGCCATTCCATGTAGCAGAACAGTTTACAGGTCTTAAAGGTGTTTTGGTAGATATCAAAGAAACCATCAAAGGATTCAATATGATCTTAGATGGTAAATTAGATCATTTGCCAGAAGCTGCATTTAACTTAGTAGGAGGCATAGATGATGCTATTGCCAAAGGCGAAAAATTAATGGCAGAAGCTAAATAATTATGCAACTAGATATTCTAACTCCAGGCAAAAAAGTATTCTCTGGCGAGGTTGATTCTTCTACTTTTCCAGGGGTAGAAGGTCAGTTTCAGATTTTGAACAGCCATGCACCAATTATAAGTATTTTAGTGGCGGGAAAACTAAAATATTTAATTTCTAAAGGAGTTGAAGCTACTATAAATATTACTGGCGGGCTTGTAGAAGTATGCGACAATAAAATTATTGTTTTGGCAGACGGAATTACAGAATAAAAACATTACTGTTTTTTTGAACAGAAAGAAATAGATACAAAAATGACCTCTTCATAAAGAAATGAAGAGGTCATTTTTTTTTAAACTATACGTAAAAACAACCCTTTTTTTTGAGGATAGATTTCTATAAAACCATTATTTTTTTAGTAAATGATTTAAACACAATTTTACTTACTC
>JAYVIQ010000182.1:0-20387 GCA_043770215.1 Cytophagales bacterium | reverse complement strand
TTAGAGAGATTTCTCTCATAGCTACTTTTATATTGTGTAATTTTCCTTGAACATAAATCTTCTTAGATCCTGTAAAAGGCTCACGAGTAATTACAGATTGCGATGGTTTAGTATCTTTGTTTTTCATAATATCACCTAGCCCCTAAGGGAGATTTACAAGGTATGTTTAATTTATTTAATTCAAATTGCCCAATTGGACCTTAAGGTCTAGCCACCCTGTGTTGCTCTAATTAGAGTAACTTTCATTTGCTCAGAAAGTTCAAAACTTTGCCATTCATTTTTGGGTACTACAGCGTTGTTTACTGCTAAAGCAATTCCCTTTTCTGGCAATTGAAGTTCAGCAACCAAATCTACAAGATTAGATTTGTCTTTTATTGCTTGCACTTTGTTGTTTAGAATAATCTCCATGTTACTTAATAATTCCCAAAAAGAAACTTGTATACTGTGCTTTTATACTTTTTTAAAGTATTCATTTTGTTTGAATAATTACCCCAATAGAAAAAGAATACTCCCCTTTTGGGTTAGAGACTTGGGGCTGGAGATATGCTTCGGACTTTTCCCTACGCTGGTATTAGCCAAATCAGGTTCGAAGGGTTATCTCTCATCCCGAAATTAATCGAGAACCCCTAAAGTCGACTGTAAAAGTAGTTCTTTTAAAATTGAATTCAAAAAAAATAACTGATTCGTATCTGCAACAGTTAGTATACTCAAAGTACAGATGAGTTATTTATACTTACATGCTTCTTATATAGGTATCGATGAATACAAAAAAAACAGGTGCTGATTTTTAAAAATATCTCAAGTATGTTCTTATATTACAACTACTTTTAAAAGAAAGACGAAATTATAAAATGATCTTATTATGGCTTTACCAAATGTATTTACAGAAGAAGTAACCACTAAAATAATCCATAGAATACACGCGCTTACTCCTGAAAGCAAAGCTAAATGGGGTGTAATGAATGTTGGTCAATTACTAGCGCATTGCAATGTAACTTATGAAATGACGTTTGAGGATATTCATCCAAAGCCCAATGCTTTTATAAAATTTATATTGAAGCTTTTAGTAAAAAACAAAGTAGTTTCAGAACTGCCTTACACACAAAATAGTCAAACAGCACCTCAATTTATCATAACAGAAACTAAAGAATTTGAACATGAAAAACAACGTTTGATAAATTACATCCTTAAAACTAAAGATTTAGGTGAACCTTATTTTGATCAAAGAGAATCGCATTCTTTTGGTGTCTTGGCATCTTCTGAATGGAATAATATGTTTTACAAACACTTAGACCATCATTTAACTCAATTTGGGGTGTAATTTTAAATAGGTTTTGAATTTCTAATCTGTTGATTGCCCATTTGTAAAGAAGGGTTTGTACCTTGTTTATTTCAAGGACATATGCAGTATAAAGAGCTAATTTTTCCAATACACGTTGCCATGTGTTTTAGAAATGAGCCAATCACACAAAAAAGGAATTCTTTTTAGTATTAAAATTACAGCTTTAGTAAGCGTAGGATTGCCAAAGGTAGATTGAATTTTTCTGCCCAAAAATAGGCGTTTAGAAAATGTATTTTTATGAATTTTAGAATAGTTTTTTTCTAACGTTCCATAGCTTATTTCATTTCTAAAAAAGGCTTTTAGCTCATGTGACAATAAAACTGCTGCGTGCATGGCTATACTCATACCATTGCCACACAAAGGGGCAATCATACCAGCAGAATCTCCGCACATAAGCCAATTTTTTTCGGCGGTTGGTTTAGATGAAAAATTTACTTGCGCTATAACCAATGGTTTGTCCCAAAGAAATTTAGCAGAAGAAAAATAGTTTTTTAGGTGTGGGTTTTTGCAAAGAATCTCCTTTTCCATTTCTTGTATATCTCCATGGCTATTGGCTAAATTTTCTGCTGTAGTAAGGTAGCAAATACAAGTTATGTTGTTTTCTACTCTTGATATACCACAATACCCATTTTCGAAATTATGTAATTCTATTTTGTTTTCTGGAAAATCTAAAGCTACATGGTATTTTACTGCCACATAATTTTTGCTTCTATTATTAGCAGAAACAAATGCTCTTTTTAACTGTACATCTAAGTTGCTCCTTTTGCCAAAAGCGCCTATCAAGATTTTAGATACTATTTTTTCTTTTTGACCCAACTCAATTTCATATAAATCTTCTCTTTTTAGAGCCGAAAGAACTTTGGTGTTTTCTAGTACTAAAACCCCTTTGCTTTTTGCTCTTTTTGCCAAAAAATCATCTACAAAATACCTACTTATTCCAATAGCATTTTGCTTTAGTTCTTTGTGTATGCTGGTGCCGTCTGGTGCCGAAATTGTAAGCGAGTGTATGCAAGGAAATTCATGGATGTTCATACCAAAATGTGCAAGCAAAGGAATACTCTCGCCAGAAATATACTCTCCACACATTTTATGATGTGGGAAGGTGTTTTTTTCAAACAAAATTACATTTAGGCCATTATCGGCACATAAATTTGCCAATGTAAGTCCCCCCAAACCTGCACCTACTATGGCTACATCATAAATTGTTTTCATTTTATATACACAATTAAATGCCTAAAAGCCCATTGCCAAGAAATCTTTGTATTGTTTATCTTTAAACGATGAAACATAGATGCCCATTCTTTTTTTCTAAATCCTTTTGCCACACTTAAAGCAGCGTCATTTTGAACCAAATGAGATTTCGAAAACAATGCTGTAAGCCATTTTATACTCCAATATGCTATAGGATTTCTTTCTAAATCATTGATTACAAACCCAATAATACTTAGATCTCTGAATTTTAAAAGCACACTGTCTAAAAAATCATTGTACAAATGATGACACACCAAATTGCACATAATAAGGTCTGTTTTTGTGTGGTAGTTATGTATGTCATCGCAAATAAAAGTCATTTCAGAAATGTGAGCATATTTGTTTTTGCAATATTCTATGGCATCTGGCAAAAGGTCTAAACCTATGCATTGCATATTCAATCCATTTTTTTTAGCCCAAAGATGTATTTCGTACATAGAATCTCCCCCTCCGCATCCTACATCTAAAAGCGTATACTTTGGTTTAGGATTATTTTTTATAAGTTGTTTTATGCCTTTAAGGGTTATGGTATGGCCTCCCAATTGTTTATTTATGTAGGCTAGCTCATCTAAGTTTTTATATAAGTCTGCCTTTGGGATGGTGTCTGAGTCTAAAAGTTCGGGAACTGTGCTTCTGTTTATAAGAGAAAAAGAAGGCTTTTGCTCACTACGTGTATTTCTTAAGATTAACCCTTCTACCGTAAGACCTGGTCCAAAACCCATGGCCAAGATATTGCCTTTTGGTTGGTTGCTTAGCATCTCTTTCAAAACAAATAAAATAGTTGCAGAAGACATGTTGCCGTAATTAGATAAAGTATTAAAAGTAGCCGATAGATTATCTGGCTGTAAGCCTAGTGTTTCTATGTATTTTTCTATAATTTTTCTACCTCCAGGGTGTAAAGCATGATGTGCTATGTTTTGTGATTGGACAAAAGGAATCATTTTTTTTAAATACCCACTTAGTTGATCTGGCACTTTATGACCCAGTTTCATGTCAAATTTATTGATGCCTAAATCCCAAGACATAGATGCAGTGCTTTCTGGTACTATGTCCTGAAAAACGTGCGTTATTTCTAAGCCTTTTGCCTCATTGGTTATCCAAGCTGCTGCTGCACCATCTGCAAAAATAGCGTTGCTTACTACTAAATCTAGCTCATTGCCCGTTTGTATGTGCAGGGTACATAGCTCTACGGAAACCAGTAATACTTGTGCATTTTTTTCAGAAGCACATATATGGTTTGCCATTTTTAGAGCGTGAAAAGAAGCAAAACAACCCATAAAATTTACACTTAATCTTTGAGTAGTTTCTTTTAGACCCAACGCTTGAATCAAGTAAAAATCTAAGCCTGGTGCAGAAAGTCCGGTACAAGAAACGGTAATTAAATGTGTACAAGTACTTATGTTTTGATTTAAGGCGCTTACCGCAGAAAGGGCTAGAGGTAGAGCCTCTTGTTTGTAGATTTTCATTTTCTCTACAATGCTTGTATGGGCTTGTTCACTGCTTGGATCTTCTAAGTCTGGCAAAACACTATGTCTGTATTTTATAGCTGAAGATTGGAAAATAGTAGTTATTCTATCTTTGGAGATGCCTAAATGGTGTTGAGAAACAGCATTTTGCAATGTTTCTTGAGAAAACCGGTGTGCTGGCGTAGCAGTACCTATAGATTGAATAAAAGACATGCCATAAATCTACAACAAGTATGCGTGAAAATTTCTTTATTTTACAAAATAAGATTCTATGTCTTAAAAGAGACATAAAACTATCCGTTTTTATTACGAAGTTTACAATAAGGTATATTGATAAAAATAAAAAGTGGTTCGTTTCTAACTATTGAAAGTGCACGAGTTTGAAATAAAAACTTTAAATACTTTATCATTAAAAAACGTAAAACCATTCTTTAGTCTTGTACCTTTCACTTAAAAAAAATAAATAAAATGAAAAACACACTACTCAGTTTGTTATTGATCTTAAGTCCGCTAGCATTTATACCTTTAACTGCACAGACCAAATGGACAACAGAAACGTATAAAGTAAAATTTAGTATAAAACATGCTTTGGGTTCTACAGCAGATGGAAAGTTTACGGAATTGGTTTCTTCTATTCATTTTTCTCCTTCAAACCTATCTCAAAGTAAAATTACGGCAAGCGTAGCGTCCAACACATTTTATACAGGCAACAATTCTAGAGACAAAACCCTAAAAGGAGCGGAATATTTTGATGCTATAAAGTACCCTAAAATAAGTCTATTAAGTACCAAATTTGAAAAAACTACTACCGGTGGCTACATTGGCTATTTTAATGTAACCATAAAAGCTATAACCAAAAATGTGGCTATTCCTTTTACTTTTGAAGAAATAGCTGATAAAGCAATCATAAATGGTACTTTTAAAATAAATAGACTAGACTACGGGGTAGGCAAAAGCAGCATGATGTTGGATGATGTAGCTACAGTTACACTTTTAATAAATGTAAAAAAATAATAGTACTCATGAAAAAAATAATTTTAGCAACACTAGTAGTAGGTTCTAATTTAGTTTCTACAGCACAAAGTTTTATTAGTAAAAATGTCTCTTATGGTGCAAACATAGGTTTAGGCGCTGGATTGGTAGCTCCATCTTTGCATGCAACTAAACAACACGCTTTTGGCAATAAAAGTGGTTTAAGAATTGGTTATGGCCTTAGATACACGGGTGCTTTTGGTAGCAAGGTAGATTTTGCTACAGCTCCCGCAAAGTATACGGTTGGCAAAACTGGTCCTGCTGCTTTTTTTTCAGAGTCAATACCTGCAAACATAGATACGCTTACTTTCAATAAAGTACAAACAAATGCTTTTAATGTATTTTTTAGCATAGAGCATAAATTGTACAAAAAATTAGCTTTCAATTTCAATCTAGATCTTGTAGGATTTACTTTTGGTGCAAGCCAAAAAGCAACTCCAATGCTAAGTACAACTACTACTTCTGCCGAAACTACATCTCTAAATGCCTTGCTCATAGGAGACAATGATTTAGGGAGTTTAAACTCTGAGTTTTTATTGAAATACAATGCTTCAGAAAAGCTAACGCTGCAAGCTGGATTTGGATTTCTGTTTACTGAATATACCACAGAAAAAAAGTACACCCTGGGCAACGATAGATTTAGAAATAAAGCTGGCATGCTTACTTTGGGATTAGTTTACGCTCCAAATAGAAGTTACTAGACGATAGACAAACCTTTTTTCATTTGGTGATGTAGATTTCGTTACCCAAGGGCTAGTTCTAATATCATTATACTGGCGTTTCAAACGCCTTTCTTACACATCCACATCCTAATTACCGCTTATGCTCAAACGTGGACTAGTTGGTGGCATTGTCAAACACAACCCTCTGGTCGTAGCATCCGCTCGTACATAACACTTCTTTTTATTCTGAATATATCAATTCTAATTTACTTTTGCCATAACCAAAATATAGTGTACACATGCTAAAACATAAAAAAGGGGTAGAAAAAATTCTACACCTAGATATTTGTTTATTGTGTTGTTCTATGACCATATAAGAAATTCATCAAGCCATATACTTTCCACTTTATATTTAAGTAGTCAATGGTACATTGGTTTAACCTTATAAGGTATATGAATAAGGGAAAATAAGGTATTAAATCAGTAGCAGGTTCCTATAGAAAAAATAAAGCTTACTTACCATTCGATAAGTAAGCCTTATTAGAATTGAGTTTTATTCGAAAATAATTTTTTGTCTACAAACAGAACTTTGGTTTAAATTTATCTGTAGGTAATACGTTCCTGCTGTAGGTACAGCAAATGTGTTAGATAAATTTATAAATCCGTTAGAAGATTCATACTCTTGCAATGTGTTATAAAATTCTGTACCTAAAGCATTTGTAATGCGTACATCATATGTACCTAAATTTGCTTTGGTTATAAAGACATTTAAATTATCTATGCTAGAAGGAGATGGATAAATGATGCAATTAAAACTATTTGTAGCATTTATTTCTACAGGAAATACACTACTGTAATCAAATTTACCATCATAATCTGTTTGTTTTAGCCTATAATAAGATAGACCACTGTATGGATTCTCGTCTATTTGGGTATAAGAAATAGATTGTGTAGAATTGCCTGCACCTTTAATTTGCTTTACAGATTCCCAAACTACACCGTCTTTACTTTTTTCTATGGTAAAGAAATCGTTGTTGGTTTCGTTGGATGTTGTCCAGTCTAGTGCTACTTTGTTTGCTTCTGTGGTATTTACCTTAAACTCCGTAAGTGTTATTGGCAATGGATTTATAAACACATCTGACGCTGTCCAGAAAGAAAACCCTGTTAACCCAGTTTGAGTTAATGTGTTGTTTGTAGCATCAATGACTCTAGAAAAGAAAGGAATCCAAGTAACTCTAGCATCAGTAGATTTGTACAAGCACAAATTAGCTTCTGTATGTCCTGCAAGCTCATGGTTGAAATAAGAAAGTACCAATGTAGCATTTAGGCCAGTATTTGTAGCAGGAGATATACTAAAATACCTTGCAATACTAGATTTTCCAGAAGCAGCCGCAGTAGAAATTCCTGCAGTACCTGTAACACGAATAATTTGATAGGCATTAGAAGCTACCGTTGTTTCTGTAACTCTAAGTCCTATGCCACCAAAAGTATTTGGCGTATTTTGAAGCACTGTTCTTTGTGCTCTTACTGCACCAGTTACGTAAGACGTAGGTGCTTGGGCATTTGGTGTAACTTCTGCAATAGTACCTAATGTACCTAAGTCTATTGAGAATGCATTTGTAGTTGTAAGTATTCCTGAGCTTAGTGTAACTAAACCACTTGCTGTAATATCTCCTGCCAAAGTAGCGCCTGTGCTATTGTTTAATGTTAAATTGAAATAAGATAGGGCAGGAATAGTTTGAGCTGCTGTACCAACAAATAAAACGGTAGATGTATTAGGTGTAAAAGTAGCTGCTCCTGCTTTTGTGAGTGCTCTTGAGATATTTATTGTAGAACTACCAGCTACCAAAGTACCCGCAGAAATGGTAAAATCTTGTAAAGAAATGGTGTTGCTTGTAAATATCAATGAGCTTGTTCCTGCTTTAGTCAAATTACTTGTATTGCTACCTATATTACCTGTTAAGGTTATTTGATTATTAGCTGTAAATGTTGTTGCAGAACCTAATGAAATTGCTCCTGCATACGTAGCCGCCGTTGCATTAGAATTTATCATTGCTCCTGCTGCAGAAACTCCTGTACCTACTATGGTTAGTGGCTCTGCGGTGGCATAATTTATTCCATTCAAGTCCAAGGTAGCTCCACTTTTAACATCTAAACCACCAGCTACAGTCCCTAGGGCAGCAACATTACTTAATATCAAAGTACCTCCAGATCTAACTTCTGTAGAGCCCGTGTAGGTATTGCTTCCAGATAAGGTTATAGATCCTGTACCTTCTTTTATTAAACTCAAGGTACCTGTAGTGTTGCTTATGACACCAGAAAAAGTAGTGCTTGTGTTGTTGCCTCCAAATTGCAAGGTAGGAGTACCACCCCCTGTTAGGTTGTTTATAGATCCTGAACTTGAAATAGAACCTACTGTTTCAGAGAAAGAGTTCATGTTTAGCGTACCATTCACTTGTACAAAACTACCATCTGGTATCTGAGCTGCTCTGCCCAACACTAGTGAAGAGCCTGTACCAATAATTGTAGCTCCTGCATAACTATTGGCTGTGCCGCTGTTGTTGAGCGTAATAGTTGTCAAATTTCCTGATATCTCTAGACCAAAAGCACCAAGCAATTGACCAGTGAGTGTTGCAGATGCGTTACCACCAGCACCATTGGCAAAACGTATGTCTGCTGCCGTACCAGACGAAATGGTACCAGACAAGGTATGCCCAGTATTGTCAAATCTAATTCCTGGTACGTCTGTTCCTAGTTCTGTATTAAATACTATGGCATTGGCTAAGGAATTGTTTGCTTGAGTATCAAATAAAATTCCTGCCTTGTCTGTTGCTGCTTCTCCTATAAAAATAGTACCTGTACCAAAAGGAGAACTTACAATGGCACCTGCTGTACCTACTGTAGTTATAGTGCTTGAAATTCTTAGACGTGTACCAGGCCCTAGTGCTGCTCCGTTTGCTAACGTAAGACCACCAGAGAAAGTGTTGGCGTTTGTCAAAGCAAAAATAGGGAAGATAGCATTAGTATTTCTTACGCGCATAGCAATTTTTGCTGTTGCACCATCTCTTACCAACGCGTTTACGGTATTTGCTTGGTTTGTGATATTAACAACAGTAGTTGTAGTGCCTGCAGAGTTATCTGTAATGGTAGATGTGTTTACACTAGAAAATATATCTGCCACAGTAAGAGGAAATGCATTTATATCCAATACAGATGTTCCTGCTAGTTGTAAGTTGGTTGTAAGAGGCAATGCGTTGGCTATACCTATTCTTAGTGTGCCTGTGTTTAGTAGTGTATTGCCAGTGTATGTACTTACTCCACTTAGTGTAAGTATACCTGTACCTTGTTTTTCAAAAGTTAATGTTCCAGTAGTATTACTAATACTACCAGAGAAAGTAGTGCTTGTGTTATTACCGCCAGCGGTAAATGTAGGTGTACCTGCTCCTGTTAGGTTGTTTATAGATCCATCTCCTGCTATAGAACCTACTGTTTCAGAGAAAGAGTTTGTGTTTAATACTCCTGGTGAGCTTACGGTTACAGCACTTAAATCTGGTATTACACCAGCTGCTCCTAACAATAAAGTACCCCCTGTAATGCCAGTTGTGCCTGTGTAGGTGTTAGCCGCCAAAAGTGTAAGTGTGCCAGTGCCTGTTTTAGAAATGCTAAGTGGAAATGCAACTCCATCTACAATTGTTCCTGAAACATTGGTATTGCCTGCACCAGAAAATGAATATGCTCGTGAGGCAGTAAGGGCGTTACTCATTGTACCAGCAATAGTTAATGTACCAGATTGAGATTCAATATTGTAACCTCCACCAGCGCTAATAATTTGAATTGGACCATTCCAAGTATTGTTACCTGAAATATTGGTCAAAAATGAAGATCCATTTCTTCCTGCAGTTTTTAAGCTTAGATTAGCACTAATAGAAACTCCACCGCTTAGCTGTATGGTTTGAACTGAGGTATTATCTCCTGGTAAATTTATGTTTTTTATGGTAGAACCTAAAGCATTGTTGCTTGTTAAAAGTAAAGTTCCGCTGTTTACACCAGTATTTTGTGGGAAATTTACATCCCCTGTAAAGGTACTATTGCCAGATAGAGTAAGTGTGCCTGAACCTACTTTTCTAAGACTCAATGATCCAGTAGTATTGCTTATAATACCAGAAAAAGTAGTGCTTGTACCTAATGTTCCTACTGTAAGTACTGGCGTACCGCCTCCTAACAAATTATCTGCAGAGCCATTCCCAGCCAAAGAGCCTACTGTTTCTGAAAAAGTATTCATATCTAAAACACCTGGTGAGGTTATGGTCACTGCGCTAGCGTCTGGTATGACATTAGAAGAACCTAATTTTATTGAGCCATTATTGATTGTAGTAGTACCTGTATATGTGTTTGCAACACCAAAAACCAAATCTCCTGCTCCTGTTTTTATGAGGTTACCACCTGATCCAATAATAGGTGAAAGGCAGTTTGCAGTAAACCCATTGGTATTTATGGTAGTAGTATTAGAAAGTAAATTTACTGTTAGAAACTTCCCAACTCCTATGCCAGTGGGCTCGTTTATTAGATTACCCGATGCTGTTGCATTTAATGTACCCCCTCGTAAGTTTAAAGTTGTAGTGTGAGTGCCAGAAGGTCCTGTACCAATCATAATTACAGATCCTGTACTTAATGTAGATCCTGCATTTAAATTAATGGTTAATTCATCTGTACCAGCACCATTTGTTTGATTGCCTATAAGAGGGGTTGTAAGTGAACCTCCTGAAAGGGTAAGGGTACCACTACCAGCATCAAAATGCCTTACATGGGTGCTAAAGGTATGTGTACCACCAGATATAACTAATGTTACATTAGAATTCCAACCTACAATTAACTCATTTGCTGTAATAGAACCTCCAGAAATAGTACCTGAACCAGGTCCTGAGTTGAAACCATAAACAAATCTATTACTTGCTGCTGTACAATTTATAGTCCCACCACTTACATTTAATGTAGCTCCTGATTGTGCAATAACTGCTTGATTATTTGTATTCTTAGAAGTAATTGTATAAGATCCACTAAGTATATTAAGTGTGCCCCCAGAAACATCTATCCACAAAAGTGTAGAAGTACCAGTAGACAAAGAAAGCGTACCAGCGCCTGTTTTAACTAATACTATTTTGTTTGAGAAACTTCCTGTGTATGAAGTGTTTGTAGCGTCTCCTATAGTGAGTATTCTCTCAGTTCCTGCTCCTGAATTGTTTATAGAAGCAGCTCCTGTAGCTGTTAAACTGCCCACAGTTAGGTTAAAATTTGCCATTTCTACTACACCCGTACCGTCTATAGTGAGTGAGCCAGTTGTAGCGTAATTTGCAGTTAAAGTAAGGGTAATGCCAGTATTGATAATTATATCATCTCCTGCTACTGGTACAGACAAACCACCCCATGTAGCAGTATTGCTGAAAAGACCAGATACTGACGCTGTTCTTAGTGCTGCATGTAACTGGCAGGAAAAGAATATAGAAAAAACTATTATTAGAAGTTGCTTTTTCATGTTTGAATACATACCCTTATTTTTTTTGTTAAAACTCTATGACCTTTACGAATATACTAGAAAAATGTTTATGTGGAAAACATTTTATAATAAATTATTATAACTTAGTAATTTATAGCTTATTAAAAGGGTTAATTAATTTAGGTGTACACTCCTTAAATACATGTTTTTATGGGTTTTATATTTTTACTGTTGCGTGTTCTTACTAAAAAATACTTTTTGTAAGGGATGTAACCAAGCTATTTTTATGGGCGGATTAGAAGCACTAGAACCAACAACGGGCTGCCAAAAACTAAAGTCCAATAGACAATTTACTACTGAAGCTCCTATGTTTAGAACACACCTTTGTTATGTTTTATGCAAAAGGGATGGAAGAGAAGCTCTTTTATTTGCTTTTTCAGCAAATAAAAAGCGAGAACGATACAGCCCGACCATGCTTTTTGGCATGGTTTTGCCCAACTTATTTTATTGCTCTGTATATCTTGTCCTTTATTCCTTCTTGCTCCTTTAGTTTCATAAAACACACTTGCTAATGAGATAAGCCAATGCATGTATGTATTTCTAAAAGCAATTTGTTGAAATCAGGAAATTTAAACTTGCCGTTTTTTATAAACTACTTCTCTAGCACTGTTGATAATTAATTGAGCAATTGAACTATAAAATTGCGAATTTAGAGCGTACAATAAATAATAGAAAAAGTGGCTAGTGCAGAAACACCCCTGATGAAACAATACCACCAGATAAAGGCAAAACATCCGGGTGCTTTGTTGCTTTTTAGAGTGGGAGATTTTTATGAGACTTTTGGAGAAGATGCCATATTGGCAAGCAAAACGCTAAACATAACCCTTACAAAAAGAGCCAATGGTGCTGCATCTCACATAGAATTGGCGGGTTTTCCATACCATTCGCTAGACAATTATTTGCCCAAACTTGTACGTGCAGGTTTGCGGGTTGCCATCTGTGATCAGCTAGAAAACCCCAAAGACGTAAAAGGCATTGTAAAACGAGGGGTTACAGAATTGGTTACGCCAGGCGTATCTTATAATGATCATGTACTAGATACCAAAAGAAACAATTACCTAGCCTCTGTATATTTTGGAAAAAAAGGAGTGCTGGGCGTAGCTTTTTTGGACATAAGCACAGGAGAGTTTCTTACAGCACAAGGCTCTATGGCGTATATAGACAAACTGATGCAAAGTTTTTTGCCTGCAGAGGTATTGTATTGCAAGCCTCAAAGAGAGCAGTTTGAGGATCTGTTTGCTGATAGATTTACAGTTTTTAAGTTAGATGAATGGGTGTATGCTTACGATTATGCTCATGAGCAATTGGTAAACCATTTTGGAACAGCAGGTTTAAAGGGTTTTGGTATAGAGGAGTTAGATTTAGGTATTACGGCTGCTGGTTCTGTTTTGCATTATCTAAATGACACCGAGCATAGAGAACAAGCGCACATTACATCTATAAGCAGAATAGAAGAAGAACGCTATGTATGGCTAGATAAATTTACCATTAGAAACCTTGAGCTTGTATACGCACAGCATGAAAATGGAACCCCCCTTATAGATATCTTGGATCATACGCAAACCCCTATGGGCTCTAGGATGATGCGAAAATGGCTTGTTTTGCCTCTAAAAAGTACATTACATATACAAGAAAGGCTAGATGTAGTAGATTCTTTTAAGGAAGATGAGCAGATTACTAAATTGTTTTCTGAGCATTTAAAACATATTGGAGATTTAGAACGTTTGATTTCTAAAGTTGCCGCAAAGCGCATAAACCCTAGAGAACTTTTGCAATTGCGTAGGGCCTTAGATCATATTGCGCCTATAAAAGAAGCTCTTTCTAAAAGCAAAAACAGCAAACTCCAGCTATTGGCAGATAAAATACATTTATGCCAAACCCTTAGAGACAAAATAACCCATGAACTCTTAGATGAAGTGCCTATGGTTATAAACCAAGGGGGTATAATAAGAGATGGTATAGATGCAGAATTAGATGATTTGCGCAGTATCTCTACTGGTGGAAAAGATAAGTTGCTAGAAATACAAGTTAGAGAAGCAGAGCGTGCGGGTATAAAACTAAAAATAGCCTACAACAAAGTATTTGGCTATTATATAGAAGTTTCTAATTCTCAAAAAGACAAAGTCCCTGCGGATTGGATAAGAAAACAAACTTTAGTAAATGCAGAAAGATACATTACAGAAGAATTAAAAATCTATGAAGAAAAAATCTTACATGCCGAAGGGTTTATAAATACCATAGAGTTTAATTTATTCAATGCTTTGGTATCTGTAGCCAGCGAATATGTAAATCTGATTCAAGAAAATGCACGATTAATAGGTCAGATAGATTGCCTTTCTTCTTTTGCCTATACCGCCAGCATAAACAACTATTGCAGACCACAAGTTACAGACCAAAACGTGTTGGACATAAAAGAGGGCAGGCACCCAGTAATAGAAAAAAAACTACCTGTAGGCACGCCTTATATACCAAACGATGTTTTTTTAGATAATGAAGAACAGCAGATAATAGTCATCACAGGGCCCAATATGGCGGGCAAAAGTGCTTTGCTACGCCAAACAGCTTTGATAGTACTTATGGCACAAATGGGGAGTTATGTACCAGCGTCATCTGCGCATATAGGAATTATAGACAAAGTTTTTACCAGAGTAGGAGCCTCAGATAACTTGTCACAAGGAGAATCTACTTTTATGGTAGAAATGACAGAAACTGCCAGTATTCTAAACAACCTAAGTGACCGAAGCTTGGTACTTATGGACGAAATAGGCAGAGGTACAAGTACTTATGATGGTGTAAGTATTGCATGGTCTATTGTAGAGTTTTTGCATAACCATAAAAAATCTAGAGCCAAGACCTTGTTTGCCACACACTATCATGAACTGAACCAATTGACAGTGGATTTTCCTAGAATAAAAAACTATAATGTATCTGTAAAAGAAAGCGGAAACAAAATAATTTTTATGCGCAAACTTAAGCCTGGTGGTAGCGAGCATAGTTTTGGTATACACGTAGCTCAAATGGCTGGTATGCCAAATCCTGTAGTACTGCGAGCTGGAGAAATACTAAAGCATTTAGAAAAAGACAAAGTAAAAGAAGAAAATAAAAAGAAAATTGCCGAAGTGCCAAAAAACAATTACCAATTGAGCATGTTTGAGGTAGACCCTAAGTACAAAGAACTTGAGGACATGTTAATGTCTTTTGACATTAACACTATATCTCCGGTAGAAGCTTTGCTTAAATTAAATGAACTTAAAAAAGTGTTGTAATAAGGTCTTTTTAAATTAAGGTAACGTTTTAGGACTTTACTAAGTCTATCCTATAATCAGCATTTTGCTTAAACTTTTTAAAATTTAGTCCTAATGTTACAAAATCAAAAAACTTATATTTTGTAAGAATAATTGAGTTAAAAGAATCTTTACATAAAAAAGGAAGCGCAAATTTGAATGTTAAATCTTTTTCCAAAAAAAAATGTGCCTCTAACACAAACAACTGAATTCCTAATCATTGTATAACCCATCTATAAAAATACTCTATGATGCTTTTTCTCTACTGTATTTAGAGGAGTTTAAAAATTACTATTGAATAAAAACTATATTCATTTTTCTTTATCTTTACATACACAGAAAAATTCAAAATGAAATTTAAACATATACTAGTTCTTGCCCTTAGTGTTGCAAGTTTTGCTGTAAGTGCACAATTAAAAAAAGGAATAGAATATTCTGGTTTTTTTGATACCTATTATTGGAAGGGTCCCGTATCTTTTACAGGCGGACTGGGTATAGGTGCTTATTCTGGCGATTTGTGTTCTGATTTTAGTTGTATAAAACTAAAACCACACTACTCTTTTGGCTTGGCATATAAAATATGGCCAAGGGTGTTTATTGGCGGAGAATTAAGTATCTTTAAACTAGGTGCTGTAGACAAATCTCCCTTAAGAGGTTTTGAGTTCACTTCTAAAAATACTGAAATTGCAGCTTATACAGATTTTTATTTAAGAGAAGACATTGTAAAAAGACATAACGATTTATACATTAAACATAAATTATTTAAGCCCTATCTTTCGCTAGGGTTAAGTCTTATGAAATACAACGTGACTGTAAATGCAGACGAAACAAATTTTCCAAGGTATTCTTTATTCATTCCATTTGGCGGTGGCGCTTTTTTTGATATAACACACAGATTAGGTGTTAAAGTGGAAGGCATTTACCACATAGGGTTTACAGATTATTTAGATGGTGTAAGCCAGCTAGCTAGTCCTGACAAAAATGATGGCTATGGTACAGTTAGAGTAAAACTAGTCTATACACCTAAAGCCAAAAGAATGAAACCTAAGCAGAGAAAACTAAGCGAAGAGGATATTCAAAATATTAAAAATACCATGGCCATAGATACCAACAAATCTGCTCCAAAAACGGTGGTCCCACTAGATCCAGAAGAAAAAGATCCTTATTATCAAGATGAGAAGAAAGAAGATGCTACAGGCAAAGACCAAAATAAAGACATACTAAAACCAGAAGAAAATTCTGAGACTCCAGCAACAGATGGATTTGATTGGTAATTTATTTTAGATAAATACTAGTCCTAAGTAGTACAAAAAGGCATTATTTAAAAGACTTTTTTCTTATTAGATAGAAAATTTGTGTTTTTACGCAGTTGTTTCAAAGAAAATTAAACATAAATACTGTTTACATACTTATATAAAAAACAAAAGAAAATGAAACATTTAATAGAACAAAAAAGAGAAGAATTTTTAGCGGAGCTTTTCGATTTCTTACGCATACCTTCTATTAGTGCAGATAAAAAATATGCTGAAAGTGTTCATCTGGCAGCAGAATTTGTGGCCTCACAACTAAAAAAAGCTGGAGCAGAAGATGTAGAAGTATGCCAAACTGCTGGGTATCCTATCGTTTTTGGACAGAAATTGATAGATGCTAATTTACCAACGGTATTGGTTTACGGACATTATGATGTACAACCCGCAGACCCACTAGAACTTTGGACTACTCCACCATTTGAGCCACATATACGCATGGGCAAAATATTTGCTAGAGGCGCCTGTGATGACAAAGGTCAAATGTACATGCATGTAAAAGCCCTACAATTATTGATAGAGCAAAATGAATTGCCTTGCAACCTAAAATTTATGTTTGAAGGAGAAGAAGAAGTTGGCTCAGTAAACTTAGGTGCTTTTGTAAAAGAAAACAGAGAAAAAATTGCGGCCGATTTGGTTTTGATTTCAGATACCGGCATCATCTCCAACGATTGCCCCTCTATTACCACAGGCTTACGAGGTCTGGCTTATATGGAGGTAGAAATTACAGGCCCTAACAAAGATTTGCATAGCGGTATGTTTGGTGGTTCTGTAGCAAATCCTATCAATACTCTTTGTGATATTATAGCCTCTTTGGTAGATGAAAAAGGCAAAATTACAATACCAGGTTTTTATGACGATGTCATAGACCTAAGCCAAGAAGAAAGAGACAAACTTGCCCTAGCTCCTTTTTCTTTAGAACAATATAAAAATGACATGGGCATAGATGATGTACACGGTGAAGAAGGATATTCTACAAGAGAACGCTTTTCTATAAGACCTACTTTAGATGTAAATGGAATTTGGGGAGGATATATAGGAGAAGGTGCAAAAACAGTATTGCCTTCTAAAGCCTATGCAAAAATCTCTATGAGACTAGTCCCTAACCAGAGCTCACAAAAAATCTCTGAATTGTTTCAAAAACATTTAGAATCTATAGCACCAAAATCTGTAAAAATAAACGTGAAACCACATCATGGTGGCGAACCAGTAGTAACCCCTATAGACTTTCCTTTTTATAAAGCCGCAGAAAAAGCAATGGAAAAAGTATGAGGCAAAACACCAATACCAACTAGAGAAGGTGGTTCTATTCCTATAGTTGCTTTATTTGAAAAAGAACTAGGTCTAAAAACCATCTTGATGGGTTTTGGTTTGGATGAAGATGCCATACACTCTCCAAATGAAAGCTATGGCATAACCAATTACTTTATGGGCATAGAAACAATTTGTCAGTTTTTTAAAGAAGTAAGCCACATAAAGAAGTAATTATTTAGAATTTATAGAGTCAAACAAAATTGACTTTCTTAAAAAAATTAAAGAACAGAAAAAAGCAGCGAACTTAGAATAGATCAGAAAGTAAAATTTTATGGTCTATTTTAAGCATCAATTATGTACGTGTTACTATTGAAACTTTTAAGGTATTTTTTGTGAATATACCCAATGATGCCAGTTCCTATTATTTTATTGCGAAAAGGATTGAAGAGGAGCTCTTTTTTGCTTTTTCAGCAAAAAAAGCAAGACTTAGAACCTGACCCGATAGTGTTTTGCCCAAAACCACTAAACAATTGCACTACTAGACAACAACGCATATTCACGTATTTTTTAATTAAACCGATAAATGCATATTTTAAGATCTTTTGGAAAATGCCAAAGAAAAAAAACAATTGGAAAAGATAGATATATAAGTATCAAAAAGGTATTCATAAAAAAACCTGACTCGCTAAAGTCAGGTTTTATACTGTGGGAACGGGCGGGCTCGAACCGCCGACACACGGATTTTCAGTCCGATGCTCTACCAACTGAGCTACATTCCCTAAACAGGATTGCAAACATAGGGTTTTAATTTATACTTTCAAAAAAAAAGAATATAAAAAAAGCAATTATTTTATAAAGGGTGATAAAAACCTTTTGTTTGCATAATTTAGATAAAATCTAAAAATGTATTTACTTACATTTAGTTTAGTTAAAAATCTAAAAATAGCGTAAATGCAGATTATTTCTCAAATACTGTTTTCAATCTTAGCGGCAGTTGCTGTTTATCTTTTTATTAAACGAGGAGTACAAATCAAAAAAAATATTTTATTAGGCAATAATTTGGTAGACAGAAGCGAGCCTAATACTAGATTCAAAAATATGATTCGGGTTGCCTTTGGTCAGCAAAAAATGTTTGCCAAGCCAATTCCAGCACTTTTGCATCTAATGATTTATGTGGGTTTCTTAGTGGTAAATTTAGAAATGCTGGAAATAATAATAGACGGTATTTTTGGCACACATAGAGCCATGTCTTACCTTATGCCTTGGGGATTGTATACAGCTTTTATAAATTTATTTGAATTTTTTGCGGTTTTAGTTATCCTATCTTGTGTGGCTTTTTTGGTAAGAAGAAATATTATGCATATTTCTCGTTTTCATAAACCAGAAATGGCAAAATGGCCAACACTAGATGCCAATTTGATTTTAATATTTGAAATACTATTGATGTTTTTTTTACTCAATATGAATGCAACAGACTCTATTATTCAAAATGCTAGTGCACCAAACCAAAGTTTTTTCTTTTCTGACATGTTTATTGGTCTGTACACATCTGCCAGTATGGATACAATTATACTTGCAGAACGTATTTATTGGTGGGCACACATTTGCGGAGTTTTCTTTTTTGCAAATTATGTGCTCTTGTCTAAGCATTTACACATTTTCTTGGCTTTTCCGGCTACATATTTTGCAAACTTGAGCCCAAAGGGCAAATTGCCAAACATGGATGCTGTAACCACAGAAGTTAAAATAATGCTGGGTCTAGAGAATCCAAATTCAAGCGCTCCAGCAAGCATAGCTCGTTTTGGAGCAAAAGATGTTGAAGATCTTTCTTGGAGAAACATCTTAAACGCTTACTCATGTACAGAATGTGGCAGATGTACAGAAAGCTGTCCAGCCAACATCACGGGTAAAAAATTATCCCCTCGCAAAATTATGATGGATGTAAGAGACAGAGCAGATGCACTTGGCCAGTATAAAATTAAACATGGCGCAGATGCACATGACGGCTTAAGCCTTGCAGATGGGTACATTACTGAGGAAGAATTGTTTGCCTGTACAACCTGCAACGCCTGTACAGAGGCTTGCCCTATAAACCTAAATCCATTAGAAATTATAGTAGACCTACGCAGGTACAAGGCAATGGAAGAATCTAAAGGTCCAACAGAATGGATGGGGGTATACCAAAACCTAGAAACTAATTTCTCTCCTTGGAAAATGCCCGTGCAGGATAGATTCAAATGGGCAACTGAAGCAGGGAATTCATAGCAATTTTTAAATAGTTGCTTATTTATTAGAATTAAAACAAAAGCTGAGCGAAAAACAAAGGCGAAAAACTTAAAAAAATGAACGTACCAGTAATTGCAGATTTAGTAGCACAAGGAAAATCTCCTGAAGTATTGTTTTGGGTGGGTTGTGCTGGCTCATTTGATGATAGATATAAAAAAGTGACGGTTGCTTTTATAAAGATATTAAACTCCATAGGCGTAAATTATGCCGTCTTGGGTCCAGAAGAAACATGTACCGGAGATCCAGCTCGTAGGGCTGGAAATGATTTTTTGTTTCAAATGCAAGCCATGTCTAACATACAATTGCTAAATGCCTATGAGGTAAAACATATTGTAACGGCTTGTCCCCATTGTTTCAACACAATTAAAAATGAATATCCAGAATTGGGTGGAAATTATAAAGTACAACATCATTCAGAGTTTTTACAAGAGCTTATAGAAGCAGGTAAACTTAAAGTTAGTGGGGGATCCTTTAAAGGTAAAAAAATTACTTTTCATGATTCTTGTTATTTGGGCAGAGCCAATGAAGTATATGAAGCACCTAGGCAAGTTATAGAATCTTTAGATGCCGAATTGGTAGAAATGAAACGCTGTAAAACCAATGGACTTTGCTGTGGTGCTGGTGGAGCTCAAATGTTTAAAGAAGCAGAAAAGGGAGATAAAGAAATAAACATAGAGCGCATAGAAGAAGCTTTGGAGACCAAAGCAGAGATTGTGGCTAGCGGTTGCCCGTTTTGCATGACTATGCTTACAGATGGGCTTAAAAACAAAGAAAAAGAACATCTTGTAAAAGTGTTTGATATAGCAGAGTTGATTGCCAGCGCAGAGGGCTTAAACTAAGTTTTCTTATTATTGGAGTGTCTACCTTAGCTGGTACGAATAAAATGAGTCCGCATATGTATATTTGAGATATGGGAAAGATGTATGCAAATGACTTCAAGGTAATGATA
>JAYVIQ010000181.1:0-3475 GCA_043770215.1 Cytophagales bacterium | reverse complement strand
CTTTTACAATTGTTTACAAAAGAAAACAAAATATATAATTTACTTCATGTAAACAAGCGTAATACCCACATAAATAACCAATTAAAGGAATTATTGTTTACAAAAATGCATATTTGTAAACAATATAGTTTACATAAGTAACATATGTAAACAAATATTTTCCCTTGTTTTTAGTGCTTTATTTATTTGTAAACAGCAACTGATGTAGTTTAAGTGTAAAAGGATTCCTTTTTTAGCCTCTTTTGGTTTTATTAGGTGTGTAAAGACGCTTTTATTAGAAGCTAAAGAAATGGTTATTTTAGATTTGAGTTGCTGGTTTTGTAAACTAGGTTTGGGTTATTTTAGGTGAAAACAAATTAAGTAAACGTATGCCTTATTAAAAGCATTTATTCAAATTAGCTTACTATATCTACCTTAAATGAATAAGAGAATATAAGTTCTTTTTTTATTGCTAAATAGCACTTTATTTTTATTCTAAAAATTTACAATTGCTTTCTTACGGAGTTGTATTTTTTTTCCGACATCAATTTTTTTTTTAGTAATCCTATCATTTGGTGCGTAACTATGTTATGATGCTATATAGCAATCCAATATTTATTCGCTTTATCAATCTATTTATTTTTCACCCTAAGTGTTTTTTTGAAAATAAAATTTTATTTTATTTTATTTTACAACCAAAGTAAACCTTCTTTTTCTAGAGTAATTTTTTTTCTAAATTGAATTTTAGTCAGAGTTTTCTTTTAAAATATTTTTTTCTCATCACTCATTTTTCGCCTTACGTTTTATAAGTGTTGTTTTTCTAATTTCATTTTTTGGTAAAATAAGCCCATCATTATTAATTGCGTAAAAGCAATATAAAATACATTCTATTTATTCCTCATTTGTTCATTTTTTTTTTTGAACTATAAATTAATTTTTTGATTCTTTTTTTCTACTTTTTATTATTATTTGTTGTATCTGTCTATCTTGCTATTTGTTCGTTTTACAGGTATAATATAGGATCACTTGTCGTTTAAATTACATTCAGATTTTTCGCCTATGGGCGATCAGCCTACAGCAATAAATCAGTTGGTAGAGGCCTTAAATAAAGGGGAGAGTTATCAAGTATTGCTTGGAGCTACGGGTACGGGTAAGACGTTTACCGTAGCTAATGTAATAGAAAAGGTAGATAGGCCTACGTTGGTTTTATGCCATAACAAAACTTTAGCGGCTCAGCTTTATGGGGAGTTTCAGCAATTTTTTCCAGAGAATGCAGTAGAGTATTTTGTCTCCTATTATGACTATTACCAGCCAGAAGCTTTTTTGCCTAGCACAGGAACTTACATAGAAAAAGAGCTTCTCATAAATGAAGAAATAGAAAAACTAAGACTAAGAACAACCTCTGCCCTAATGTCTGGCAGAAGAGATGTAATTGTAGTAGCTTCTGTTTCTTGTATCTATGGTATGGGAAATCCTGAAGAGTTTGCAAACAATATATTGATTGTAAAAGTAGGCGAAACAGTAAGCAGAAACCAGTTGCTTTTTAAATTGGTAGATATACTTTATAATAGAACTACTGAAGAATTTAAACGAGGTACTTTTAGAGTAAAAGGAGATACCGTTGATATTTTTCCTGCCTATGCAGATGTAGCTTACAGGTTGTATTTTTGGGGAGATGAGATAGAAGCTATCCAAGAGATTGAGCCAGTTTCTGGACAACGAATTTCTGATATGCAGTATTTGTCTATATTTCCGGCCACTCTTTTTGTTACTGGAAAAGATCTTTTGGCTAAAGTTATCAAAGAAATTCAAGATGATCTGATGAAGCATGTTTTGATGTTTGAGTCAGAGGGTAAATTTGAAGAAGCCAAAAGAGTGCTAGAGCGTACTGAGTTTGATCTTGAAATGATGAGGGAATTAGGGTATTGTTCTGGTATAGAAAATTATTCTCGTTATTTTGATGGAAGAGAACCGGGACAGAGGCCATTTTGCTTATTAGATTATTTTCCAAAAGATTACTTAACCGTCATTGATGAAAGTCACCAGACTATACCACAAATACGGGCCATGTATGGAGGAGATAGAGCTAGGAAATTTAATTTGGTAGAATATGGGTTTAGAATCCCTGCGGCCATAGACAACAGACCCTTAAAATTTGATGAGTTTGAAAACTTAGCGTCTCAAACTATATACGTATCTGCCACGCCAGCAGATTATGAATTAGAAAAAACAAACGGTGTTATTGTAGAGCAGGTCATCAGACCAACAGGGTTATTAGATCCTTTGATAGATGTAAGACCAACCATGAATCAAATAGACGATCTAATGAATGAAATAGACAAGCGCATTGAATTAAATGAGCGAGTCTTAGTGACAACCCTAACCAAAAGAATGGCAGAAGAATTGACCAAGTATTTAGATAATTTAAATATAAAAACCAGATACATACACTCTGAGGTAAAGGTACTAGAGCGGGTAGAGATTTTGCGTGAGCTAAGATTGGGGGTTTTTGATGTGCTTGTGGGGGTAAACTTATTGAGAGAGGGATTAGATTTACCAGAAGTTTCATTAGTAGTTATTTTTGATGCCGATAAAGAAGGGTTTTTAAGGAATTGGCGTTCTATGATACAAACCATAGGTAGGGCGGCCAGAAACCAAAATGGCCAAGTGATTATGTATGCAGATAAGATGACCCAATCTATGGAAAGAGCCATAGATGAAACGGCAAGAAGACGCGAAAAACAAATGATATACAATGAGTTAAATGGCATAACACCTAGAACCATTCTAAAATCTAAGGAGGCAATTATGGGGCAAACTAAGGTAGCAGATGTATCTAGGTTTGCAAAAAAATATGACGAGCCTACAGCAGATGAAATCATAGCAGCGGATCCTATATTGGCATTTATGACAAAAGCAGAGCTTAAGATACAGTCAGAAATTGTAAAAAAGAAAATGGAAGCTGCCGCTCAGGACTTAGATTTTATTTCAGCAGCCAAACTTAGAGATGAATATTTGGCTTTGCAAAAAAGAGCAGAATAGTTTTCCAAATCAGACATTTTTTTTACAAACTTAAGCAACCGCAAATAGTTGGTTAAAAAAGCAATGTAAATGTCATTTATTAACGGGTAAAATTAGAATAGATGTGCAAAATTTTATAAAAGGTTTGACGGAGAGTATAAAAATAACCTCGAATTCAACTTTTTACTTGTAAAAAAATCCTAATCCAACCTAATTACACTTATTTCTTTTGCAGTAGGGTATACAGCTGGGCCAAATTGGTTAAAAATAGCCAGGTCTGCCGCATCTCTACCATAGCCAACGGTTACGTATCCGCCTTTTTTTCCTTTTTGCGTAGCGTCAAAAGTGTACCATCTGCCACCTACATAAGCCTCAAACCAAGCATGTAAATCCATAGGTTCTAGATTATACATATAGCCTACAGCCATACGCGCAGGTATGCTTATGCTTCTGCACAATGCTATGCCAAGATGGG
>JAYVIQ010000180.1:0-38905 GCA_043770215.1 Cytophagales bacterium | reverse complement strand
CTAAAACTGGCTTCCATTCTTTTTTAAACATAAAATAAGCCAAAGAAATAATTAACAAAACCAATCCAGAAATACCAAGTGGCGTATAAAATAATCTTTCTAGTACTTCATTTATTCCTAACCAAGTTTCTTTTATCCCCAAAGAAAAATCTTTACCCATAAAAAAGTGCCAAAAGCCAAAATGTTCTGTAAGGTAAGGGGTCCAAACAAAATACCACCAAATAACAGGTAAAAACATAATTAATGAACCAAAAAAGAATAAAAGTTGCTCTTTAGAAAAGGACTTGAGTTTTATAAATGGAAAAATTAAATACACAAATAAAAATACTACTGGGAGCTTAGAAAGCAATCCTACCAACCCAAATACAAAATATAAGCCTAATGAGGTCAATTTCATGTTTTTTAAATAATCAAATCCATAATACAACCCTATTATGGCTAATGATGTTGCAAAAGTATCTGGCATAATTTTACGACTATAAGCCAACCACAGAGAAAAAAGCAATGAAAATACTGCAATAAAGGCTACTTTTTCAGAGAATTGAGACTTAACCAATTTGTAAAAATACCAACTCCCTAAACTACTTACCAACAACACAATGAGCCTGCCATACCAATGCTGATAACCAAATACCTTTGCTAATGTGTAAATTAGATAGTTCAGTAAAGGAAACTCCATACCCGTAATGCCTGTAAGTGTACCCGCCATATCTACCCTTGGGTACAAAATATTATTGTCTACTTCTAAAAAATTTCTAGCTACCATTGCCACAGTTGTTTGCCTCCAGTTGTGTTCTACCTCTAATGGAGGAAACCATATACCATACAGCCGAACAAAAAATAAAAAAAGTATCCAAAACCGAATATCTCCCACATTAATTCTTGTCATTAGATATCTTTTTATGTTACAATTAATTATTTACCCTTTTACTGAACAAATATACCACTTTATATTCTTTGGAAAAAGATAGAGCTAAACGGAAGTATGGATATTAAAAAAAAGAATGGTTTGGTTTCTTACCTAGGTTGTTGTATGAATAGTTTCTAAAAAGCTATTATTTATAGCGCTTCCAGCCCCTATTTGCTGTTTTGCTTTAAGCATAGTTTTTCTACTGCAATCACCTTACAACAGCAATCTAAACGCTTTTATAACGTAACTTCTACAGCAGCTACTTAAATTCATAAAGAAAAAATAGAAAAAAAAGCGAAAACCATTACTAAACCAAATGCTTTATTTCATCCAATAGAATTACTCCTTTGTCTATATTTACTCCATTTGCAAAGCCTTTATCCTCTATTGACATTTTTTCATATCCTTTATCAGCCAATTGAATTAGATAAGGAAGGGTTACTTGTGTTAGGGCTAAAGTTGCTGTTCTTGCCACCGCTCCTGGCATGTTTGCCACACAATAATGTATTACACCATGTTTTTCAAATGTTGGCGCATCAAAATTTGTTTTGATGGAAGTTTCTATGCACCCTCCTTGATCTATGGCTACATCTACAATTACCGCTCCTTTTTTCATGTTTTTTACCATAGCTTCTGTCACCAATTTTGGTGCACTAGCGCCTGGCACCAACACTGCACCAATAAGTAAGTCTGCCTCTGAAGAATATTTAGAAATAGATGAAGCATTAGAAAAAATAGTTTTTACATTTTTAGGCAAAGTTTCTGATAAGTACAACAATCGGTTTGGGTTTACATCTAAAATAGTTACTTCAGCATCTAAACCCGCTGCTATTTTAGCCGCTTCTGTACCCACCATACCCGCTCCAACAATAGTAATTTTTGCTGGCTCTACACCTGGCACACCACCTGGCAAAATACCCAAACCTCCAAAAGGTTTAGTCAAAAATCTAAGCCCCTCTAAGACAGCCAATCTACCTGCAATTTGACTCATAGGCACCAAAAGTGGCAAACCTCCGTGCTTGTCTTTAATGGTCTCGTATGCAATACAAATAGCCTTACTTGCTGCCATTTCTTGAATAAGCTCTATAGAAGAAGCAAAATGGAAATATGTAAAAATGATTTGATTCTCCCTTATTAATTTGTATTCGCTTGCTAACGGTTCTTTTACTTTTATTACTATGTCTGCAAGCATATAAAGCTCTGCAGCTGTATTTTTTATACCTGCGCCAGCAAGTATGTATTCTTGGTCTTCAAACCCAGATCCAGCCCCTGCTCCACGCTGGATATACACCTTGTGCCCCAAAGAAACAAGTTGAAACACACCGCTAGGAGTAAGTCCTACTCTATTTTCTAAAATTTTTATTTCTTTAGGACAAGCTATAATCATACTTATTTCATTTTAAATTCATTATGATAATTAGTACAGGTAATTGATTCTAAATAGATTTTGAACGAATCCCCTAGAGGTCAGGCTACTCACTCTCGCTTCCCGATGAAAAATCGGGAGAGCTCCACCCCTATCCTTTTCGCTAGAATAATAATTTGCTCACCTTTTTATACATCCTCAACCAATTTTATTGCATTGAGTTTTTTACCTATCAACTACTTTATATTGCTCTTTTGAGTGCCATGGCGTAGCCAAAATGTAACCCTTCGTGTAAATTATTAAAATCTAAAGCCGTATCTAAGCTGTTTATTTCAAAACCAAAAGACGTTGGGTACACTTGGAAATCATCAAAAAACTCTGGAGTAAGGCAATCTATTGATAATTTATTTACTGCTAAATTAGAAATTTCTATCATTTGATTCTTTAACCCTTTTAAAAAAACATCAGATGCTAGAGATCCTTTTTTATAAGTATTTACTAAATCATCATTTACAATAACTTCATTGCCAGATATCTTATAAAGCAAAGATTGCTGGGCTACTACACAGTGTGCAAAATTCCATATAATGTTGTTATTAAATCCTTTAGGTATTACAAATAATTTCTCTTCTGGCAAGGAATTTAAAAGTTTAATAAAATTTTCTCTTGATTGTTTAAATAGATTTACTTTTGTTTGGTGTATCATTTTGCTGCTTTTGTTTCGAAAACTAATTTAACTAAATCTTAAACATCTATTACGTGATTTTGGCTTAATAAGATTCAAAATTGTATATTTATGTGAATATCCGTAATTGTACCATTATAGGAATTGATTAGTGATTTTGGGCAAAACCCTACCGGGTCAGGCTCTACGCTCTCGCTTTTTTTGCTGAAAAAGCAAAAAAGAGCTCCGCTTCGATCCTTTTTGCAAAAAAAATAATAGGTACTGGTATCATTGCGGATATTCACATATATTTATACTGTTTATGAAAAAAGGATTTATACTAATATTGTTTTTTATTGCATTTCAACTAAAATCTCAAACCAAAATTTATGGTGTGATTAAAGATAATGCTGGCTATGAAGTAGAATTTGCTTCAGTTTCTTTTGCAGACAACAGCCAATATACAAATTCAGACGCAGAAGGAAATTACGAGATCAGTTGCAAAGAATGTACATCAGACACATTGGTTTTTAGGGCATTAGGATTTAAACCTTATAAAACCATTTACAGAAAAAATACAGATCAAAAAATAGATGTAGCGCTTGAAGAAAATATAGTATTGTTAGAAGAGGTAATTTTGAGCAAAGTAGAAAACCCTGCTTTTGCTATCATGCGAAAAGTTATAGACAATAAAAGTAAAAATGACATCAGAGCTTTAGATTTTTATGAATACGAAAGTTACAACAAACTAGAAATAGACATGAAAAACCTAAGCGAAGATTTCATGGAGAAAAAAATTCTTGGTAAGATTGGTGCCTCGCTTCAGGAATTAGAAAAATTAATAGATGACCAAGGGAGGCAATATTTCCCAATTTTTATTTCAGAGACAATGTCTGACTACTATTACAAAACAAAACCAGAAGCCATAAAAGAAATTATTAAAGCCACAAGAACTACCGGTGTGGGCGTTACTGATGAAAGCTTCTTATCTCAGCTAATAGGAGCTACATTTGCCCAATTCAATTTTTCTAAGAACTCAATTAGAGTGCTAGAAAAGGATTTTATTTCTCCTATAGCTGATGGCTGGCGTATCTATTATGAGTATGAATTAGAAGATTCTATTTTTTTAAATGACAGATTTAGTTATGAATTAAACATTAAACCAAAAAATCAAAATGCGCTGGCATTTGTAGGCAAAATTTGGATTGATAAAGAAACCTTTGCTCTTACAAAAATAGATTTAACCATTCCGCCATCTGCTGACATAAATTATATAAACAGCATAAATATCAAAAGAGAGTGGCAACCTACATTAGAAGGTCCTTTTTTTCCAAGAAGAACAGATTTAGTCATAGACGCAGAAAATCTTAGCGAAAAATGGGCCAGTCCTCTTATAAGATCTACTTTTACGGTAGACAAATTAATCCTAAATAAAGAAAAAGATAACAATTTTTATGAATATCCATTGGAAATAAATGAGGACTCACAAACATACACAAGTGACTATTGGAAAGAAAATAGACACGACTCACTAAAAGACCATGAGGCCAAAGCATTTGCATTAGTAGACACCATAAAAAACTTACCTTCTGTAAAATCTTACTTAGATGTACTAAATATAGTGGTAAACGGATACAAAGATTTTGGAAAAATAGCTGTAGGACCTTACATATCTAGTTATGCTTACAACAACATAGAAGGAAGTAGATTTAGAATGGGAATAAAAACCAATACAAAATTTAGCAAAAAAATGTTTTTCAATGGATATTTGGCTTATGGAACTAAAGACCAAGTACTTAAACACAATATAGAGGCTCGTTTTATTTTATCTCGAAAGCCCTATATCAAAACAGGTTTTCAGTGGAGAAAAGAACTAGATAGATTAGGTTTGGCTCAATTGATAAACAACAATATTTTTGAATCAATTTCTAAATGGGGCACACAAACTGGAGCTTACTACTCCAATTCATTCAATGGGTATATTTACAAACAATTAAACAAACATTTTTCTGGAAGCGTAGGCTTTAACAAAACATTAATAAACCCTACCTTTGATTTTGGTTATTATAAGCAAAATGAAAAAAATATATACAAAACAATGAATACCAGCGACTTAGAATTTAAACTAAGATTTGCTCATAACGAAGGATTTATAAACACAGATTTCGGTAGAAAATCACTGGGCAGCAAAAAACCAGAATTTTCACTATCATACAACTTAGGCATAAAAAATGTGTTGAATTCAGATTTCAACTTTCATAAATTATTACTTTCTGTAAATCATTTAATTGGCGTTGGAGTTCTAGGAGAAGGCAGAATACAACTAAACACAGGCAAAATATTTGGTACATTACCCTACCCATTGCTAAATGTACATTTAGGAAATCAAACCCCTATTTATGTCCTTTCTGGATTTAATATGATGAATTACTTTGAATTTGTAAGTGACCAATTTATAGATCTAAAGTACGTACATCATTTCAATGGTTTTTTCTTTGACAAAATCCCTTTGTTTAAAAAACTAAAATGGAGAGAAGTGGTAAATGTAACCGCTTTATGGGGAAATGTTAGTGACAAAAACAGACAAATTTTGGAACCTAAAAGCAGAATATTTGGCACTTTTGGTAGATATCCTTACTTAGAAATGGGCTACGGCGTAGAAAATATTTTTAAGGTTTTAAGAGTAGAATTGTTTCAAAGATTATCTTATTTGAATAGACCAAATGTAAATCAGTTTGGTTTAAAATTTGGACTTCAGTTTGCGCTCTAATTTAAAGGTTTTTTAGTTTAGGATTTATTTTCAAAACTTCTTGATGCTTAAACCTTTCATCTCAATCTTCTAACACTTCTGCACTTGGCTCTTCTGGGTTTACACCTTCTAAAATTTCTATAATAGGATTTATTCTAAATATACTTTTGTTTTTTACATTTGTTAAAATCAGCACAAAAGATTTAGATGTTGGGCTAAACCAAAAAAGAGCATTATAGCCTTTCCACCAGCCATTATGATAAATATACTTTACATTTTTGGTTTTGGGGTCTAATTTCAACCTAAATCCCAATCCGTAATTTCTAACTCCTTCATTCTCGAAACTTTGAGGCGTAAACGCTAGTTGTAAGCTTTCATATTTGAGCAAACAAAATGCGTTTAGAGAGGTATACCAAGTAAACAAATCATTCATGGTAGAATAAATTCCTTTGTCTCCTACCACGCTGTCAAAATAGTCTTTGCCTATTGTTTGTGTTCCTTCGTGCCCTTTAGTTATGTTTTCATTATTGGGCAAATGAGTCCCAACAAATGTACTTTTCATTTTTAAAGGAATAAAAAGTTCTTTTATAAGATAATCTTTATACCTCTGGCCACTTACTTTTTCTATAATTGCCGCCAATATTGCATAATTAGTATTGTTATAAGAGAACCCTCTATTGGCGTAATAATAAATTGGGGGTTTGTCGTTTTCAAACCACTGCATAAGGGTTTGGTTATCTGGTTTTGGACAAGTTCTTGAGCTATCTTCAAATGCATAAAGGTAATTTGGCAGCCCACTTCTATGACTGAGCAATAAACGAATAGTAATATTTTTGTAAGGAAAGTTTGGATAAAACTTCTGTACACTATCTTCTAGATGTAGCTTTTTGTTTTCTAAAAGTTTTAAAATTGCTACCGCTGTAAATGTTTTAGACAATGAAGCAAGTTGAAAAACAGAATTTGTGGTTAGCTCTTCAGGATTATCACAAGAAAAACACGTTGTACCTGCACATTTCTGGTACACATCTACACCTGATTGGTGTACTAAAATACATCCGTTAAGATCCTTAAACCCAAAAGTAGAATCTATAAAAGAATCTAAACGTATTTTTTTGTTGCTACCATCTATAGAATCATATATAAAAGTATGCCTTTCTGAGCCAATTGCTAGCTTAGAAAAACATAACTTTTCTTTAGAATCAGTACCTTTTATTTTTTTTTGTTTTTTTATAAAATCACAAGACGCAATAAAACAAACAATTACAATTGCTAAATAATATACTAAACTTTTTTTCACTTTTAAATTTACAGATTTTAGAACTTAACAAAGTTTTAAATTTAATTAAAAAGTGTAAATTTTTTATCTAATTACCATTTTTTGTAGGGTAAGAATTTTCCATCCAATACAATTTTTATTCTATCTCCTTTTGGATTTTCTTCTTTTTCTATATCCATTGTAAAATCTATTGCACTCATGATGCCATCTCCTGCTTTTTCATGTATGACTTCTTTTATGGTTTCACCATATACTAGCACAATTTCATAAAGCCTATAAATTAGAGGATCTGTAGGTGGCATTATGGCAAAAGTCCCTTTTTCAGGAAAAACTTGTAACGCTTTTTCCACATCAGCACTTAAGCCCAACAATTGGCAAATTGTTTTGGCTTCGGCAGCATCTAATGTATTTTGACCCAAAAGAGCTGATGTAGTCCAAACTATGTTTCGGGTTATAGAATCTGCCAATTGTTGGTAGCTTAGTTTTTTTTCTTGTTTTGCTTCTAGTATAAGTGCTGTACAAACATCTCTTTTCATAATTCTTTAGTTAATTTGACCTACTCTTAAAATTATAAAATCCTAAGGTAATGAATAACCATAAACTATTTAAATAGGCATAAAGCATGAAAAAACATAGTATTAGTTGCCAAAAAACAACTCCTGCACTGGTCATAAACAGTAATTTCTATTTTAAAATTACATGTTTGCTTGGAGCTTTATAAAAAATGCTAAATAAAGAATTTATTCTTTTATTTGAATTTAGTTTTTACTTAGGGTCTACTGAAAAGTAAAGTAGTTTTCTTAGCTTATTTACAATCAATCATTTGTCGCTTTTTTCTTGACAAAAAAGTAAGCAAAAAGTCAATACTGTATAAAAAATTACTAAAATTTGCTTGATTTAGCTGAAACATGACCAAAGGGAACGAAAACGAGAGTTTTTAAACTCGCCACAAAATTCAGTATATTATTTACCCATAGTTTATTGGGCTCAGACAGCGTTTTTTTTTAAACCGCTACATCAATCAAATTTCTTAACGCATTTTTATAAGGTAGTTACAAAGGTTTTAGCTCATTTCCTCTAAAATCTTTGCATCAAAAATTGAAAATAGCAGATTAAAATAGTGAATTACAGAATAATCCACGTTTTTCAGTAAGCCCTACTTAGTTTTCAAAATTATGCCCATTATTTATCCATTTCAGCAATATGTTTCTTTCTTCTTTAGTCATTAGTCCCAAAGGAGGCATAGGAGTTGGAATGGCATCTATTGCTCTATCTTTTATTCTATCCCCATGATTAAAAATATCGCAATTTCTTGTAAAATCAATTCCTGCTTGCGGGTTAGGTCCAGAATGACAAGAAGAACAATTTGCTACTAAAATACCCTTTAGTTCATTAAAATTATCACCTATGAGAATGGTATCAATAGTCACATCTTTTGATTTTTCACAGCCATCTTTATTTTTTATAGTCAATGTGTGCTTCCCTGCAGATATGTTTTTGAAAACCAAATCTGCTTGGAAATTTTGATTGTCTATTTTGTACATCAAATGAGATTCTATGGGGCTTATCACTTTTATAGTGCCATTTGGCAAACATGGATGAGAACTACTTATGCTTGTTACAATTTCAGGTATAGAAATGCAATCATAGCTCTTTTTACAAGAGATGATCAGAGAAAAAAACAGGGATAAAATTATTGTTTTAAACTCATTTGTTTTCATCAGTTAGGGTTTTTAAAAAACTGACTATGTCTTCCTTTTCTTTTTTAGATAACACTAATTTATCAAAAGGCAATGTTTGGTGTTCTAAGTTCATGCCTATCCCATTTCCACCGCCTAGTTCATAAAACTTTACTACATCTTCTAAACTAGCATACACTCCATTGTGCATATAAGGCGCTGTTTTATCTGCATTCCTAACTGTTGGCGTTTTAAATGAATACTTAAGTTGTGCTATTTGGTTAAAGGTATACCTTCCTTGATCAGAATCAATCTCTGCATTTTTCCATACATTATATTTAGGCACACCTATAACTTCTGATTCAGAATTATTATACCATGGTGGCACTGTACCGTTATAAAGAGGGATAAAATGACATGTAGCACATTTTGCTTTACAAGAAAATAAATTAAATCCATTGATTTCGTTTTGAGTAAGATTTATTTTTCCAGCAAAATAATGATCTATTTTGGCATTAAAAGGCATTAGGCTTCTTACATAAGATGCCATTGCATTTCTGATTTCATATGGTGTAATTTCATTTTTATCAGGGAATGCCTTTGCAAAATCGTCTTTTAGATTATTGTTTTTAGAAATAATCTCTTTAATTTCTTGTGGAGAAAGATTGAACTCTTCTGGATTATTCATAACACTCTGTATTTGATTTTCTAAATCTTGCGAACGCATATCATAAAAAAACGATTTTTGAAAAGAAGAATACAATAGTGTTGGAGAATTGCGTTTTACCGTGTTACTATGAATATTTGCAACAGATATTTTCTTGCCATCTGTAAATGCTTTTTCTGCATTATGGCATGTGGCACAACTCATATTTTTACTTCTAGATAAACTAGCGTCATTAAATAATGTTTTCCCTAAAGCTACTTTTGCAGGTGTAGATTTAGAGTCTGAATACGGAGAAAAAGCATCTGGATTTAGTTTTTTACCTTGCATTAAATCAGCCAAATTGCCATAAAAAACTTTATTATTAGTGAAATTAGGTGTTTGGTCTATTACACTTTTAAAATCTTTTTCTAAAACAATGCTTATGGGCATTAGGTAATTTTTGATAAATTCTAATCTATTAAACGTGTTAAAATCACTATTTCTATTTAAGTACTTTTTGGCCTTGGTAGATAATTGTAGAAAATAGTTATTTACTTTTTGATTATTGATCTGACAATACATATGATAAAATTCTTCTATGCCTTGCATAGAAGAATTGGCTTCATCTAAAGAATTAAAAGCCACTGGAGAATCAAAACCTGTGATACCAAGGGCTGTGATTCTGATGATTTGGTGTTGGATTAGTTCATAAAAATGATGGTTTTGTACAGGTAAATCCTTAAAGTTTTGCTGAACAAATTTAAGGTCATTTTTTAATATGTTTACCTGTTTTTTTAGTTCTATATGGTCTATAGTGTCACTAAAAACAATTTCTTCAATAACCTGAAAACCCGTTGCATCATTTACTACATTGTCATCTGTTTTCACTTCAGGTAAAGCTGGTCCATTTACCCTTCTAGAAAGACCTTGAAAATAATACTCTACAAAACATTCTATTTTTTTGTACTCTTGCCTACTTTTTTTAAAATTTATAATGAGATTTTTTTTGTCTTTTATTTTTTCAAAACTAGTTAAAGTAACACACAGAGAGTCTATTTTATTAAAGACAACAGAATGAAGTTTACTTTCTAATGTTTCTTGTTTATTGTTTAAACATGAAAAAAAAGATGCTAAAACGATGACATAAAGTACTTTTATTTTCATTTAACTGAATTTTATTTTTTTATAAAAAAAAAGCCTTCCACATCATTAGTGAAAGGCTTCAAGGATTAAAAACTATTTTTTATCTTGGAACATTGTTTAATATAAGCGTTTGTCCACCAGACTTGTATGGTTGTATAGAAGTTGCTTTACTAGGATTTAAAAATTTATCTTGTTCAATCCATGAGTGAGCATGAACATTGATTGTAAAAGTACCTGGTACACCAACTATGTCAGAAATATCTACCATGGCACCGTGTTCCCATAATCCTTTTTTTGCTTGGTTTGGACCTGCTGGATTGTATTTAGAGTTTAAAAAACTAGCATCACCATGATTCATATCCATAAATACTTTTTTTGTACCTGATGCTATATCATATTGCCAGATCAGTGAATTGTGAGTTGCTTCTGGCCAAAATGAATCTCCATCTTCCTGGATGTATACATAGTTCTGAGTTACACAAACATTGTCTGGATTAATAACATCAGTTCCCTTTACATTTGCCCCAGTTGGAGAAACATCACCATCAGCAATAATTTTAAGTTTTCCTTTCAATGGATCATTTGGATCTAATTTTAATTGGTATGCTCTACCCATGTATGTTTTCTCTGTAGAACCGCTTATACCAGTAGCTACAAAATAAATTTCTCTATTGTTTTCAGCAGATCCTTTGCGGTAATCTAAATCCTCTACACGAGCAAACTGTAGTGATTTAAGAGTAGCATTTAAATTATCTATTTCTGGTCCAGTAGAACTTTTAGCATTTGGAACTTCCACAAATTCTACATTGTAATCATTTCCCCATGTCATAGCAGTTTCTATTTGATTCAAATCAGTTCTTCTAAGTACATACAATTTTCCATTATCTAAATCTCCAATTGTGTTTGAAACATATAAATAAACCTGTCCGTTTCCAGAATCTTCACCAATGATAATTACAGTTTTGCCTGGGTAAGCATTTTTTGTCAATGGTACATAGTTCTCTGCACTCATTTTGCCCATAGCAGGTTTGGTTCTACCACTATTAGATGGTGTTGCAGTAGCAATAGGGTCAATTGCGTGACACATTGCATTTACGTTAGATTCTCCAGCTGTTAAAAAAACTGGTCCAAAACCATGTTCCGCTGGTGTAGCCATTGTAGCAGAACAAAGTCTAAAACTACCTCCGTCTGAGTTTACAATGTACTCACCTTTGGTTATGTTCATTTTTTTGTCTAGGAATAATCTAGAAACAGCCCATGTATTTTCATGGTTTGTAACCATTATGTACCCACTTCCATCAGGATTAGCCATAAATCCTTGACCATCTGGAGCTCCTCCATAAATCATTTTGTTAGAATTAGGGATAGTATCTTCACTACTTATTAATGTAAATACTCCAACACTAGAAAAATCTGACCCCATTTTTACAAATGATGGTGTAACAGAACGATTTTTGAACTCAACTGTTTGTGCAGGAGTTGTATCCTTATCTTTTTTACAAGATACTAAAGACGTAGCTAAAATTGAAGCTGCGATAATTGATGCGGTACGGATTCTTGCCATGATGATTTTCTTTTTTACATCGCAAATGTATTTCACTTAAATAAACCAACAATGAATTCAAAATTAATAAATTATTACTTTTTTCTCCCTGTATAATAACAAATCAAGTTACTGATTATGATATAAATGGCATTTCTATTTCTTAAATATTAATAATTTAACTGCTATGTATTCTTTATGTTAGTAGTACATTAATACGTAGTAAAAGTTGATTCTAAAACCATACAAAATTAGTAGTTAAAGGGTTGATTAAGCTTTATACACAAGGATTACTAACAATTCTAAAGAATGGTACAATATGCACATAATGTAAACTTGTGTTAAAAATAAGATAAAACCCAAGTAACACTATACAGGCACGTATCAAATTTAGAGAAATAAAGATTACCCAAAATAATATTTCATATAGACTAAACACACCCTATTATTAAAACTGAATACACCACTGCTCTTTGTTATTTATCTGCTGCTGTCTTAGTTACCCAACAAGCACAAAAGGTAAGTTTAGAGAGTTCTTATTAAATACAAAACATAATAGAATCTACTTTTTTTTACTTAAAATCAAATCCTTACTTCTTGTAAACCGTTGTTAAGGAAAGTTTTCACTTCATTTTTCTTAGATGAAGTTCTCTCATAAATAAGAATAATGGAAAACCAAAAGCATAGGCAATTAAAATTGTTACTATAAGATACATCCATATCTTTTTCATTTTTAAACGGTACCCTTCAAATACTATAAAGAATGTTCCGGCAATTGTACCAGTCCAAAAGTCAAAAGTTAAACTCTTTGCATAATAATTATCTATCCATGTACTCTTTGCAAACTCTATACTGTTAAAATTGCCATTATGAAATACCAAGAACAACAAAATAAAATGTAAAACCACCACCAAATAGTGTAAGGAATAGATAGAAGTAATGTTTATTGTTTAAAATTGTACTCATATTTATTTTTTGTTTTAGATAATGCTCAATGATAAGCATATTTTCTTTGATAGGCTTGTTTTAGTTTTATAATAAAAAGTCAAGTATAATCAATAGCTTACCTTAGAGACTATACATTATACTAAAAAATAAAACTATTGCCTACACGAGATACTACTTAAAAATACGCTGTTAATCATAACCCATTATTGAAAAAAGGTTTACACTTTGCTATATACAATTATGATATCATCTATATTATATCCGTATATCCTAAGAAATGGTATCATAAACTCTGGTACACTTTTGCATCTCTCTTTTAAATCCAAATCCGCTATTATTCTCTTTATCTTAGGATCGCAAGAATCAGCTTGTGTAAATACTAAAACAATTCTTTTATTTGATTCGTGCATTTTTGTATTGCTAACTGAATCTGTACTAATAAATGTAGCATTGTTTTCCTTATAAAAATTAGTTGTTATTCCCCATGGAGAATATGGATTGTTTGCTTTTGAATAAATCACATCTAATTGTTCAAGATTATTTAAGTCATGTATCTCTCTCATTATTCTATCTCTACCTGCTCCTGCTGGTTTTAGACCTGCTATTACAAGACATATCATATTAATAGACACAAGTATAAATAGGATAGCTACAGAAAGCTTTTTAGCTATACTACTCCAATGAATAAATGATACAACTTCTAATGCGCTAATTATCAAAAGCGGCATAAGGTTTATTATAGGAAACATAAACCGCAACTCTTTATGAGATATAAATGAATGTCCAATAAAAAAGGGTAAGATTACCCAAACTATAATACTCTTATGTCTTTTAATTGTTACAATCATAAATGACAAAAGCAGAACAATTCCTATTGGAAAAAACGGATAACGAAAGATTAATAATACATAATTATACCATGGAGATGTGCCAAAAGTTTCAGCTTTACCTTCTACAAGGTTCACTATAAAATAGTTTAATAACGTCACAGTCCAATTGCCATAATACCAAGAATCAATAGCAATCCCAAATAGCACAACAACCAAAAAGGATAATATACACGTACCAACATTATGAATATACTCTTTACGAACAAAAAGCAACCAAAGAATTAATCCAATTACCGAAAAAGACATCTGATATCTAAACAAAAAACTTAACCCAAGTAATCCACCAATGAATACATAATCTAAAACACGTCTATAATTTCTAAGAATTAAAGAAATTGAGAACAATAAAAAAATCCCAGACCAAGTCTCTGATGAAAAACGAACATTTAAAAATGGTAGGAACCATAAAAAATAGCTTAGAACTAAAAAAACTTTCCAATATTTAGGAGCTACAATATTCTTGCATGAATTTGTGAAGTAATAAATAACACTTATTGATAAAAAAGCGGTCAATAATCTAAGAAAAAAAGTCAATTGGTACGCATCTGTTATTTTAAGATATTTACATAAAGCAAATACTCCATAGGCAATTAAAGGCTGAATTGCAGGACGGATTTGCTCACGGTATTCCCAAGCCATATCCTTGGGTGTATTTGTACCATCCAATATTTTTGCAAATTCAATGATTTGATAATGTTCATCAGCATGGAAATATCCTGAACTGTAAAATGCAGTTATAGAATATACAAAAATTGCAATAATGAGAATGATATTATGAAACTTCATTTTATAGATACATTTTTCAGTGTTTGACGTATTTTTTGGCAACGATTGGCTATCTCTAAGAAACATTGGGTTTTGAGGGCTAAATACTTGTAAAGTTGTAACGAACTTAATGTGGGTATCTGATTGGCCAAAACCCGTGTTGAACTAAACCTTCGGTAGCTAGTATTTCCGCATATAATATATAGCTTTAGGGTGTAATTTATAAAAAATATTTGCCAAGGCAAAAAAAGACAACCGCAGAAATATGGGGAAGTAAAACGGTCAATATAGACCGGCGTCAAGTGCTGAAATAGACACCAATATCTGCTTCTACATCCAACTTTTTAAACTACAACATCTCCATAATAACCCGCTACCAAAGCTTCCGTTCAACCGAGTCTTCATGGTTTGTGATGCGCACACCACGAAAACTTAGCTGTTGTGGGCAGTAGTATTTTGTTAATTGTTTATTTGTCTCGTTTGTAATAAGCTAGAATACTTGCTTTTGCAAGAGTGTTATTCCAAAGATAAAAACCTACAACAGCAGGATTAATATTGGCATCAAGTCCTAATTTGTCAGTTTTTAAGGCATAAACTGTTAGAATGTACTGATGAAAACCGTGTCCAACAGGCGGGCAAGGACCTCCGAAGCCATTAATTCCATAGTCTGTTTTACTTTGAATGGTTCCTTTTGGTGCTAAATTAAGTTTAATATTACCTGCGTTAGTTACCAACTCGTTTATGTTTGCTGGAATGTCAAACACAACCCAATGCCAAAAACCACTTCCTGTTGGTGCATCTGGGTCATACATTGTAATAGCAAAACTTTTTGTTCCTTCTGGTGCATTTTCCCAAGATAATTGAGGCGATTGGTTGTCTCCCGAACAGCCAAATCCATTGAACTCTTGTGTTTTGGTAGTTTCTCCACCTAAATCTTTGCTGCTTAATGTAAATGTCTTTTGTCCAAATACAACTGTTGAGAAAATCAACGACAAAACTAAAATCAAATCTGTTCTTTTCATTTTTTTTATACTATTTAAATTTTAAACAAAATTAAGAGGTATAATGGGAAGAAAATTTAGAATAATGTTCAAAAAGTGTTGCTAAAAGTTCAATCTTTATGATGCTGTTTGGGTGTAATTCCATATTTTGATTTATAAGCTTGTACAAAACTTGATAAATTCTCATATCCGACCTCTAAATATATTTCGGATGAACTTTTTTGTTCTTTATAAAGCAAATGATGTGCATACACTAATCTTTTATTTTGAAACCATTTTATTGGAGATTCAGCATAATGTTTTTCAAATTCTCTTTTAAAAGTAGATACACTCATATTGCATAAAAATGCTAATTCTTTTAATGTCAATTTGCTCATCCAATTCGTTTCAACAGTTTGAACGAATTTTTGAGATGTATCATTACTTTTTACTGACAACGAGTGCAAAAATTCTGTACCATATATTTCTGTCAAATAAAGTATTATCTCTTCAAACTTCACTTCAAGCATTCTTTTTTGAATGTTTTTTGAAAGTTTGGAAATATCTAATAAACTATTTACAAATCGTTGAATAAATTCATCATATTTAAAAGAATAAACCGATTTATATTCACTCAATTCGTTTCTATTCGGTTCGTTTTTTCGAATAAATTTCAATAATATGTCGTTGGAAAAAAAGAGAAGTACGCTTCGATAATTTCGTGTATCTGAAAGTTTTTCGGTCATTAGACAATATCCTGACTTCATTATCAGAAACTTAGAATTATCAATAGATAAAGTTGAGTTATCAAAAATAACTTCTTTATTTCCCTCAATTAAAAAACTGAATGTGTTTTGATTTAGAATAATTTGCTGTTTTGCAATTTCTTTCGAGCTACAGTAATCAAAAATCTGGACAAGTTGTAAACTTTCTATATTAAGTTCGTCGGGAAGTGTAATTGTCTTCATTCAGTTAGTCATTCATTTATATGCACTTTCGTGAAGTATTGCCCACAACGTCAGTCTGTGAAAAAACTCACAAAATTTATGTAATATAGATAATAAAATACTGGCAAAAAAGGTTAAACTTCTGTATTTTGTTATTAAAAAAAGGTTCAAATATGGCTTATTTACTACATAAAGATAGATACCAATATCTGCTTCTACACCCAACTTTTTAAACTACAACATCTCCATAATAACCCGCTACCAAAGCTTCCGTTCAACCTAGTTTTCATGGCTTGTGCTGCGCACACCAAGAAAACTTAGCTGTTAGCGGCGGCCCATATTTTTAATTGATATTAATTATGCTAATTTGTTCGGTATTAATTTGCGAAAGTTGAGTACAAAAAAGATTAAATTTTGAAATTTCTTCATTTACATCTCTTTTGAAAATAATTTCTTCTTCAAGTCTTTCTTCTTCGGTTATTTGTCGCCCAACAGAGAACCATCTATTGTGAGGATTTCCCATTTCATAATTGTCAGGATACGGTTCACTTTTTCTATTTTTTAGAGATACGTCAATATTTATACGCCTCTCAATTTTAACAATGTCAAATTGAAATATTAATTTCAAATTTCTATTTCTTTCCAGATAGTTTTTCAGTCTTTCGTCAAATTCAGAAACATAGTCTTTTTTGAAATCAGTAAGTTTTAACTTTTGTAGTATCAATAATTTCAGAGATATTATGTCGCTAAAAGAGTTAATTTTTAGAATTCTACTATCCATAGTTCTGTTATTTTGGGTTGCAGCTAACGTCAGTCTGTGAAAAGACTCACAAACTTTATGTAATATAGATAATAAAATACTGGCAAAAAAGGTTAAACTTCTGTATTTTGTAATTAAATAAAAAGGTTCAAATATGGCTTATTTACTACCTAAAGATAGATACCAAACCCGTTTCAACTCACTTGAAGAACCAATTGACAAAGAAAATCCGGTTCGCTTTATTGATGCTTTTGTAGATGCCCTTGAGTTGTCTACATTGAATTTTATTGTTTCAGATTCTAAAACAATTTGGCAAAAGAGGCCCGCCTACAAAACAGGCTTTTGGCACTAACCAACCTCATATTCCATGCATAAACTAAGTTGTGGGTAGGGGAAGGCATGCGTAAAAATAGGCAATAGGCTGGTAACTAGACAAAACAGACCAACAAAAGAATTGACACAAAATCTGTCTTAAAATCTAAACTTTGGTTTATCAAAAACACTTTTAATTTTCATAGAAATAACTCCAAAAAAAGCTTCTTTAAAAATTTTAGGACTCATTTTAGATTCCCCCAATGTCCTGTCTGTAAATACAATAGGCACCTCCTCTATTTTTGCATTCATAATCCAAGAAGTAAACTTCATTTCTATCTGAAACGCATAACCAACAAACCTAATGGCGTCTAAATCCATGGCTTTAAGAAGTTCTGTTCTATAACATACAAAACCTGCCGTTGCATCATTTAAAGGCATGCCAGTGATAAATTTCACATATTTACTTGCAAAGTAAGACATCAAAACTCTGTTCATAGGCCAGTTTACTACATTTACACCATTTTTATATCTAGATCCTATGGCCAAATGATTGCCCCCTTCTGTGCAAGATTTATAAAGCTTTGGTAGATCATTAGGGTTATGAGAAAAATCCGCATCCATTTCTATTACAATGTCATATCCTTTTTCTATGGCATATTTAAAGCCTGCAATATAAGCTGTGCCCAAACCAAGTTCACCTTTACGCTCTAGAATTTGTATTCTTTCTGGGTATTGTATAATCTTTTGTTTTACAATCTCTGCTGTACCATCAGGTGAATTGTCTTCTACCACCAAAACATGCAATTCTGTATTTACGGCCATAGCAGCATCTAAAATGAGTGCTATATTCTCTTTTTCATTAAAGGTGGGAATAATTACTAAACTATTTTTCATTTTGAAAGCAATGCAGCTATTTTTTTAGATTCAAATATCCTATCTGGTACAGATACCCCATTTAGTAGATTAGAACAAATGTATAAATTTAATTTATTTTCTTTTTCATTTTGTTTTAAAAACTCAAAATGTTGTTGGTTGTAAATTGGTATTCCATATTTCCAAACCATACTTTGTCGTTTTTCTAAAAACCGTTTATCTAAACCAAAAGTAGATTTAAAACAATGGTCCAGCTCCTCATCTAATGCATTTGCCTCTATTGCTGCCATTGTAGTCATGATTGTTTTGTCCTCATCAAACTGAGGAAAAATCTTAGAGTTCCAAATATGACCAAAAATAGTATCTGATTCTTTGGGTGGGTACAAGATCCCAAACCCTTTATATGGAAACTTATTTCTATTCTGATTATATATGGAGTGAATCACCTGAACACCAGAATACTTTACTTTCTCAAGCGCTAGAGCCGTATTTGGTTTTATTTCTTTTAGTAATTTTGCAATGCTTTTGGCTTCGTTAGCAAAGACTACAGCAGTAGATTTAAAATAACCATTTAACAAAAAACCTTTTTCAAACTCTATGATAGACTGTATGTCATGTGAATAATGAATGTGATGAGCCAATTTACTTGCCAATGCTTGAACCAATGCAGACTGACCTTTTTTAAAAGAAATAACCTCTCTTTTTTCTAAGCCTGTATTTGCTTTTATTCCTTTTAGTATAGACCCATACTTTTCTTCATATTCTACCAATGTAGGAAAACTAGTTTTTATCATTAGCTCATCTGCATTTGCAGCATATATGCCTCTGCAAAAAGTTTTAACTAAAACCTCTACCACTTCTTTTGTAAAATGACGCTCAAAAAAATGACTCACTGTTTCAAAGTCAGAAACCTTAGCTGGCTTCATTCTCAGATCTTTAAACACACTTAACTTAGACTTTATGCCTACAACAGAATTAAAAAAAATATTACTAGGAGAAGATGGTAAACAAACAACCTCGTTGTTCTTAAAGATAAATCTATTTTTAGTACTCTCTTCAGAAGGTTTTACCAACTCTTCTTCTAATCCCAACTCATGTATTAGGTCTTTTAGCAGCGGAGTGGTAAGCAATGTATTGGGCCCAAATTCTAAAAAATAATCTTCATACAAATCGGTTTTAATTTTCCCTCCCGCATGGTCTGATTTTTCGAAAATCACAAAATCATTTACACCATTTTTCTTTAAATAATGCCCTAAAGATAACCCAGAGATACCCGCTCCAATAATTGCAATCATGTGTATAAAGTTACAAACAAAAGCGTGGTATAAAACAACAAGAATCTTATTTTTGTAAAATGAAAAAACAAAAGTGTGTATTTTTAGACAGAGACGGCGTTATAAATGTAGACTATGTAGACTACGTGTATAATATAGAAAAATTTCAGTTTATTTCTGGTGCAGACCAAGCGCTTAAGGATTTAAAAAATGCGGGTTTTTTAATCATCATAATCACCAATCAGAGCGGTATTATAAAAGACATTTACTCACTAGAAGATGTACTTTTGGTTCATGAGCATATACAAGTAGCCACAAATAGAGCTATAGATGATATTTATATTGCTCCATATCATGAAAAATGGACAAACTCTTTAACCAGGAAACCTAATTCCTTACTTTGGGAAAAAGCCATAGCTAAGTACAACATAAATCCGCAGCAAAGTTGGATGGTAGGCGACAAACCAAGAGATTTAATACCTGCAAAAAAATTAGGTGTACAAACAATCATAGTAGACCACGCTCCAGATGGTTCTGCAGATTATGTTTGCCAAAACTTATTCGAAGCTAGTAGACTTATACTAGACAAAAAGACACACTAAATAGGTATAATTTCCCATACATTTATTTCATTGCTTAAATGTATGGGTACATTATTTTTTGAATACTTTTACCCCTCTAAGCAACAAGGCAAATAAATCAATTTTCATTTTTGAATATATAAAACGAAACACAAAATACTGATTATGATATGTTTATGTATTTATTTTGATTGTTAAACTTCAGTAAAAAAAGAATTAAATCTACTTACCCATTCTTATAAAACCAAAAAAAAAATAGATTAAGAGTGTTTTAATAACTTAAATAAAAAATAATAACATAGCTTAAGATGTCTAAAGTCACATTAAGGCTCAAAAAGATGTTTGTAATATAAAACAAAAAAGGAGGCTTAAGCCTCCTTTTTATTAGTTTTATCCTAGATAAGGCTTTAGAGCCTTACTTCTAGATGTATGCCTTAATCTTCGTATTGCTTTTTCTTTGATTTGGCGTACACGCTCTCGTGTCAAATCAAACTTCTCGCCAATTTCTTCTAATGTCATCGGATGCTCTCCGTTTAACCCAAAATAAAGGGCTATCACATCTGATTCTCTTTGGGTTAGTGTTGCTAATGCTCTTTGAACCTCTTTTCTCAAAGAATCATTCATTAATTCATTGTCTGGCGTTACATCCAAATCATTTTCTAGTACATCTAATAAAGTATTATCTTCTCCTTGTACAAAAGGAGCATCCATACTTACGTGTCTACCAGAAATTTTAAGTGTGTCTACAATCTCGCTAGTAGATACTTCCAAGACTTCTGCCAATTCTTCAGGAGATGGCTCACGCTCAAATTTTTGTTCTAATTCAGAAAAGGTTTTGGAAATTTTATTCAAAGAACCTACTCTATTTAATGGCAAACGAACAATACGACTTTGCTCTGCTAATGCTTGCAAAATAGATTGACGAATCCACCAAACAGCATATGAAATAAATTTAAACCCTCTAGTTTCATCAAAACGCTGTGCTGCTTTAATCAATCCTAAGTTTCCTTCATTGATTAAGTCTCCAAGAGACAAGCCTTGATTTTGGTACTGTTTTGCTACAGAAACCACAAATCTAAGGTTTGCTTTTGTTAACTTCTCTAAAGCTAGCTGATCATTTTCTCTGATTCTTTGTGCTAAATCTACCTCTTCTTCAGGTGTAAGAAGATCTACTTTTCCTATTTCTTGTAAATACTTGTCAAGAGATTGGCTCTCTCTGTTGGTAATTTGCTTACTAATTTTAAGCTGTCTCATACTTTGCTTTTAGACTCTTTTTAGCTCGTTTACAATTCTAATATAAAAAACGATTAGAAAGCAATAACTTTCTAATCGCCTGTAAGATATACAAACTAGATACCAAAACAAAAACTAATTTATTCTGCTGTATTTTTTTCTGGCTTAGGCAACAAAGCTTTGCTGCTAAGTTTAAATTTACCTGTTTTTGGATCTGTACCCATTAGTTTCACTTGTATGATTTGACCTTCTTTCAACACTGTTGAAACATCATCTAATCTATCCCAGCTAACTTCTGATACATGAAGCAAACCTTGTTTGCCTGGTAAAAACTCCACAAATGCACCGTATGGCATTAAAGATTTTACTACTGCATCATAAATATCTCCTACTTCTGGTACTGCAACTATTCCTTTTATGATTGTCATGGCAGCTGTAATATTTTCTTTGGTTGGACCAAAAACAATTACTTCGCCTATATCACCTTTTTCTTCAATAGTAATAGTACAACCAGTATCGGCAGACATTTTTTGAATTACTTTTCCTCCAGGCCCTATAATAGCACCAATAAACTCTTTAGCAACTCTTATCACTTCTATTCTTGGAACATGGGATTTAAACTCGGTATTTGGAGCAGAAATTGTTTTTAACATTTCGCCCAAAATATGAGCCCTACCTTGTTTTGCTTGGTTTAAAGCTTGGCTTAAAATATCATATGATAAACCATCAACCTTAATATCCATTTGACAAGCAGTGATTCCTTTTGATGTACCTGTAACTTTAAAATCCATATCTCCGATGTGATCTTCATCACCTAAAATGTCGGATAATACAGCAAATTTACCTGTTTCATCTGCTATCAATCCCATAGCAATACCAGAAACTGGCGCAGATATTTGAATACCCGCATCCATTAATGCTAATGTACCTGCACAAACCGTAGCCATAGAAGAAGAACCGTTTGATTCTAAAATATCTGAAACTATACGTATTGTAAATGGATTTACGGAAGTATCTATAACTGGTTTTAAAGCTCTTAAAGCCAAATTACCATGACCTACTTCTCTTCTTCCTGGACCTCTATTTGGTTTAACTTCACCTGTAGAAAATCCAGGGAAATTATAATGCAACATAAATTTGTCATGGCCAGAAATTACAGCTCCGTCTACCATTTTCTCATCTAACTTTGTACCAATAGTCAAGGTTGTTAAAGATTGAGTTTCACCTCTTGTAAACACTGCACTTCCATGAGCACCTGGTAAGTAGTTTACTTCAGACCAAATAGGACGTATTTGATCTAATTGTCTACCATCTAAACGAACTCTTTTGTTTAAAACATGGTCTCTAATTGCTTTTTTCTTTAGAGAACTATAATATTTTTTAAATAATCCTTTATTAAAAGTCTCATCATCTTTCTTAGATGCTATGTAAACATCACCAAAAGAATTTAATAAAGAACTTCTTTCAGATTTTGAAGTAATATATTTGCCTACTACCGCTTCTAAATCAGTATAAAAAGTTTTCTCTACAAATGCTTTCAACTCTAGATCATCTGCTTCTTCGTGGTTATATTCTCTTTTTTGAGTCTTACCTACTGCTATTGTAAGTTCTTTTTGAACCTTACAATGATTTTTTATTTCGGTATGAGCAACCTTCATTGCTTCCATCATATCTTCTTCAGATACTTCTAGCATTTCGCCCTCTACCATTAAAATATTTTCTTCTGTTGCTGCAACAATAATATCTAAATCTGCTGCCAACAAATCTGTTGCTTTGGGATTTACTACAAATTCACCATTTATTCTTGCTACTCTTACTTCAGATATTGGTCCGTTGAAAGGAATATCAGAAACAGCAAGTGCTGCTGAAGCTGCTAAAGCTGCTAAAGCATCTGGCAACTCATCATCTCCATGAGAAATTAATGATATAGCAATCTGTGTGTCTGCATGAAAATCATCTGGAAACATTGGTCTAAGTGCTCTATCTACCAATCTAGAAATTAAAATCTCATAATCAGATAAACGACTTTCTCTTTTCAAAAAACCACCCGGTATTTTGCCAGAAGAAGCAAACTTCTCTTGGTAATCTACTGATAAGGGCATAAAATCGCAACCTGGTGTTGCATCTGGTTTTGCTACTACTGTAGCTAATATCATGGTCTTACCTAGTTTTACAACTACGGAACCATCGGCTTGTTTAGCTAATTTACCTGTTTCAATTGTTATTTCACGCCCATCTGGCAGAAATATAGATTTTGTTATTATGTTCATCGTATTATTTTCATCCTATTTATTGCTTAGAAAGTGACCTAGGCACAAACTAAAAAAGCGCTCCATTTGGGTCGCTCAATCTAAACCTTTGCTTTATTAAAAAACAAAAAAAGGGGCATAAACCCCTTTCCTAACATATTATTTTCTAAGATTCAAATTAGCAAGGATAGCTCTATATCTAGCTATATCATTCTGTTGAAGGTAGCTCAACAATTTTTTTCTTTTTCCAACCAACATCAGAAGACCTCTTCTTGTAGAATGATCTTTTTTGTTTGTTTGCAAATGTCCTGTCAAAGCTACAATTCTATGTGTAAACAAAGCTATTTGAGACTCTGCAGAACCAGTATCTGCAGCAGTTTTTTTAAAACCACTTGCTGCAAAAATTTCTTTCTTTTTTTCCGAATTAAGATACATTTTATCTTCTATTTTTCTTTTTCCTTATATTTAAAACACAAAACTAATCTCTTTTGTGCACTTTTCAAAATAATTTCACTAAACTATTTTAGCCTTTTTATTTAGCAACCTATTTATTTTGGCTTTAAGATCCAAATCAAACAAATTAGAATCTATACTTGCTTGATAAACAAAAAACAAACCAAAAGGAACCAAAGTATAAATTGCCCCCCAACTGCCAGCATAGATATTTATTTGATCTACTCTCGCATATTTTTCAAATGTTATATAAATCACATAATAGATAATAAAAAAGAAAATTGTTATTAGACCCGGAAAACCTAAACCACCTTTTTTTAAGACGCTACCAATAGGCGCACCTATCAAAAACATAAGTATACACGCAACTGATTGTACATATTTGTGTTGTTGCTCTATTTTAAACGTACTTGAATTAAATCTAAAACTTTCTAAATGAGAAGATTTTTGCTCCGCTTGGTATTTTAAATTTCTCAATCTATTGTAGGCATTTATTTTTGACTGTTCTGATTCTGAAACGGAGTAAAATTGTGGTTTAGATGCTACTCTTACGGTACTATCATTTAAAATGCCATATTTAAAGAACATCATTATTTGCTCACTAAACATCCGTTTTTCTTTAAGGTATTCACTATCAAATTTATCTACATTGCTTTGTAGTGTATCTACACCCATCATTTGCCTGTTACCAGCAAACAACTCTTCTGGAGTTTCGTCAAGTTTAAAAGAAGTTAAGTCAAACATAAGTTTTGAGTAAGAAAAATCGCTTCTTACATACTTGTTTGTATTCGTTTCACCTTGATCAAAATGCTCTGAATTCCTTTTTCCATCAAATAGCTCAAATTGTAAATATGTTTCATTATTTAACAATTGCATATAACCAGAATCTGCTACTATATGCGTTGCGTTTCCTTTGCTTCTTTCTTTGTGGTCATAAATAATAACACCCTTCATTGCTTTTCCGTCTGGATAAATTTTATCTACTTTTAAGCTATACCCTGGAATCTCATTATAAAAAACACCCTCTTTTAGATTAAAAGCTGCTTTTTTATGTTTTATGTCCCATAATAACTGGTATGCTTTTAAATTTACCTTGGGTATAAATGAATTATTTAAATAAAAGGAAAGAAAAGAGATTAGAACACTAAACGTAAAAATAGGAACTAAAATCCTTACCAAAGATACACCTGCACTTTTAATAGCGGTAAGTTCATTGTGCTGCCCCATGTTGCCATAAGTAATGAGTGAAGCAAATAAAATAGATAATGGTAGAATTATTGGTATAGAATTGAAACTGAAATAAAAAAATAACTCAAAGTAAGTACCTGCTGAAAGACCTTTACCAGATATCTCTTCTATGTACATTAAAATAAATCTTACTAAAAAGATAAGTACCAATACAGAAAAGATGATTAAAAACGGACCAATAAAGGCACGAATCACTAATAAATTTATTTTTTTCATGATTTTTTTATAACAATTACAAATTTAAACAAAAAATGATTTGAGACTAATTATTTTTATGATAGATTTGCATCCCAGTTAAGAAAGTTTGTGACTTAACAAAAAATGGCGAGGTAGCTCAGTTGGTTAGAGCGCAGGATTCATAACCCTGAGGTCACGGGTTCAACTCCCGTCCTCGCTACAAATACAATCCGTAAACAATAAAATTTCAATTGTTTACGGATTTTTTTTCCTCCTGTAATTACCAAACCTTCCTTTTCTAAAACAAACAATATACTATATAGAGTTTAATCTTTAAATTTCATAAACCTTCCTCCAATGATTCCCTTTTATAAAAAGGATTTGATGCTTTTAATTCTACAACTCATAGCAAAAAAATCAAACTAGAAACAAAGAAAAAATATTTATCATTCCTTTTTTTAAATTAAAGATGAACATGCTTATGGCACGCTAACGTATGATCATACAAAGACTTAATTACTAAAAGAAATATACTCTGTAATATTTATTATTAAATTTTCTAATGTCATTAAAGTAATTAAGTGTGTATTAATAGTTAAATAAGTCTAAAACAGACATCATTTTTCCTATGAAAAAACCTCTTGTCACACACTATAATTGCAACCTAGATGTAATAAATACCGTACATATAATATAAAATAAGTAATGTAAAAAACTTTTAAGTTTAAAATATTAAGTATAAAAACCTAATAATTGAAATTCACAAATGTTTTTAATTATATTGTAATATTATTTAAACAAGTTTTTGCTATATTTGATATAGATAAAATGTCAAACCTATTTAGACGATACGACGATACAAGTGAGCATCTCATTTTGCTTTCCTATGAAGGTGGATTGACTTTTGACTTGGTTCAACTTTTTATAGACAGAATAGAGTCTGGACTACTAAATGAAAACTACACTTTACAGTCCAAAAAGAAAATTTACAATGTATTAGTAGAGGTTTTTCAAAATGTGAGCCATAATTTAGAATTCAATGCCACTTTGAATACCCCAAATAATGCGCACATAGCCTCGTTGAAAGTTTGGATAGAGTCTGATTTTTGTATTATAGCTACAGGCAATCACATTGAAACAACAAAAGTTCAAAAATTAGAACACTGGATTGCAAAAATAAACGGCTTAAATAAAGAAGAACTTAGGTCTTTGCACAAGGAAGTACTGAATAATGGTACGTTTTCTGAAAAAGGGGGTGGAGGATTAGGTTTTTTAGATATTGCACGCAAAACAGGCAATGATATGAAATATACATTTGAAGATATCAATGCTGATTTTTCTTATTTTAATTTCGAGACAAGAATAAACTTAGAAAAAATACAATAAAAATGGAACTACTTAAAATAGATGGAACCTCGATAACACCTCTTGTAGAATTTAATCCAACAACCGGTGTGTTACATTTGAAAGGGAGATCAATTCCAGAAAATTCACTTGACTTTTATTTGCCAATTTACCAATGGCTAGATGCTTACGCTGCTTCACCATTTAATAAGACTGTATTAAATGTACAATTAGATTATTTTAATACTAGCTCATCTAAATGTATTTTAGATATTTTAAAAAAAATAGATAAAATAGATAATCTAGGAAAAGATGTGCTTATAAAATGGTACTACAGTGCAAATGACGAAGACATGATGGAATCTGGGGAAGATTATATGGATCTCATAGATGCTCCTTTTGAACTAATTGAAATTGAATAGTGCTAGACCAAAGAAGTAATACAAGAGGATCTGGTACGAAAAACGTTTTTGGCGATGAACAAGAAGCGCTTAAAGCATCTAAAGAATTTTTAGAAAATGAGCAATTAAGTTTAAGCGAATGCAAAGAACATATTGTATTCTTCCAAAAATCTTATGACGAACTCTTGGACCAAGCTAAACTTATAACTAAAGTTAGTGATAGGCTTCAAAATAAAATAAACAAGGCAAACGAAGAATTAGAATTTAAAAACATAGCTCTTCAAGAATCATTAGATGCTCTTACAAAAGCTAAACTAAGCAAAAAAGCAATTAGAATAACACTCATTGTAGTATTTGCTTTGTTCCTAATCACAGAAGCCTTTGTAGAACCAAGAATAGACGAATTTGCTCATAATTATTTTAAAAATGGAGGACTTGGAGAAATAACACTGAGCTTACTTGCCAAAACAATTTTATTCTTAAGTCTTAGACCTATAGAAACAGTGGTTGAAATGCATTTGATTAAAAAAGAACAGGAGAAATTCAGAAACAAAGGAAAAGAAGAAAGAAAAAAAGAGATGAAATCATAAACCTCTTAAGCATTTAAAATCTCCCCTATTTTCTTTTTTTGATTCAAAAAAAGAAACTCTTCTCCAGATTTTTTAGATATTAACTTTTTGCCTATTGGAGATAGTGCACTAATACAGATAACATTTATTTGTTCTATAGTTATTTTACCTATTGGTACTGCTAACATAAACAGATCATTATCCAACTCAATCAAAGACCCCATTCTTACATTTGATTCTGAAATTTGACTAGTGTCATTTTTTATTTGAACCAACAAATCCAATTGTTTTTTGGCTAGAAAAATAGTAGATTCTAATTTTTCAATTTCATTCTGAGCCATTGCTCTTCCTGTTTCGTACTTGTCTCCCATAGAACTTTTAGTCTCGTTGTTTGCAGCATCTTGAATTTTTGTTTTTTCCAGAACCCATTCTTTCAAACTATTTTGTATTCTTGCTATGCAAAAAGAAATTACTTTAAACCTTAGTTCGGAACTTATTTGGGACATTTAGTATATATTTTTTGTTTACAAACTAATTTGTATAAATTTGCTATTATTAATCATAAATAAAAAGAAATGGTACATAGAATATTAATTATCCTAAGCATGTTATTGGCGCTAAATTTTGTAAGTTGTACCAAAACAGAAGATAAAAAAGAACATGCCTGTTGCAAAATGAAAGATTCTACTAGCTCTAAAAAGGATAGTACTTGCTGCAAAACAGACTCTTCTAAATGCAAATTAGATTCTACTTGTTGTAAAAATGACAGTGCTAAATGCGAAAAAGGAATGAAGTGTTGTAAAAAAGATACCACTAAATGTAAGTCTGAGCATAACTCAGATAAAAAATAACACCCTTAAAATTATAAATTAATATCAAAAAAGGGGCTAGCCCCTTTTTTGTTTTAGCACTAAGTTATAATACACCAATACACAATGAAATACCTAATTATAGGACTTGGAAATATTGGAGATAAATACAATAAAACAAGACACAACATAGGATTTGATCTAGCAGATAGAATTGCTGCAGATAAAAAAGTATTTTTTGAGCTAAAAAAACATGCTTTTGTAGCAGAATGCAGCCATAAGGGTAAAAAAATCATCCTAATCAAACCAACTACTTTTATGAATTTGAGTGGCAAGGCAGTAAAACACTACTTAAACGAATATAAAATAGATATAGAAAATATTTTAGTAATTGTAGATGATCTTGCTCTACCAATTGCCAAAATACGCGTTAAACCCAAAGGTAGTGATGCAGGACATAATGGATTAAAAAATATTCAGGAAACACTTTGTACAGATGAATATGCTAGATTAAAATTTGGTATAGGAAACGATTTCCCTAAAGGAAGTCAAGCAGATTTTGTGTTGTCTACATTCTCTATAAATGAACGTATAGATGTAGAATTAGCTTTGGATAAGGCTCAGGATATTGTATATAATTTTGTACTCATGGGAATTCAAAATACAATGAACCAGTTTAACTAATTATTAATTGATTTAAGATCAGATAATTAAATTTTATACATTACAAAAATCAGTAACGCTGTCTAAATAAATATCTAACAATTTACAACCAGTATTTTAAAACTCTTGCTTTAAAATAAACATGAATTCTTGTTTATACAGTCTTATAAAATTTAGTCAAATACCACTTTATCTAACCTTATATCAAACGTATCTAAATCATCTATAAAATCAACAGGAGCAAAAAAAGTTACCCCAAGCTTATACATGTTTGTCTGCTGTTGAAAAAATCGATCATAAAACCCACCACCATACCCTACTCTAAAGTTAGATTTATCGTGTGCTAATAAAGGTACAATTGCCAAAGCATTTTTATATTCTTTAATGTAGATTGGATTTCTAGGTTCAGAAATGCCATACTTCTTTTCAACTAATTCTGTATTAGAATCGAATATTGCAAAATGCATAGCTTTAGTAGTGAAATCTGTTACTGGTATTGCAGTCTTTATCCCTAGACTCCATAGTTTTACTACTAGTTCTTTACAATCAAATTCATTTTTATTAGAAATGGGTAAAAACAATAGAACTAAGCTAGGCTTAACTTCTCTAATTATTAAAAGAGCTTTTTCTGATAAACTATTGCTTTTTAGTATGACTTCATCTTCTGTAAGCAACAATCTTTTTGCTAAAAACAGTGTCCTAAGCTCTTGCTTATTCATGACTCAACACCTGAAATTTATATTCAAAAGGATTTAGTAAATTATACACTTCTTCTACAAAATTGGGTTCGTTTATGGCAAAAGTAAATAAAGACTCGTGTCGTTCTTGTAACTCTCCCTCTGGAAAAAGCGTATCGAAAATATTTTTTATTCGATCTATTTTAATAGAGTTTCTGGCTTCAATTTCTTTTTTAACTCTTTTACTAATGTTCTGATGCTCTTTTTCAATTCTGGTCATAGAACCTTCTGCAAAACTTTGTAAACTTAAGTTCAACTGGTTTTTTAAAGAGTCTAAAACGCCGTTTTTATAATTCTCAAACTGAGCATCTATGGTTTTTAGTAAGGCTACTCCTTCCGTATCATTCAACAAAATCTCTTGTTTAATGGTTTCAAAAGCTTGAAACAACTGTTCTATTTGTAAGCCTGCTTTATCCATTTTTACTTGCACATATTCTGGCAAGTACAAAGCAAAAAATCTTGGGATTAATATAGGAAAAGCAAATGATTGTGACTCAAACAATCCTTTGAGTTGTAGCCAATAAGCTATTTCTCCTGGCCCACCTACATAAGCAATGTTTGGAAGTATTTGTTGTTGGTACAGAGGTCGTGTCAATACATTTTGAGAGATTAAAGATGGGTTGTTATTTATCAAAGCAATAAAGTCTGTTTTACTAAAAATTTCTTCTGCTCCAATTAAATGTACTTGTTCTTCTTTAACTTCTATTCTATACCTAGTGCCCTCTTTTTGATAAAATAAATTACATTCTCGGGGACTAACCTGAGTTTTATACCTCAGATTCGTTAGCAAAGTATTGCTTATATTTACCTGATTATAAACTACTTGATTATTTATTTCTTTAATGGCAAAGTCTATAAAACTCTTTTTTAAATCCCTTGTGTTGGCATCTAAAATTAAAATACCATATGCGCCAAAAAGCTCATTTACTAGTTTTAAGTGTGCTTCTTTTAATGTTTTACTTTCTAAATAACATTTCTTTATGTTATCAGGAATATCTGTGATTTCAGTCAAAAACAATTGCAAGTCTTCTAAACCTAAATCGCCAACAGCTTTGTTTTCTACATCTTTAGTCCATGAATATTTTTTACCAAAGAGAAAAAAATGATTGATCTCTTCAAAATCGTGATCCTCGGTTGCCATCCAATAAACAGGCACAAAATTGTATTTTGTAAACTCTTTAGCGTATTCTTCGCATGCCTTTATTGTAGAGAGAATTTTATATGTGAAAAATAAAGGTCCACCCATTAAATTTAGCTGGTGCCCTGTAGTTACGGTTAAGGTATTTTTTTCTTTAAGTAAGTTTAAATTATAGATAGATTTAGAACTCAATTGTATACCTTTTGACTGCTCTTGTAAGGTAGCAACTAATGCATCTCTTTTATCTAAATCTATATTAAAAGATTCTAAATCTAGTGATTCTAAAGAAGTATAAAAAGGGCGTAAACTTTCTTTTTGAGAAATAAAATCATTGAACAAGGTTCCAAAAAAACCTGTTTCTTTAAAATCAAAAGATTGTTTTTTCATGCTTTATTGTTCACAATTAATAACTGAATTACTAATTATTTTTAAATGTAACTATCTTGAAAGCATTAAAACCTTACTACTTACTACTCTTTACTTCACAACTGGTGTAGCAAATAAATCAAACTCAGTAGCATCATTGACTATTACATTACAAAAACCACCTATTGGCAAATAATGCTCAGAAGCGGGAATCAAAACTTCGTTATCCACTTCTGGACTGTCGAACTCTGTTCTACCCACAAAATAGCCATTTTCTTTTTTGTCTATTAATACTTTTACTTCCTTGCCAATAAATTTCTTGTTATGATCAAAAGAAATTCCTTGCTGTAAATCCATTATGATTGCCGCTCGTTCTTCTTTTACTTCTTCTGGCACATCGTCTACCAAAGATCCAGAGTGAGTATCTTCTTCGTGAGAGTATTGAAAACAACCCAAACGCTCAAATTTCATTTTCTCAACAAATTCATACATCTCTTGAAACTCTGCTTCCGTTTCTCCTGGATGCCCAGTAATAAGCGTAGTTCTTATGGCAATATTTGGTACCATATCACGTATAGAATGAATTAATTCTTCTGTTTTTGGTCTTGTTATGCCTCTACGCATGCGTTGTAACATTTCGGTAGAGCCGTGTTGTAATGGTATATCTAGATAATTACAAATCTCTTTACGGTCACGCATTACTTCTAAAACATCCATAGGAAAACCAGATGGGTAAGCATAGTGCAAGCGTATCCAATCTATGCCATTTACATCAGCTAGTTTATCTAATAGTTTAGACAATTCACGTTTTTTATAAATATCTAAACCATAATACGTTAGGTCTTGAGCAATTAAAATCAATTCTTTTGTACCTCTAGCTGCTAGGTTAGAAGCTTCTTTTACTAAGTCATCTATGCTTCTACTAACATGCTTACCTCTCATAAGCGGTATAGCACAAAAAGAACAAGGTCTATCACAACCTTCGGCAATTTTTAAATAGCTATAATGCATAGCTGTAGACGTAATTCGCTCGCCCAATAACTCATGCTTATAATCTACATTGAATTTTTTAAGCAAAAGTGGCATTTCCATTGTGCCAAAATAGGCATCTACCTCTGGTATCTCAATCTCTAAATCGTTTTTATAACGTTCAGATAAGCAACCTGTTACATATACTTTATCTACCAATCCTTTGTTTTTGGCATCTGCATATTGCAATATTGTATCTATAGACTCTTGTTTTGCATTTTCTATAAAACCACAGGTATTTATAATTACAACATTTGCTTTTTTACGGTTGTTTTCATACTCTACATCTATTTGTCCATTTTTAAGCTGGGTATAAATGTTTTCTGAATCTACTAAGTTTTTAGAGCAACCAAGTGTAATAATATTTACTTTGTCTTTTTTTAGCGAACGTGTCTTCATCTGTCTTTAGTTTTTGGCTTTAAGTATCTTATAAAATGCATTCTGCACATTTTAATAATTTCTTTTAAAGCTTACTTCTACAAATTTAATGAATTATATGGTAGTATGCTGATTTAGTTTAAGCTTAATGGCACAAGAATATACTTAAAAGCTGCATTTTTTGTATTTAAAACAAAAGCCTTTGGGGTGAACAAAGGCTTGTGTTTCTTTTCACAATTATCTTACCCCCTAAAAAAAGAATCTACAAATTCTTTTTTGTTAAAAATCTGTAAATCGTTTATCCCCTCACCTACACCTATGTATTTTACAGGTATTTGAAATTGGTCTGAAATCCCTATTACCACACCACCTTTTGCTGTACCGTCTAGTTTGGTAATAGCCAGTGCACTTACTTCGGTAGCTTTTGTAAATTCGGTTGCTTGGACTATTGCATTCTGACCTGTTGATCCATCAAGTACCAAAAGCACTTCGTGCGGAGCACCAGGCATAACTTTTTCTATTGCACGTTTTATTGCCGTAAGCTCATTCATTAAATTAAGCTTGGTATGTAATCTGCCTGCGGTATCTATAATTACCACATCAAAATTATTATCCATAGCATATTTAACAGAGTCAAAAGCAACTGCACCTGGATTGGTGTTCATTCCTTTGTCTATTACAGGAACTCCATTTCTCTCTCCCCAAATTTTAAGTTGGTCTACAGCAGCAGCTCTAAAGGTATCTCCAGCACCTAAAACAACCTTATAGCCATTAGTTTTAAATTGATTGGCAAGCTTACCAATAGTTGTAGTTTTACCTACACCATTTACACCTACAACCATTATTACGTATGGTTTCTTAGTTGCAGGAAGCTTAAAATCTAAAAAATCTTGAGAGGGGTTTTCTAATAGAAGCGCTTGTATTTCTTCTTTTAGAATTGTATTCAGTTCATCTGCACCTAGATACTTGTCTTTTGCTACACGCTCTTCTAATCTATCTATTATTTTTAGGGTAGTGTGTACCCCAACATCAGACGTAATAAGAATTTCTTCTAATGTGTCAAGAAACTCATCATCTATTTTTGTTTTGCCAACAAGTGCTTTGGATATTTTATTTAAAAAACTTTGGTTAGATTTTTCTAATCCTTGATCTAGTTTTTCTTTTTTGTCTTTTGAGAACCAACCAAATAATGCCATAAATATATGAATTTTACAGACTTTAATATAACACAAAAAGTCCCAATGGGACTTTTTGAATAATTGACTTATACTGACTAAAACTATTTTTTAGCCAAATATTCTTGAACCAATTCAGATTCTACAATTTCTTCTTTAAAAACATAAGCACCAGTTTTTTCTGATCTTGATGTTGTTATTACTTTAGAATATGCCTTACTTGTGTTAGTACCTTTAAGAGTTGCAACTACTTTCTTTGCCATAACGCTTACTTAATTTCTTTGTGAACAGTATATTTTCTCAACACAGCATTGAATTTTCTCAACTCCATTCTGCCTGTAGTGTTTTTTCTATTTTTAGTAGTGATGTACCTAGAAGTACCACCCATACCGCTGTCTTTGTGCTCAGTGCACTCAAGAATTACTTGAATTCTATTTCCTTTCTTAGCCATCTCTATGTATGTATTATAGGATTACTCCGTCTTTTTTAGCTTTTAACAATACAGCACTGATGCCATATTTATCTATTGTTCTCAACGCTGTTGAAGATACTTTAAGTGTTATCCAAGTACCATCCTCAGGGATGAAAAATCTCTTCTTATGAAGATTTGGAAGAAATCTTCTCTTCGTTTTATTGTTAGCATGAGAAACATTATTTCCCGATACTGGTCTCTTTCCTGTTATTTGACAAACTCTAGCCATGCGCTTTTTTTCAAATGGATTACAAAAGTGATGTTTTTATTTTAGATATGCAAGATACTGAATAGAATTATTTTATTTTTATTCAAATCTTAGCAAATAAATAGCACTTGTGCACTCATTTATGTTTAATTAATAAAAAACAAAGCTACGGTTATTCATTGACAATACACAAAATATTGCTTTTATTTTTACAAATTATTGGTTTTATGGTACGTGTACTTTGCTTTCAAAACCTTTTAATATTTTTTTATGCTATTTAATTAAATGCCTAGAAATTGAACCCGTAAAAAATCTTACAATTAGTTTGCCATAAGATTGACGTTAATTTAAAAAAACTGGGTAATATTACATTATAAAATTTTAAATTTGGACATTATTTTAAAAGCAAAATGAACCAAAGACCTAGACGCAATAGAAAATCAGAAGCTATAAGAAGTTTAGCCCAAGAAACTTTTCTTACTAAAAATGATTTATTATTCCCTCTTTTTTTACTGCCTGGTCAGAATAAAAAAGAAGAGATAATATCTATGCCTGGCATTTTTCGCTGGTCATTAGATTTATTATTGAAAGAAATAGAAAGTTGCTTAAACTTAGGGATAAAAGCTTTTGCTATTTTTCCTTGTCTTCCAGATGTATATAAAGATACTTTTGCTACAGAAAGCACAAACACAGAAGGCCTATACATAAAGGCCCTCTATCAGATTAAAAAAGAATTTCCACAAGCTGTAATTATGACAGATGTTGCTATGGATCCATACAGCTCAGATGGTCATGACGGATTGGTAGAAAATGGCGAAATTCTAAACGACCCTACGCTAAAAATATTAGGGGAGATGGCTCTAGTACAAGCTCAAACGGGCATTGATATTGTAGGTCCATCTGACATGATGGATGGCAGAATTGGATATATCCGAACAATTTTAGATAAAAACGGATATTGCAACACAAGTATCATGGCTTATACTGCCAAATATGCAAGTGCATATTACGGTCCGTTTAGAGACGCATTGGACAGTGCACCAAAATTTGGAGATAAAAAAACCTACCAAATGAATCCAGCAAATGCAAAAGAAGCATTAATAGAGGCTAAACTTGATGCAGAAGAAGGGGCTGATTTTTTAATGGTAAAACCGGCATTGGCTTACCTAGACATCATACATTTATTAAGACGAAATTCTAACTTACCTATTGCCGCCTACAATGTAAGTGGCGAATACGCCATGATAAAAGCAGCTGCCCAAAACGGCTGGTTAGATAATGATAAAACAATACACGAAACACTTTTGAGCATAAAAAGAGCTGGTGCAGAAATAATACTAAGTTATTTCGCAAAAGAAGTGTGCGTGAAAAAATTAATTTAAAATAAAAAAAAGCAATTTTTGAAACTTTCCCAAAGTCTAGTAGTTGTTCTATTTGCATCTTACTTTTTTTTCAAATCCTGATGCATTGTAATTTTATAAAAAAACACAATTAATGAAAGATAATTTTAATATTTCCGCTTCTGATATTGAGGAAGAGTTGATATTTATTTTCTCCAGAATTTACAGCAATTTGTTTTAAAGATCAGAGATAAGATAGCTCCATTAAGAGAAACATTCTTGAAAGCAGATCTAATAATTCACATCACAAAATTAAAAGTAGAAGACAAACGCTGCCATTAAAAAGCAGTGCTAAAAAACTTTTTATATAAAAGTAAACCCGCACCTAATGTACTATTTGAAAAAAATTACGCTATAAATTGCAAATAACTCATTGAATTAAAATTAGTTACAGCCATAAATACTGACACTAAATTTACTTACCAACGGAATAGCATAGTTAGAATGCAAGAATAAAGATAGAATGACTTGACGCCAACAATATGGAATCTTCTAAAGCAAAACTACTTAAAAACAAAAAATACGTATTAGTTATGGTAAAAGATGGTATAAATCCTGGTTTATAAGAGTACTCATCCTACACAAATAAAAAAATTAATTATGAAATAAAATTACAGATGACCAAGGAAATGCTACATACAACTTAGACTTATCTCAAAAAAGGGCAGAATCTGTGGGGAAATATTTAATCTGTTACGGCATTAGAGAAAAAAAGGTAGAACCAAAAGGGTAATGAGGGCAACAATCCATTTCAAGCAATGAAACAACTGAAGAGCTACAATTAAACAGAAGAACAGAAATTATTACACTAACTGCAGAATAAGAGCTATATTGGCTAACAAAAAGTAGAATTGTGTTTACTAGAAAAAAAATAGTTTATTTGTTTACCTTTTGCTCCATGTTTTGCTTATTTTTTTTTAGCAATACACTACAAGCCCAAAGCAATAATACTTTTGTACCCTCAGAAGTATACCCAAATCCTTTTAGTAGTAAAACAAGGATAAAGCTTAATAAAAAAATAGAAACCATAGAAGAAATTTCTATTTATGATGCCATTGGAAATTTAATTTTTTCTTTTAAACTGAATGGAGTAGAAGAAGATTTTGTAGAATGGAACGGAACTAATTTTGGAGGTAACAGCGTAAACTCAGGCACTTACATTTGCTTTATACGTACTACTAAAAGATCTGAAAGCATACTCATACAAAAAAATTAGGAGAGCGTTTGAAAGAAAATTGCTCAAACACCCTCCTCTTTGTTGATTAACCTAAATATTGCCTTAACACTTTTGTTTTAGAACTGCGTTGCAATTTACGAATGGCTGTGTTTTTTATTTGCCTAGCTCTTTCTCTGGTAATGAGCAATATTTCACCTATCTCCTCGAAATTATGTTGCTTTCCAAAACCTATTCCATAATAGAACTTAAGTACATCTCTTTCTCTTGAGTTTAATACTCCAAAGATATCTTTTATATCTTCTGAAAAAGATTCTCTGTTCATGTCATCCTCTAAGTCTGTGTCTGGACAAATAATGACATCTAGTAGAGAAGTCTCCTCTGCACCAGGCAAAGGATTATCTAAAGAATACATAGATTTGCCATTATCTCTAAGGACTTCTATGTCTGATACAGGAATATTTAACGCTTCAGAAATTTCTTCGTCTGTTGGTGGACGTTCGCCATACTGCTCAAACTCCTGAGAAAACTGGCGTATTTTGTTTTGTTCATTTATTTTATTTTGAGGGATGCGTATGTGTCTAGTATTATTAGAAATAGAAGCTATAATTGATTGCCTAATCCACCATACGGCATAAGAAATAAACTTAAAACCCCTTGTTTCATCAAATTTTTGAGCTGCTTTTAACAAACCTATGTTCCCCTCGTTTATTAAATCAGAAAGGTGCATTCCATTGTTTTGAAACTGCTTAGCTACAGAAACAACAAACCTCAAGTTTGCCTGAACTAATTTATTAAGTGCTTCTTGGTCATTATCTTCTCTAATTCTTTGGGCCAAAATAACCTCTTCATCTGGTTTTATAAGTTCTATACGATTTATTTCCGAAAGGTATTTTTCAATACTTTGGTTGTCTCTTACAGTGATTTGTTTTGTGATTTTTATCTGTCTCATATCCCTACTTTAAAAACATAAATAAGTTATTAACCAATTGTTTGCTTAACATTAACGTGCTGTTGCACGTTTATATTATTAGTTAAACCATTTTTATAGTCAATAGGTTTCGTAACTTTCTAAAAATGATTTATTTTTATTTTATTTCAATGAAAAATATTTGCTTAGCTTTGTTTAATCAATGAATTGATGAAAAAAAATATGAAAAAAAAAATTATATTATTCCTTTTCTTTGGTTTTTGGTTTTTTAGTTACGGTCAAGAAGTAAATTATCTTGGCAATAACAAACTACACAATTTTTCTATAAAAATTACTAACCAGTCAGATAGCATTTTTTTATATACATTAAAGCAAGGACAAATTATTCATTCAGAAAATCTAGATTTTGCAGTAGCCAGCAATAGAAATTTTTGGATAGAGG
>JAYVIQ010000179.1:0-2168 GCA_043770215.1 Cytophagales bacterium | reverse complement strand
TTTCATTAGATCTGTATAAGCAGCCTCTCCTGAAATATTATCACCTAAAATGAAATTGTTCTCATAATCGAACAACTCCTTAGCTAGCAGTTTTTTAGTGCCTGTATTTCTCCATTCAGTGTAACGAAACTTAGCTGATCTAACGGACATTCCAAGCTCATTACCATAACGGTTGTAGGAATTAACTGCTACACTTCTTACTTCAGCCGAAGGAAATTTCAAAATAGGCTTTAATGAAACACCTTCTAAACCATTAGGTGTAGGAATATTACATAAATCGGTTAGTGTAGGGAAAATATCAAGTAACTCAACGGGTGATAATGATCTTTTATTTACAGACAACCCAGGAGCGCTTATAATTAATGGAACCTTATTATCTACTTCCATAGGACTGTGCTTGCACCAATCACCATAATCACCAAGCTTAAAACCATGATCAGATACTAAAACTACAATTGTATTTTGTCTTAATCCTGTGGCATCCAATTTATTTATAATTTCACCAATTAAAAAATCTATGTAACTAACACTGGCATAATAACCATGTATTAGTTCTTTGGTTTTAGCAATGCTAAGAGGATTTTTGTCTGGTGTATTTGGTATATCAGAATAAGCCCTCAATTCTTCCGAATTAGGCAGTGTTTTATCATATAATCCTATAGGTTCTTTTGTGGGCGGAACTGTAATTTTACTTCTATCATATATGTCCCAGTACTTCTTAGGGGCTGTAAAAGGAAGGTGTGGCCTCGCAAAACCAACTGTTAAAAAGAAATTATTAGGGGTTGGATCATCTTTTAATCTTTGCAGTTCTTCAAGTACTAATTTAGTCATTTTGCCGTCTAAATGTTCGTAATCACCTACATCTGGAGCTTCTGTAGATGGACCAAGTTGTCCATCAGCAGTAAGGTTTGTTTTGAAGGGTATGTTTTGAGGCAGTAAATAATCTTTAAATGAACCTAAGTTGGTAACCCGTTTTGTATATGAACTTCTATCATCTTGTCCATTATGATATATTTTCCCATAACCAATAGTTTCGTAGCCATTGGCTTTGAAATGTTTTGGTATTGTAGGAGCATTGGGGAGTTTTTCGTTAACCAAGTCTTCCAAAGACTGCATTCCAGTTTTTTCTGGACGAGTACTTGTTAACATACTGGTTCTTGAAGGTGCACAAAGAGCATGCTGACAGTAAGCCCGATCAAACTGAGTACTCTCAGAGGCTAACTTATCAATTTTAGGGGATATTACCAATGGATGATCATAACATCCTAATTCCGGACGAAGATCATCTATCATAATCATGAGTACGTTTTTCCTTGGAACATTGGTTTGCTGAGCATAACCAATGACTGCACAAGTTTGAATGCCAATTAGAATAAGAGATTTTAACATATATTTGCTTTCTAAAAGTTAGATTTAATTTATTCTACAATAATTCGTTTGATTGTTTCACCAGTCTTAAACAAATAAACCCCTTTGGGTTGTTCTGAAAGATTGATTGAGTTACTATTTCCTGATTTTACCTCTTGGCCTAACGTAGTAAACACTTTCCAATTACTTATTTGAGATAAATTAAATACACCATCTTGGCTTGGATTGGGAAAGATAGATACCTGTTCTAGAGTTTGCTCTTCTTTTGATTGTAATAAAGAAGTAGTAAAGTCTTGTATGATCCCAAGTGTCATTTCGTTTAATCGTACTGTTTTAGAAACTAAATTACCAAAATCATTCTCACAGGTTCGGACCACTATAGCTGTTACTTCATCCAACTCACTTTCTTTTAGTTTTAATAAATACGTACTAATTCCATTTTTAGTTACAGTACCCAGACTTATTAAATTAGTATTTGATTTGTCTTTTACAAAAATCTCTGACCCAACGGCACCATTTGTGTTTATATTCAATTCATTAGCACCGTACCAGTTTTGCAAACTAAAATTTAATGTGTAGTCTGCACATCCCAACTTTCCATCTGAGTTGTTTGTTAAAGTATATTGGTTTGCTCCAGTTACTACTTTAATAGGTTGTATACTTACAAATCCATCGCCATTAAGTACAGCTCTGGATTCTAAACTCTCAAAATCAGACAACAATATAGGTGTAGGGCTAGAATTTGTACAGTTTGCATTTAAACAAAAGAATAAGTTATTGAACCCTCCTTTTTTAGAGGT
>JAYVIQ010000178.1:0-13131 GCA_043770215.1 Cytophagales bacterium | reverse complement strand
TAAAGCACACTATTTAGAATTTTCAAACATTCATTCTATTTCTAGCTGGTCTTCATTTTTAATTTTCGAGTTTTTCTATCTAACTTCATTTCTAGCTGTAGAGATTATGTTTAGGGGATTTTTGATTTACAGATTAGAAAAATATTTGGGCAATTATGTAGTACTCCCAATGATGGTAGCCTATGCAGTAATACATTTTGGAAAACCCCTAGGAGAAACCTTAGGCTCTATTGGAGGGGCTTATATACTTGGTATATTGGCACTTAAAACAAAAAATATTTATGGTGGTATTTTTATACATATTGGGGTTGCTTTGCTGATGGAAATTTTTGCTTTACTCAGTTTTTAAACATCGAATCTTGTAAAAAATACTTCAGTGGCAAAAAAAGAAATTGAATAAGACAATTTGTCAGAATTTATTTTTTTCACAAGAATAAATGCTTTTTTGATTCTTCTTGGAAATGATTTGGTATAATAATTGTAAAAAACATTCGTTGTACAATAGATAATAAACAATAATAAAAAAATAAATTAAGATCAATATGAACAAAAAACCTTTCTTATTAAGCGTATTTGGCGCAGCATTAGCAGGAAGTGCTATCACATTGGGTTCTTACCATTTCTATTTCAACAGCTTGCATGGAGATACTTATGTAAACAATGGCGTTTCTCCACATTACAAACTTACAGGAAATCAGGTACTTCCTGGCAATTTAGATTTTACTTATGCTGCAGAAGTATCTACACCTACTGTTGTACATATTACAACATACCAAAAAGTGACACAAAATTTAGGATACGGAAATTATCAAAACCAACAAATGGATGATATTTTTAGGCAATTTTTTGGAGATAGTTATGGAAATCCGTACCAACAGCAACAACCCCAAAAACAAAACGGAAAAGAAGAAGAAGAACAAGAACAAAAAGCAGGATCTGGCAGTGGTGTAATTTTTTCGGCTGATGGATATATTGTTACAAACAACCATGTAATAAAAGGATCTGACAAGATAGAAGTAGTTTTAAACGATAAAAGAAGATACATAGCTACACTTATAGGCACAGACCCAACAACTGATTTGGCCGTTTTAAAAATAGATGAAAAAGGATTGCCTTTCATCAAATATGGTGATTCTGAAAAAATGAAAATTGGAGAATGGGTACTAGCCGTAGGTAATCCTTTTGACTTAACTTCTACAGTTACGGCAGGTATAATTTCTGCAAAAGCTAGAAACATTAATATCCTTAAAGACAAAGAAAATATGGCAATAGAATCTTTTATACAAACAGATGCTGCCGTAAATCCTGGCAACTCTGGTGGTGCTTTGGTAAATTTACAAGGAGAGCTTATTGGAATAAATACCGCTATTGCAACCCCAAATGGAACATTTACAGGTTACTCTTTTGCTGTACCTTCTAACCTAGTAAATAAAGTAATAGATGATCTAATTCAGTACGGAGAAGTACAAAGAGCACTTTTAGGAGTGTCTATTACTGAAGTAACCTCTCAGTTAAAAGAAGAAAAGGGCTTAGACAAGTTAGAAGGTGTGTATGTTTCTGAAGTAAGAGAAAATAGTGCTGCAGAAGCTGCTGGCTTAAAAGTAGGTGATGTAATCCTAAAAATAAATAATACTCCAGTAAATTCTTCCTCTGAATTACAAGAAAACGTAGCCTTATTTAGACCAGGAAATAAAGTAAATGTTACATACAAAAGAAAAGGCACAGTAGAAACAGCAGTGGTAACACTAAAAAACAAACTAGGAAACACTGATGTTGTAAAAAAATCAGAAAAAAGCTTAGTTACGGTATACAATAGCCAATTAAGAGAGCTCACAGACGAAGAAAAAACAGAATTTGGAGTTACTGGAGGTTTAAAAATAATTAGTGTGGGCGATGGAAGATTTGCTAATGCAGGAATTAGTAAAGGATTTGTAATTACTAAAGTAGACAACAAACCTTTTACAGATCCCAATGCTTTGTTATCTTATTTGCAATCTCATAAAGGAACCCTAAAAATAGAAGGATTATATAATAAGAATATTAGATCTACTTATGAAATAGGATATTAGAAAATTAAGAAATTAATTATTTATCTACACTACAACCCTGAAATTATGGGTTATGGTGTAGATTTTTTTTTAAATACATGTACCATTTTGTTCATAAAAAAATCCTTGTATTAAGAGATCTACTTCTAAAATCAGTGTAAAAGAACAATATTTAACTATATCAAATTCAAAAAAATAGCGTTTACCTTTTTGGATTAAATGTTTCTTTTATTTATTTCATAGATTCTATAATCACAAAAAAAACTAACTTACTTAAAATTCCGTAAAAAATGATTAATCCATTTATCATTCAAATACTAAGAAAAAGCTACCCAATAGTAGAATTTTTTGGTTTGTATAAAGGTATTGCTCACAACTATTTTTTTAAGCCAAAAAGATTTCCATTTCCAGAGTCAGAAAAAAAATGTTTGAAACATGCTTTAAAAGAAGATTTGATATTTAAAAATCAAACAATAAAAACCTACCAATGGGGTAACAACAAAAACTCGGAAAAAATACTCTTAGTACATGGCTGGAGTGGAAGAGCTACTCAGTTTAGAACTATTATAGAGACTTTAGAAAACAACTGCCACATCATTAGTTTTGATGCCCCTGCTCACGGACTCTCTACAGGAAGCAAATGCAGTATGCTAGATATGACAGAAATAATGTCTTTGCTTATAGAAAAACATAAAATTAAAAAAGTAATTGGACATTCTCTAGGTGGAGCGGCTTGTGTGTATGGAAAGATTCATTCTAATCTTACCATTCAAAAAATTGTTCTTATTGCCGCACCAAGTAATGCCTCTAATATGCTGGACGATTTTGTTCAAAAAATAAATGGCGGCATCAAAACAAAAAAATATATAGAGCAAGAAGTTAATCGTCATTTCAATAAAGATCTTGATTATTTTTTTGGTCAAAAAATTATAACCCCTACAAATTTCTGTGAGACTTTAGCCATTCATGACAGAGATGACACAGATGTTAGATATGAAAATGTTTTAATTTTTAAGCAGTTAATAAATCACATAAAAATATACAGCACTTCATCTCTTGGACACACAAAAATATTAAGGGATAAAACTGTGATAGCAGAAATAAAAAAATTCCTTTTTTAGTGTTTATGAAACAAAGTGACGCCATAACCAAGCAATAAACCCATCCCCAATAATATGTAACTCAACTTGGTTTTTTGTTTTATAGATCCCCAAATATGCCAGATTACATGTAAAACAACTCCACTCACAATAATGGATGACCATTGAAAAACTTGAGGACTTGCTTGCATAAATTTATTACTTACAATACCTAACGGTATAGATGCCAAGAATATTAAAAACCAAAGCACACTCATTTTAAAACTTGTACGAGATAAAATTGTATAGGCTAACACAAAAGACAATGGAACAGAATGGAAAATAATACCCGTAAGCAATGATTCATTTAATTTTTGATGCGAATCATACAAAACAGCAGACTCAGAAAATGAATGCAAAAACATAGCAAAAATAAGCATTCCATTCTCTAATTTTTTTTCAAATTTAGATTGGACATAATGTTCTAGAAACAATTGTAAAAGATAGCCAAACAAAAGCAAAACAAAAAAAAGTGCTATTCTGCTATAGTTTAAAGAGTGAATATCATGCTCGTGATCATGTTCATGATGCATTTCTAAAGTGCCATATTGGATAAAATCAAAAAATACATGAGGCAAAAAATCAAACAATACTATAGAAAACATCATAGCCGCTGTAAGGCATACTATAGAATCATACACATTGCTAGAAAGCTTTTTATTGCGCAACGCAAAGGCTAGAATAAAGCCAATAAGATTTATAAAAATCAAAACAAGTGTTATATTCATACCTTCTTTTTACTCAAAATAATTAACCTTTTGGAACGTTGGTTATCAAAGGCTGTCAACTGATAATCACCAAAAACAGCAGTTATTTCTAACCCAACTTTAGAAAAATAGTCTACAAACTTTTGATATTTCAAAGCATCTACTCTTTCTTGAAAAGTATAATTATTGCCTTCAATTTCAAAAGTTATGTTTTTATACAATGAGCCATTTTCAATAAACCTATTCAAATCAAATGCAATACCATCCACAATTTTGGTTTCTTTCTTTACTAAATTCTTTTCTAAATACTCTATATTTAGAAAATCAAAAACAAAAACACCATTTACATCTAACGCATTAGAAACATTAGATAGGGTTTGTAAATCATCATCTTGATTATTAAAATAACCAAAACTTGTAAATAAATTTAAGATAACATCATAAGGAGCATATGGGAGTTTATCTCTCATATCATGCACATCAAAAGATAAATAATTAGAGGACAAAGATTTAGCAGAATCTATACTATTTTTAGATAAATCTAATCCTACTACTGAATATCCAAGTGATTCTAAATATTTAGAGTGCCTACCTTTTCCACAAGCCAAATCTAAAATCTTAGATCCTTTGCTGGTTCCTAAATAAGTCATCAAATTACTTATAAAAAAATGAGCTTCATTATCGTCTCTATCTTTGTATAAGATATGATAATAGGTACTATCAAACCACTCGCTAAACCATTCAGACATTTTTTTCAAATATAAATTATGTGCCCAATTAATTAAATGGCACAATCTCACACAAATTTACTAATTCAAAGCGTAAAAAATATGTTTTCGCAACAAAGTTTCATTTAGAATTTATTCTTTAAAAAAAAAGCTTAGCTTCTTGTGTATGTATAGTTCTTTGTTATGGTTGGATGAAAATGTATAACCATTAAACAAGCATAAGCTACGAATTGGTAAATAAACTCTATTAAATAAACAATATTAAGCAAGTCTTGCGCAATAAAGTTTTTGTTTTTAACAAAAAACAAAATTCTTTTGTCTCTAATAAACCTATTGATTTTAAAACCAAATGATTGAATTTGTGTATTAAATGAACTTAGTTATACATGATTAAAAAAATTATCCCTGTAAATTTACTTTCGATAAAAGTTACAATCGATAAAAAACATCTACCTTTGTTAGGGTAATGAATCTTAACAATGCAAAAAAATAACTCAAAAACAATACAGGCTTGGGCTATGTATGATTGGGCAAATTCTGTATATTCTTTAGTGATTACAACTGCTATTTTCCCAGGATATTTTTATGCTATGAGCGGTGGAAAAAACGCAGTTGTTCAGATTTTTGGTGCCAATATTGCCAACACAGTATTATACACTTGGGCCCTTTCTATTGCATTTTTGTTTGTGGCATGCATAAATCCAATCTTATCTTCTTTGGCAGATATGGGTGGCAACAAAAAAAAATTTATGCAATTTTTTTGCTTTTTGGGATCTGCATCTTGCGCATCTTTGTTTTTTTTTACTAAAGACTCACTATTCTTTGGAGTAAGCATGTTTATAATGGCTGGTATAGGTTGGGCAGGTAGTTTAGTGTTTTACAATTCCTTTTTACCAGAAATAGCAACAGAGGATAAATTTGATAAAGTGAGTGCAAAAGGCTTTTCTTTGGGGTATATTGGAAGTGTAATTTTATTAGTCATAAACTTAATGATGGTTCAGTTGTGGCAAACTATTGGATTCGAAACACAAGGTATGGCGGTACGCTATTCTTTTTTGATGGTGGGTGTGTGGTGGTTTGGGTTTTCTCTAATTACTTTTAGAGTATTACCTAGCAAAACAACTGTAATTTCAGCTTTAAAAAACAATATTTTAAAAGATGCTAAATTAAAATTCTCAAATGTGTGGAACGAAGTTAAACAGCTTCCGCTTCTCAAAAAATTTCTACTTTCTTTCTTATTCTATAGTATGGGTGTTCAGACAGTCATGTATGTAGCTACTCTTTTTGGCGAAGATGTAGTGGGCATGAAACAAGATCAATTAATTACTTTAGTACTTATTTTACAATTGGTGGCTGTGGTAGGAGCGTATTTATTTTCTAAGATTTCTGAAGTAAATGGGAATATATATGCAATAAAAATATCTGTACTAGCATGGACCTTAATTTGCATTTGTGCCTTTTTAATGGAAAAAGGAATGGTGATTCAGTTTTATACTTTAGGTGTTTTTGTGGGGATGATGATGGGAGCCATTCAGAGTATGTCCCGCTCTACTTATGCAAAACTTATTCCTAAAGAAACCACTAATACCGCTTCTTATTTTAGTTTTTATGAAACTATAGAAAAGTTTTCTGTTTCTGTAGGTGCATTGGTTTTTGGGTTGATAAATGCCCTCACAGGCTCCATGCATTACAGCGCATTAGCATTAGGAATATTTTTTATTCTTGGATTTGTATTTATCTACAAAATCCCTTCATTACAGATTTACAACACAAGCCTTAAAAATGAAAATTAAGAAACTTTATATAGCCGTTTTTTTAGTATTTGCCTTGATGTCTTGCACAACTAAGCAAGACCGTTTTTTACTAGAAAAAGCAAACATTCAACAATACCTTTCTTTAGAAAAAGAATTGAATTCTAAACAGATCACACACTCTAAAAACGAAAGGTTGCCAATGGCATTTTTGCCAATTGATACAAACCTAACTTTTACATCACCAATAGGATTTGAAAGAATTGATTTTGAAGACATGCCCATGTATAGCAGAGCCTATACTGATAGTTTGGGAAACTGTATTTTAATTTATGAGTGGGACAAAGTAACCCCTACTATGAGCCAAGACCAAAAAGATAAAATAAAACGTGAATTTGAAAAACACAACCAAGACTATGTAGATAAATACAACCACCTTACCGCAAAAATTACAGATGCACTTGGCCCACCAATTACTGCAGATAAAAAGCTTCAAGCATCAGAAATGGAGGTTTATACATTTTGGAAATGTTCTCAGATTTGGAAAAAGGGGAAACAAACCGTAGAATTAAATTTAATTCTAATGCCTAATGAATTGTATAGAATTATAGTAAAGGTATTGGTTTTAAAAGGTAAATAAGCCAAAGGAGCAAACCCTATCTATTTTATATATAGCATAAATGAAAAAAGAGTAGAAATGTAGTTTTTTTGGTTTTTCTTTAAGTATTGATAAATTTCAGCCTGTAAATATAGACATAACCAACAAAGTAGGAATAAAAAATAAATCATCAATTTGATATAAAATCATGGAGTTCTCCAAAATATTAGAAGCTAATTATCATAAAATACTTCCAGAACCAGATTATGGAAATGTAGCTAGTTATATACCAGAACTTGCCAAAGTAAATCCGAACCAATTGGGTATATATCTAACTAACATTAGTGGCTACCAATACGGCGCAGGAGACTGTAATATAAAATTCTCTATTCAAAGTATAGCTAAGGTATTATCTTGTAGTTTGGCCTATTCTATGGAAGGCGAGGAATTATGGAAACGAGTAGGTGTTGAACCTTCTGGCTCTCCGTTTAATTCATTGGTACAATTAGAATCTGATCATGGTATACCAAGAAACCCCTTTATAAATGCTGGGGCATTAGTAATTTGCGATGTACTAATTTCTTTACTAGCAAATCCAAAAAGAGATTTGTTGGATTTTATTAGAAACGTATCCGATTTGCCAGATTTAACATACTCTTCCAATATTGCACTTTCTGAAAAAGAAACAGGGTATAGAAACATAGCTCTATGCAATTACATCAAAGCATTGGGTAATTTAAAAAACAATCCAGAACAGGTTTTAGATCTATATTTTAGTCTGTGTTCTATAGAAATGACGTGCCAAGAAGTATCTAAAACTTTTTTATTTTTAACAAACAAGGGCAAAAAAACTACTGACCCCCAACAAATACTCACAGAGAGTCAAGCCAAAAGAATGAATGCTCTAATGCTTACATGTGGTTTTTATGACGAATCTGGAGAATTTGCTTTTAACGTGGGTTTGCCTGGTAAAAGCGGAGTTGGTGGAGGCATAATTGCACTAATGCCCGGAAAATACAGTATTTGTGTATGGAGTCCTAAATTAAATGAAAAAGGGAATTCATTTAAAGGAATGAAGTTTTTAGAATTGTTCACAACAGATACCAATACTTCAATTTTTTAATCTAATTGCTTGCAGAAAAAAAAAATGTTAATAAAGACAAAGTAATTTAGAATTAGTATGTGTAATTGAACCATTTTTTTAAGAATTTGATTAATTTTGAATGTGGGTACAAATTCTTTCTACGATCAACTGATTCAGGCGATAAGTATGCCATTTTTAACTTTTTTTGGCAATCAAAGTGATTCTTTTGGAGAAAAAAGAATCTATTGGATTTATCTTTTAAGTTCTTTATTACTTGCTTTTTGCATATATTTTTATGAAAAAAGAAAAGAATCTTTTGGCAAATATATTTTTAACAAAAAGGTTTGGTTGAGTAAATCTGCGTGTATAGATTACATCTATATTTTTTTTAATTCCTTTGTAAAAGTATTTTTGCTTTCAATAATTTTTCGTTGGGCACCTTACTTTGTTTTTTATTTAGAAGACTTTTTAGTCATGCATTTTGGGTACTCTCAATTAACATTTAACATTTGGTGGGCATCATTTTTCTTTTTAATTGCATTTACTTTAGTAGAAGATTTTTTTTCTTTTCTTATACATTGGCTCTTTCATAAAATACCCATTTTATGGCAATTTCATAAAGTACACCATTCGGCAACGGTAATGAATCCGATTACCCAATATAGAATTCATCCAGTAGAATTATTGTTTAACAACATTAGCTATTTAATTGCACTAGGATTGGTTCAAGGAATATTTTCTTGGATATACTTCAGTCACAAAGAAGACGTTACATATATTAGTACAAATGTATTTACCATTCTATTCTTTTTTTCTGGTGCCAATTTAAGGCATTCTCATGTTAAGCTAAGGTATTTTTCATTTCTAGAAAATTTTTTTATTAGCCCGTTTCAACACCAAATACATCATAGCAATGACCCAAAACATTTTAATAAAAATCTAGGTTCTAAATTTGCTTTATGGGACATACTTTTTGGAACATTGGTAAAAAGCCATGAAGCAAAATACATAAAATTTGGAATAGGGACTAAAGAAAATAAGGACTTCGATACATTTTTCAAAACACTTTGGAAACCTTTTTTTAAAATGTTTAAAACTAATAAAGAATAATTTTTGAACTAAGGAATAGAAAAACCAAATTGCAAATTGTTTGATTATCACCTATCAAATTACTCTAAAAAAATGAATCCAACAGTAAAAATATTTTCAGGAAAAGCATCTGAATATTTGGCAGAAGAAATTGCAAAAGTATACGGTACAACAATAGGAAAATGCACTTTAGAAAAATTTAGCGATGGTGAACTATCGGTTTATTTTAATGAAAGCGTAAGAGGTTGTGATTTATACATTGTTCAAAGTACATTTGGCCATTCTGACAATTTAATGGAATTGTTGCTAATGATAGATGCTGCTCGTAGAGCATCTGTATACAGAGTAAATGTTGTAATGCCCTATTTTGGATATGCTCGTCAAGACAGAAAAGACAAACCTCGTGTAGCTATTGGCGCAAAACTAATTGCTAATATGTTAAAAGCAGCTGGCGCAGACAGATTGATGACTGTAGATTTACATGCAGACCAAATCCAAGGATTTTTTGATTTTCCAGTAGATCATTTTGATGGAGCTTCTTTATTTGTACCCTACATAAAGTCATTAGGTTTAGATAATTTAATTTTTGCCTCGCCAGATGTTGGGGGAGTTAAAAGAGCTAGAAATTACGCTAAGCATTTTGGAGTAGATTTAGTTGTGTGTGATAAACACAGAGAAAGAGCAAATCATGTAGCTTCTATGCAGCTTATAGGAGACGTGAAAGATGCTCATGTAATATTGGTAGATGACTTAATAGACACTGGGGGCACATTATGCAAAGCAGCAAAATTAATCATGGATAAAGGTGCTTTAAGTGTTAGAGCCATTGCTACTCATGGTGTCCTTTCTGGCAATGCGTATGACAATATCAACAATTCTGTACTAGAAGAATTGGTTTTAACAAACACAATTCCAACAAAAGCTTCCAGTTCTAAAATAAAAGTGTTAAATTTGGGAGATCTTTTTGCCAAGGCAATTAGAAAGATTCATGATCATGAGTCTATAAGTTCATTATTTATATAAAAAAATAGTTATTAACTATGAAAACGACAGAGATAGTAGGCTTCAAGAGAGAAGAGTTGGGAACAGCAAGTTCTAAAAGATTGAGAGCTGAGGGTAACGCGCCGTGTGTAGTTTATGGTGGAGATGCTGAGCCAATCCACTTCTACGCTCCAATGTATTTGTTTAAAGATTTATTATACTCGCCAAATGCGTTTATTGTAAACTTAAACATTGAAGGAAATGAAATGAAATGTGTTTTGAAAGATGCTTCTTACCATCCAGTAAGTGAAACTATCAATCACGTAGACTTTTTTAGAGTATCAGATGACAAACCAGTTGTTATTGACATTCCAATTAAAATTATTGGTACCTCTACTGGTGTTGCTAATGGTGGTAAATTGTTTACTAAAGTAAATAAATTAAAGGTAAAAGCCTTGATTAAAGACTTACCTGACTATGTAGATGTTAGCATTGAAGGATTAGGCTTAGGTAAATCTGTAAGAGTAAAAAATGTAGAAGCTACTACATACACTATTCTTACAAGCCCTCAGGTAACAATTGCTTCTGTAATTATACCAAGAGCATTGAAAACTGCAGGGGTTAAATAATCTCAATTTCAATAAAATTTACAAAAGGTTGCTTAGAAATAAGCAACCTTTTTTTGTAAAATAGATTTGAAATACTAACAACAAATTGTACATGCTGCATAGTTTATCAATAGAATTAGTTTATTTATTTTGCTTTTGTCTTTTTACGGTTTCTGTCTTATACGCAAGTATTGGGCATGGAGGCGCTAGCGGTTATTTGGCAGTATTTATTTTGTTTGGTTTTGAAATGGCAGATATAAAAGCACAGGTTTTACTAATGAACTGTTTTGTTGCTTTTATTTCGTTTGCTTTATTTTTCAAAGAAAAAAAAATAGCATGGCATCTGTTTTTTCCTTTTGCCATACCATCTATACCATGCTCATTTATAGGTGCATACATAAAAGTAGACCTTTTTATTTACAAAATACTTTTGGGTGTATTTCTTCTTTTTTCTATAGCTTATATTCTTATTAGTCTTTCAAAAAAGGAAAGTAAAAAAAAAGAAATAAATCTACCTTTGGCAATATTCTTAGGCGCAATGATTGGACTAGCTTCTGGTATGATAGGAATAGGTGGTGGAGTATTGTTGAGCCCTCTCCTACTCATTTTTGGCTGGGCAAGCATTGCAGAAATTGCTTCAATTTGTGCTTTATTTATTTTTGTTAATTCTGTATCTGGCATTTTCGGACATTTATTTAAAGGCAATGAAATATCATTTTCTCATGTTTACTTTGTGCCAATTGTTGTTTTTGGAGGCTTTTTAGGTGCATATTTAGGCAGCAAACATTACAGAGCAAATGGTTTAAAATTTGGCTTATGCCTTGTGTTATTATTAGCTTGTTACAAATGTTTTTTTGACTTATGATGGGTATTTCTATTCTTTGCGGAGGAAAAAATAGCCGTATGGGCGAAGAAAAAGGCTTATTACTGTGGCAAAAAAAACGATTTATAGATCATATTCTAGAGGCAGTTGAACCATTTTCTACAGAAATACACCTAATACATAATGGAATAAACTTTTCTGATTTACCCTATCCCATAATAAAAGACATTTATGTAGAAAAAGGACCTTTAGGTGGCATTCATAGTGCATTAGTACATAGTACGTTTGAGAAAAATTTAATTCTAAGCTGTGACATGCCATTAGTCACAAAAGAATACATTGCTTATTTTTTATCAGAAGTAAATGAAAATAATCAAATTTCAGTTGCGCAGACAAACAAAAAAATACACCCTCTTTGTGGAATTTACTCTAAAAGTGTATTAAAAGAACTACAAAAAAGAATCAAGGATAATGATTTAAAGCTAATAAACTTTATCCTAGCAAGAGACTCTCAACAAATAGAAATAACTCCTAAATATGCCTCTTGTCTTAGCAATATAAACTCCAAAGAGGACTTAATAGACTTAAAAAAAAGATATGAATATTAAATACTTTGGCCAAATTGCAGAAGTAACACACTGCAATGAAGAAATAATAGAAGCCAATACATTAGAAAAAGTACTAGAAATTGTAGGTAAAAAATATAATTTAGATGCTAAAAACTTCAAAATAGCATTGAATAAAAAAATAATTGAAACAAATTGTCATTTACCATTGGCAGAAAATGACGAAATTGCGTTATTACCGCCATATTCTGGTGGGTAAAAACATTAAAAAGAAGTAGATGAGTGATAAAAAAATATTTGTAGAAGGCGCTATAACACCAAGCTTTATTGCTGATTCTATTGCAAAACACCAAAGCAAACATACTATTGGTGCACACAACATTTTTTTAGGTCAGGTTAGAGCAGATGAGTTCAATGGTAAAAAAGTAACGGCTATAGAATACAGTACGTACACAGAAATGGCTTTGCCAATTTTATCAGAAATTAGGGAGCGAACTTTTGCAACTTATTCTCTTACATGCATGCACATATATCACAGCTTGGGCCTTGTAAAAACTGGAGAAATATGTTTGTTTGTCTTTGTATCTGCCCCAAGAAGATCTGAAGTGTATGCTGCTACAGAAGCTATAGTAGAATGGATAAAAAAAGAAGTTCCTATTTTTGGAAAAGAAATTTTAGAAGACAGTACCCACTCTTGGAAGGTAAATTCATAAAAAATGGTAGACATTACCCACAAATCTAATACACTAAGACTTGCTACAGCTACTGCAAAAGTGCTTGTAAGCAAGCAAGACACTATAGATGCAATAACAAAAAATTTAGTCCCAAAAGGTAATGTGCTAGAAATGGCAAAAACCGCTGGTTTATTTGCAGTTAAAAACACCTACCTTTCTATTCCAGACTGCCATCCTATACCTATAGAATATACCGCTGTAGAATATAAAATAGAAGAACTATGCATACATATATTTTTTCATGTAAAAACAATTTATAAAACTGGTGTAGAGGT